>JBDTVS010000091.1:0-20765 GCA_040007095.1 Acidobacteriota bacterium
CGTAGAGGAAGTGGTACTCGTAGTAGTAGGTGATGTACCCTTCCATCTGCGCCGGACTCATCCCGCCGTACGGCTGCGCGACATAGATCACGGGCAAATCGAGATCCGGAAAGATGTCCGCTCGCATCCGGCTGACGGCAAAAACAGCCGTCAGGGCGACAGCAATCACCGCGACGAGGATGGTGATGGGACGACGCAGGGCGGTGCGGATCAGCCACATGGGTCAACGAGCTCCTGCGGACGGGTTGAGCAGCGACACCAACGGCGACAGCGCGCCGTGCGCGGCCGACTGCGCCAGCAGGGCGCGCCAGACATCGATCCGGGCGAGCTGATCCTGCACTTCGGCTTGCGCCAGGAGACTCTGCGCATCGGCCACTTCGACGATGCTCGCCAGCCCCGCCTGGTAGCGCGCGCCCGCCTGTGCTTCACTTTGCCGGGCCGCCGCAAGCTGCACGGGCGTATTCGCGGCGACGGCGCGGGCCGCCTGGACCATCGCGGCGGCCGCCTGCTGCTCACTCGTCACGGTGAGGATCGCTTCGTCGTAGCGCGCGGTCTCGATGCGCGCTGCCGCCGCCGCGGCCGCCTTCCGAGCGCGCAGGCTCGTGAAGTCGAAGGCGTTGGGAAAGATCACCTGCAGGCCGGCCGCCCAGTTGGCGCGGTCGAGACCAAGTCCCGAGAACCCTCCATCAAGCTGGCCGTTTGCATTCGCGCCGCTGCCGCGCGCGAACACACTGGACTGAAAGTAAACGCGAGGCCAATCCGTGCGCGACAGAATGTCTTCCTGCGCTCGAGCGACGTCGACTGCCGTTTTGCGAGCCTGTGTCAGGGGATGCGTCGTCGGACCGGCGGCCGACGCGTCGACCGGCACCTCGGCTGGCAGGCGATCGATCAAGGTCGTCGTCTCGATCGCAACCGGGCCAGGCGTGACGCCCAACACGCGCGCCAGCGCAATCTGCGCCAGCGTGACGGACTGCTGGGCCTGGATCAGACGGGTCTGCGCGGCGGCGCGCTCGGCGTCACTCCGTGATGCTTCCGCCCCAGGCCGCAGCTGGTTATCCACCAGGGTGTGGACCGCGCGCGACAGGAGGTCCCGCCGATCGACATCCGCCTGGAGCGCCGCCACCGCGCGCTGGGCGCCCACGACGTTCAGGAATGCCGTGCCGACCGCAATCTGAACATCGAGCTGTGTCAGCGCTTCGGTGGCGCGCGCACGAGCCACCGCAGCGTCGGCGCCGGCGACCGTGGCGTGACGAAGGCCGAAGTCGAATGGCTCCCAGGAGAACAGCGCTCCCGCGGCGCTCCCCCAGACACTGCCGCCGGACGCCGACGGAAGGACCGGACCGGACATCGCCGGAATGACCGCCTGCGGCAGTACCTGGCCGAAGATATTGTTGGCGGTGCCGCGATTCGTCTGCCAGAGGGAGTCGAGTCGTGGCAAGTACGCGGCCTTGGCGACTGAGATGGCGGCGTTCGATGCAGTGATCTCTTCGAGCGCCGCGCGCACGGCCGGATAGTGCTCGAGCGCGTACCGCAAGGCCTGCTCGAATGTGAACGGCTGGGTTCCTGCGACCGGTCCAGCCGACGGCGCCTGTGCCCACAGCCCGACTGGTGCGCCGAGACATGCGGCCAAGGTCAAGAGGCGGACACCCCGCCTCGTGGTCAGCAGATTCACACCGCCTCCGCGACCGACGATCGAACGTCTCACTAGAGCTCCTCTTGACGCCTACGGGTACTCGCCGCCGGGCGTCCGGCACACCGGGCAATCGGACTCCCACTCGGTTCTCGAGACCATCAGCCGGTGGAGACCACGTACTTATGAGTTCCGAATATCGTGTATGAGTAACGTCTACGAAATCCGTAATATGCGGCACTGCGTCGGAGCTGTCAACCTGCGCGCAGGAGTGGCGCGCCGTGCCTACCGCGACGACGTGGGTCGATGGCCGCGCTTCGGAGCCGGGGGCTTGGCTCTCGAGGCGCGCCGCGGCTTCGGCCGATGCGTGCCCACTTCGCGATACAGTTCATCAAGAGCATCGAGGACCTGCTGGAGGACGTCGTGTCCTCGTGGCGTGAGCCGGTACATGCGCGCCGCCTTGGATCGCTTCGGCTCTGTCGCGCGCAGCCAGCCGCGCTGGGCCATCCGCGCCAGCATGGGATACAACGTCCCCGGACTCAGACGATAGCCGTGGTGGTGCAACTCCTCGAGCATCCATTGACCATAGATGCCTTGTTCCGCGGCGTGGTGGAGGATGTGAATCTTCCAGAAGGCGAGAAGGAATTCACGAACGACTGGATCTCGCATACCATCTCATGATAGCACCGCACATTCGTAGTCGATATTCGACTACGTGACGTGACGGGGCCGATCGGAGAAGACCCATGATGACCGAGCCTGAAACCTCAACGACCGCTCAGGAGAAGCAGACCGGAAGGCATCCCTTCGTGCACGGCGTGCACGGCGTTCGCTATCAAGTGAAGAACGTGGGGCGTTCGGTCGCGTTCTACACGACACACCTCGGCTTCACCGTGGTACATCAACAACTGCCCGCGTTCGCCAGCGTCTCGCTCGGTGACGCGCAGATTCTGCTCAGTGGTCCGCAAGCGTCCGGCTCTCGGCCGATGCCCAACGGACAGCAGCAGGAGCCTGGCGGATGGAACCGCGTCGTGCTTCGGGTGACCGACCTCCCAGCCTGTATTGACGCCTTGAAGAAGGCGGGCCTTCGCTTTCGGAACGACATGGAGACGGGTCCTGGCGGGAAGCAGATCCAGGTGGAGGACCCTGATGGCAACCCCATCGAGTTGTTCGAACCTGCCCGATAACTGAGGCCCGACGTTGCGCCGCGATTCGTCTCTTCCTCCTCCGGGTCTTCCCGGTGCTCTGACCATTTCTTTCGTTGCCAGGTCCCGCCAAAAAAATCGCCGACAGGGAGACACGCCTCGGTGCGTCGGGCGACCCGCGTCGTCCCCGCTCTAGGGGAGAGCAGGCTCGGTCCCGATTGCCGAGGAGGCTCCGTCACGGGGCTGTCGGGAATTGGACGGGCCGCCGCCATTCATGCGTTTGCCCCGGGGTGACGGTCGCACCGGCATTCTCACGGCGCCGTGTGGGAGCCGCCGCCCGGGCGCCGCGCCGACATGCTTGCGCGCACCATGCCAGAGCGCTTCAGTCGCCGCCAGCGAGGATGCATCGCCCATCGAATGCAGACAGACGTTCACCACGGGCTGTTCGCCGCGGCCGTGTCTGACGTTGTCAATGTAGGCGGCAGGGCAGCGGAGAGAGTGATGGCACATCGAATGCAATCTATCGAGGGCAGAGGACGCTCGCGGGTCGGCAACGACGGATCGGTGAGACTGGCAACGCTGAATTGGTGAGAAACCCAATGAAAACACGACTTGACGCCGACACCTCCGACGAAGCGCCGACACCTCACTCCCAGAAGCGGTCCTGCGCGGCCCGACGCCAACATGACCGGGATGTCGCACCGACACGGCTTCAGCTCGCGTCTGCCGAGTCGCACCCTGCCCTTGAACCACTGCGTCCACCGGTGCGCCTGGTGCCCGCACGACAGCAGATGCAATCCTGCCCTCGCGCGAACAATGAAGACCTGACGCTGCTCATTCAAGCCGTCGAGCGCGCCCGTTCGCTATTGAAGCATCGCTGCGACCGACGATGGGCGGGTTCCGGGACTTAGGACCCGTTCAGAAATAAAGGTGCCATTCTGGCCACCGATGCATCCCGCCGGGCTTCGTTGCTCGTCGCTTACATACGCCCGGTATGCGCGCTCCTTGCGCCTCGCCGGGCGGGCGCCTCGGCGCCCATAATTGGCACCTTTATTCCTGAACGGGTCCTTACTGAACATCGCGCCTCTGAAAGCCGGAAGTCGCGCGCCGCACTCGAGAGGGACGTGATGGAGTATTCAATTCCTCGGGGCGTGCGCATACTCCCAGTGCTCGGAGGCACGCTTGATGAGGGCCGGCGCGTCGCCTGCCAGGAGGTAGCCGTCTTTGACGAGCGCGTTGACCGACTTGCCGATCTTGTCCAGGTATTGCTCTCTCGATGAATACCGCTCCGCAATCGATGCCCGCGGATCACGGGAAGCGTCGCGATCGGCCTTCGTCTGCGCAAGGGGAATGTAGGACCCGAGCAGCGCCACGAGCTGCGCGGTGCCGCCGATCTTCGGGTTGCGGAAGTTCCAGCCCGTGTAGGTGGCGAGCGGGACGGCGACTTCCGGGAGCCGGACGCCCGCCCGTTCGTTGCCGTCGGCGTCCACCTGTGGCACCAGCAGCGGCAACGGCGCTCCCGCCCCCGGGCTCCCCGGCGCGAGCTCGCTCGACATGCGCAGGCCTGCCGTCAGCGTTTTCGGCGACTGCACGCCGGGAATGGCCGGGAACGCGACCGCCGACGCCTTCACCAGGGTGCCGTTCGACAGCTGCGGATACTGACTCGCCGGTGGCATCGTCCCGTCCGTGATCCACTTCTGCATGGCGACGACAAGGGCGCGCATGCTCCACCAGTAGTCGGTCGGGTTCGCTTTCTGCTGGCCTTGTCCGTCAGGGGGCGGAAATGCGGCCGGTCCGTGCTGGTTGCCGGCGAAAAAATAGGTCCGCGCGTTTGCAGGGAGCGCGATGTCTTTCGCGCCGTCAGCGGTCGTATGAATCAGCGCCGCCGATCGTCCGCCGCCCCAGTACTCGACGCCGGTGTTCGTGTAGAAGATCTTCGGTTGATTCTTTCGCGCCCGCGGATTGTCGAGCAGGCCGTCCGTGACGCCGCTCACCGGATCTTTCTGCGCGATGTCGGAGAACGGAAACGCCGTCGCCGCGTGAGTGCCGAGGCCCGTCGGCGTCGCCCAGCGGCGGTTGACGTCCAGGCGCGCGCCGCCCGCGATGTGCGCCATGACGCCGTCGAACACCTGGCGGCCGGTTTCGTCCGTGTTCATGCCGGCATGGAGAAATGTGCGCAGGAATCGGCCGCTCTGCGAGACGCCGAACCCAATCGCGTACTGCGCTCGTTTCTGCGCCTGATGCTTGGCAAACGACGTGATGTCGCGCACCGCCGCGAGTCCCAGCCCGCTGATCGGCGGGCTCGAGGCCTTGTAGCTGATCTCGTAGTTGCGGCCCGGCTCGAACCCGCGCGCCATCGTGACGATGTTGCCGGCGATCTTCCAGTCGCTGCGGGGAATGGTTTCGAACGTCGCCGACAGGCCGTCGCGCACCGTGAGCGTCGCGCTGGGATCATCCGGGTCAGCGGGCGCATAGGCCGCCACATCGGTCAAGGTGTAATTCGGGTCGCGGCGATCAGGAGTGAAGGGCGCCCGGACGATTCCGGTGATGGGCGCCCCGTTCTCGGTCGCCACGGGTAGGTTGACGCGGATGGCGCCGTTTCGCGCAGCGATGTCGAACTCCCATCCGATGGCGATGATCATGAAGCCCTGCTTCATCAGGAAGCCGTCGCCCACCAGATTCGCTCCAGCCGTCCGATTCAGCCGGAACGCCGTCGTCGCGCCGCGGTTCACGACGTCGACCAGCGCGACGTTATTGCCGTTGCCGATCTTCGGCCACATGGCGAGCAGGTCGGCTGAGAACTCGACCAGACCGTCGGCATTTCTCGGCGCCTTGTCGAGATCCGCGATGGCGGCGTTGACAGGATTCTTCGGATCGATCGCGAAGTACACTTTGCCCCGGATCTGCTCGTAGCCGTACTCGGGGATGTCCTGCCGTTCGGTGACCTCGACGCGGAGCACCTCGGCAGACGAGGACACGGAGATCAGGCACGCCGTCAGCGCGACAAGGATTGTCTTCATGAGCGGGATTGTAGGGGCAGCTCGAGCCGAAAGTCGAGTCGGATCGCCCGTTCTATTTGGCTCGGCCGGTGAATCCCTGCTCACGTTTTCATGCTACGGGGTGCGCCCCGCTCATGACGACTCGGTGGTCTCGGTGACCTCGGTGGTTGACCTTTGCATCCCTTGATATCAGGGGACGCGGCGGCCAGCGTCGCAATGCCCGCGTTTCCGCGATAATTTCCCGATCGGGCGTGCGCAACGGTATGATCTGATGCCTGACTAACCTGTGGTAATACCGTTGGTCCAGAGGAGACGCGCCTGGTGGGTGCTGACCGCGGCCGGCGTTCTGGTCCTATTAGCTGTTGCCTATCGTTTCATCCCGGTTCATCAACATCTTGCTCCGGCTCCAACGAGTCGCGCGGAGCCGTCGCCCGTCGTGAAGAGCTGGGAGGAAGTGGACCGTGACATCGCGGCACGTTTCGCTCCGCACTTCTACCAAGGCCTCATCGGCCGGGAACGTCTCGACTACATCACGAATTTCGATTTCGACGGCGACTGGCATGGCGACAACAACTGGCAGCACGCGGTCGACACGCGCTACCGCCTGAAGGCGTACGTCTACTACTCGGTCAGCGAAACGCCCACCCACTACTTCATCCACTACGCGGCGTTTCATCCACGCGACTGGAAGGGCGGCGAAAAAACCGGACGGTTCCTGAGCGGCACCATCCGGGAAGGGACGACCGTTGGCGGCACCATCAGGGCGCGCGGGGTCCTGGACGATCTGGTCCTCTCCCACGAGAACGACCTCGAAGGCTGCCTCGTCGTGGTCGGGAAGCGCGGTCCCGATCTCGAGTCGGCGCGCGTCGTGTTCGTCGAAACGATGGCCCACAACCAGTATCTGCGCTTCGCGCCGGAATCAGGTGCGGGTGCGGCGGCACCGCTACGTCTCGACGATCAGCACCCCTTGCTCTACGTGGAAGCCCAGGGGCACGGAATCGAAGCGTTCAGTGGTCAGCCGGTCAGAGGCGCGGGCGACTCTACGGCGTCGCCGGACGACGACGAGGACGCCCCGAAGAAGAGCCGGTTCGCCAAGATGAAAAGCGTCGCGAAGGTCAAGGACCTGCTGACCGACCGCCTGCGCGTCGAGGGCAGGCCGACGAACCTGCTCGTGTATCGATTTGCCGGCGCCGCGGAGGACCCTGAGACGAATGCGTCCGGAACGATCGGCTACGACCTGCTGCCGCTGTATACGACGTTCTGGAAGGCCGCCTCCACCGGCGAGAACGACAGCTTTGGCGAGGCCGTCGACTACGGCACGCGGACGATCGTCGTGGTCGCTCTTGGGAAAGGCGGCGTACCGACCGTCGCACCGCGCCAGGTCCGTATTGGGAAGATCGGCTCCGCTCTTCGCGGTGTCGCGGGCGGTCAGAACAAAGCGCGGCCACCGTGGGGCTGGTTCGACAAGAGCGAGCGCAATCGGCCCCTCGGCGAGTGGTTCTTCGATCCGGCCGGCACGGTCCTGCGCCACCGCGGCGTGACGACCGAGCGCTGGGCGACGGCATATCTTCATCAGCCGTTTCTCGGCGTCGTCCGCGACCCGTCGATAGCGACGACGGCCGACCGGGCAGCGGCGGCGTCCCTGAGCGTCCCCTTGATGCGGTAACTCCTCAAGACTGGATGGCTCGCATGCGGTTGTTCCGCGGGTTGTGTTCAACCTCCGCCATGCCGAGCGCCTCCATCAGCGGTGGGACGTACATCCCGAATCGCCCACGCAAGCCCTTCTTCCGGCCGTACCAGCCTCCGACGGGATTCTTCGGCGAGCGTCCCCACGCCTCGACGGTGCCGGGCTTTGCCGGTTTCTGCTCGTCGGCGGACCCGAGCTCAATCCAATCCCCATGCGCCTTCAGCATCGCGTGAAGGTCGTTCAGGCAGCGGTATTCGTAGTGCAGTACCGTCTTCCCCACGGTACAGATCAACATCTCGGTACCGTCGATCGTGTCGCGGTGCATCGTGAACGCCGATGTCAGTGGCGGCGTCTTCAGTACCCACGGATCGGCGGCGGTGCCTTTTGCTGTGATCATGATCCCCTCACGAGTTCCGCGATAGCCTTGCGTCCCTGCTCGCGTCGGATCGCGCCAATGGCACCGATGTGATACGCCTCGTGCCACGTCAGGAACAGGACGGTATCCAGAATGCGCTTCTCGTCGTGCGGCCCGCCACCGGGCATGGGTGCCTCCAGCCGATCGACAGACGAAGCGAGCGCGGTGCAGAGGTCGCCGTTCAGTGCCGAGAAGCTCGCCGCCAGGTCTGCCAGCGGCGGATAGTCCGCGCCGTCGCTCGCCGGCGTGTGTTCGAATTGGGCGGCAAAGGCATTCTCGCGAGGCTGGCCCAGCAACTCCAGGACTTTCATCTTGTAGTGACAGAGGTGCCCGATCGTCCAGGCAATCGACGGCCCGGTACCGCCGCGCGACCTGGCCTTCGCGTCTTGATCGCTCAGATCGCCGATGCCTGTGGCCAAAATGCTGTTCGAGACTCCGTGCAGAGCGATGATGGGTCGAAGCAATGCGTCCATGACGAATCCTCCTGAAATCTGCGTCATGGGCACGACGAACGGCCGGGTCAAAAGGATGCGGCCCCGACCCCGAATCTTTTCGCGCTCGTGAATCGTCTCCTGAACATCGGTGGACGACACGTGCGCTGACGCCGGGCTGCCGGCGCCGGGAGTGACCATGGATTTCGAGGCGCTGGCCAAAGCGCGGGCGGATTTCGACGTGCTGGTGGCCGACGTGCGGCCGCAGTTGCTGCGCTACTGCGCTCGGATGACCGGCTCCGCCGTGGACGGCGAGGATATCGTCCAGGAAGCGCTGGCGAAGGTGTACTTTCGTTTACCTCAGCTGGGGCACGTGGAGAACCTGCGCGCGTGGCTGTTCCGCGTGGCGCACAACAAGGCGCTCGACTACCTGCGCCGCTACGACGTGCGGTTCGGCGAGACGCTGGAGGGCGAACTGCCGGCGCAGACGGAGGACTCACCGCTCGACGCCGCCGACGTCGCGGAATGGGGGCTGTCTCATTTCGTGCGGTTGACGGCGCTGCAGCGCAGCTGCGTGATCCTGAAGGACGTGTTGTCCTACACACTCGAGGAGATCTCCGAGATCCTCGACGTCAGCGTGCCGTCGATCAAGGGCGCGCTGCATCGCGGACGCGCGAACCTTCGACGGCAAGCCGCCGCGGGGGATGCGCGGCTGGCGCCCGTCTTGCCACACGACCAGGCCGCGCTGCTCGGTCGGTATGTGGCGCTCTTCAACGCGCGCGATTTCGATGCGCTGCGCGCGATGCTGGCCGAGGACGTCCAGCTCGAGCTGGTCGGGATGACCGAGAAGAGCGGCGCCGCGGACGTGGGCGGCTACTTCCATAACTACGCACGGCTGGAAGGCATGCGCCTGGAGCTCGGGGAAGTGGACGGCCGCCTCGCGATCCTCGCGCGCGAACAGCCCGAGGACCCGCCGGTCTACTTTCTCTTCGTGCGCTTCCGCGACGAGCGGATTCGGTTCATCCGCGACTACCGCTACGCGCGGTACGTCTTCGATGAAGCAGAGTGGACCGGGGCGACAGAAGCGCGGTGAAGTCGGCGGGCGGCCGAGCCAAGAACGGAATGTCGTCTCGGTGCAAACGTCCCCGGTCCGGCTGAAGCCGGACACTACGCAGTTCGTATGCGCTCACGTTTTCATGCGACGGGGTGATCCCCGGCCCATGACGACTCGGTGGTGAACCTCGAGCAAAGATCGAAGAGGATCCGCGACCCGTTACGCTGTGGCCGCTACCCGAAGAAACGCTCGAACGCTTCCAGCACCGCCTTGGGGTCCTCCTCGGCGACGTAGTGACCCGTCTCCAGGGGACCGCCCGTGACCTCGGTTGCGGCCTCGCGCCACACCGGCAGGATGTCGCCGCCATAGAGTGTCCCGACGCCACTGCGGCGTCCCCAGAGGACCAATGCCGGCGCGCTGACCCTAGCGCTCGGCTCCAGTGCACGGTCTGCCGGCCGGCGTGAGGGCGTCAACGGTCCAGAATGGGTAAATACGCGCGCCATGGCCCGACGGCCTCGCGGTACTGCTTGGCCATCACCCGAGCAATCTGTGCCACGTGCCCGAGGTCGTGCGCGACCCACGTGGCCAGCAACTGCCGGAGCGTGACCGCACCGAACTCCGGGTGCTCGCCCTCGAGTGCGAGCTGCGCCGAGGTCAGGCGCCATTCGGCGACCGTCGCCAGGTTGTTCAGCCGCAGTCGGGCAAATTCGTCGAGCAGCTCGATGAGCGACCGTCCCTGGCTCTCGCGGAACTGGGCGAAACGGTCGTAGGGCTGGAAGTGCCGGTCAGGTCCCTGGGCGAGGATCACGCGCGCACGCGGGATCCAGTCCGTGCGCTCGCCGTGGATGAGATGACCCACGATCACGTACGGACTCCACGTCTCCGGGCCTTCATTCGCATCGGTCCAGGCAGAGGAGAGCGTCCCCAGCATCGCGTGCAGCGTGCCCGGTGTGCGCTCGAGGACGGAGAGACCCTGCTCGAGGTCGAACGTCGTCGCCATTCCCGAAGACGCAGTCATCCCGTCCATCTTAGGACCCGTTCAGAAATAAAGGTGCCATTCTGGCCACCGATGCATCCCGCCGGGCTTCGTTGCTCGTCGCTTACATACGCCCGGTATGCGCGCTCCTTGCGCCTCGCCGGGCGGGCGCCTCGGCGCCCATAATTGCCACCTTTATTCCTGAACGGGTCCTTACTGGCGCGTCAGCAGCCACTGCACGACCTGGTGAGCGTTCGCATCCGGGGGAAACACCGGATAGAAGACGTGCTCGACCGTTCCATCGCGAATAATCAGCGTCAGGCGCTTGAGAAGCCGCGCGGATTCTACCTCAAACGTTGGCAACCGCATGGCCGCAGCGAGCTCGAGTCGCGCGTCACTGAGCAGTGCAAAAGGCAAGTGCAGCCGCCCGACGACCTCGCGCTGGTACTCAGTGTCCTGCGTGCTCAGGCCGAACACACGCGCGTTCAGATTCTGAAGGTCGCGATGGTGATCGCGGAACGCGCACGATTGAGGAGTGCACCCTCGAGCGCCAGGAATCAGATTCCAACTCTGCGGCGGCTCCTGATCTGGACGGCCGGTCCGGGGATAGCCATAGACAACCGTACGTCCCGTCAGTGTCGAAAGGTCGACGAGCGACCCGCTTGTCGAGGGAAGAGCGAGTGACGGAACCGGGTAACCAACCAGATGACTCGCCATCCCGTCGTCGACTGGCACGGGAAGATCCGGGGGCAGGCGAAGCAGGTCGTCGCGTCGAGTCATGTCAACCGGCTCGTCGGGTTCGCGACGTGAGCTGCTGGCGTTGACACGTGGCAAACCGGCCTGGGTCTGTGGGATTGACGCAGCCAAAGAACGGCACCAGCGAGGAAAGCAAGTCGTCGGGCACAGAGCACTCCACGGACTGTTATGGATTGAGCATCAGCTGGTCGGCCGTGAACTCGAGAATGTGCGGCGGATTCTTGTTGTAGTCGCTGTACCGGATCCACGTTGGCCGCACTCGCACGTAGATCAAGCCCGGCCAATTCAACCGGCTGGGGCCATCTGGATAGGCTTTGTAGTACGCCTGCTTGACCCGCTCCAATTCGACGCCTGACGGCTCGTCGGCAATGCCCTCGAACTGGACCGTCCGTTCTTCGCCGTCATTCATTCCGCCCATGACGAGCGCCAGCTTCGGATTGCTGCGCAGGTTCACGGCTTTGCGCGTCGACTCCAGCGTGTCGAACACGACTTCGAACCGGTCGGTGACGGCGACGCCGACGATCGCCGCCTGCGCGTGGCCTCCGGCGGACACGGACGCCTGCACGGCCAGTCGGTGCTCACGCATGAATTCGAGCAGTTGTCGTGGGTCCATTTCATCAGCTCGGTCGGTCGGTCGATCGATCGGCCTCACGTCGCCATGATCCGCGCCTGAGGCCTGGCGATGCCGTCTCGCATACTTCACATTCGGATGACGTTCAGTGATCGACCGTCCGGGGGAAGACTCTAGGAGGGCTCGGTTCGTGGACCGGGGGCTCGAGCGGTGCCTCGGCGTGCCGAGTCGCGGACCGAGAACCGATCTCCTCGATGTCCGCGACCCACACGTGCCCCTGTATCAGAAGGGATGCTTCGTCAGTTTGCGCCGGACGTTTTGAGCATGCGTTGAAACGCGGACTGGAAGAAGGTCAACTTCGCAACCGCCGGCGCCGATTCCGCCTGCGGCGTGTCGCCCAGCACCATGACCTTGCTCGTGGCGAGATCCTTGTACTGTGGCCACTGCGGCAGGCCAGACCCGTTCGGATCGCCCTTCGTGATGAAGTTCACCCAATACGACGACATCGCATCCGCGAGTTTCGTATCGACGTCGGTCCACGTCTGCGTCGGCTGGCCCTTGGGGTTGTTGAACGCGTACGAGATTTCTGCGGTGTGCGTGGCGCCCTGCGGCGACGGCTGACCGTTCAGCGTCGGAATACGGGTGAAGAAGTATGTGTAGGCCTTCTTGCCGAGCTTGGACTGAGCCGCGGCCCACTGGCGCATGTTCCAGGTGATCTCGTCGGCGCACGCTTCATGCGCCGCGCGCTGTGCGTCGGCATCCGACGCGGCGGGGTAGAGCTGCAGGTACTGAGCCGCGAGCTCGCCGAACTTGCGCTCCGCGGCGGTCTTGAACGCGTCGGTCGTCATCCCTTGGCCGCCGCGACCCGCCACGCCGGCGCCGGGTCCGCAAATGCCGAAGTTCGCTTCGTCCTTGTTCGACCCGGTGAGGACGTCGACGGCGTTCTGCTTGCCGTTCATGAAGGTCATCGACTCGTCTTGCGGAATCAGGTACCCGTCAACCACCAGGCCCCCCGCCGACAGACCAGTCAGCTCGTTGAGCGGCTTCACGCGCAAGTCGCGGATCGTCTTGACGCCGAGCGCGTCCATCGCCTTGGCGCCGTCGGCCTGGGCGGCGGCGCTCGTTCGCATGTGGGCCATCGTCAGACCCATCCAGCCGCCGCTTTGGGCAATCGCGCGGTGGAACAGTCCCTTCGCCTGCGGCGATCCGACCAGCGCGCCCACCATGATCGCGCCGGCCGACTCACCAGCCACGGTGACGTTGTTCGGATCACCGCCGAACGCGCTGATGTTCCGCTTCACCCACTGGAGTGCGGCGATCGCGTCCATCATCCCGTAGTTACCGGAGGCGTTGTGTCCGGATTCCTTCACCAATTCCGGATGGGCAAAGAACCCGAGCGAGCCGAGGCGGTAGTTGAACGTCACGATGACCGGACCCTTGGCGGCCAGGTTCTCGCCGTCGTACCAGGCCAGGCCGCCAGATCCACCGGTGAAGCCACCTCCATAGATCCAGACCATCACCGGCCGACGATCGCCGGCGCTCTTCGCACTGGACCAGACGTTGAGGTACAGGCAGTCCTCGCTCCGCGCGGGTTCCCGCGGCGCAGCGGGCACAGCCTGCGCGGGAGGCGCGGCCGCACCTCCACGTCCACCGGCCCCACCGCGCGCTCCACCGCCGCCGCCGCCGCGGGCCGCGGCGGGCCCTGACGTGCACGGCGCGCCGAATGCGTCGCCGTTGCGCACGCCGTCCCACTTGGCTCCCGGCTGCGGCGCCCGCCAACGGTTTTCACCGAGAGGCGGCGCGGCAAACGGAATGCCCTTGAACGACCGTACCGACTCCTGAGTCGTGGCCGCCGTGCCGGCAATGAGACCCATCTCAGTCTTGACCTGATCGGGAACCGCCGCGGAGGTCCGCACGGCCACCACCGCGATCGTTCCAAGCACCAGAAAGAGCGCCGCTCGCTGCATCTTCATCTTCACATCTCCCTCTCGTTCGCGCGCGATCCGGTCAAAATGTCCGCATCGCGCAGTCGCCTTTTTTTGGGGCCGCCGAGTCGAGCACCCCGCATCCGTGTTGCTGTTACCCTTGCAGGGAAAACGAATCCGTCCGTCCATGTCCGTCGAGACACGAATTGCCGCCGGTGTTCCGGTCCGGGCGCCCTGGTGGAGTGTTTTCGTGATTGCATGTTGGTTTACAAACCAGCAGAACAGGCCACCAGGTTACTAGAGCGCGAAGTTGTCGTCATAGTCGGCCATGGCCGCGCGCACCACCTTGACGGCGTGGGCGCGCCCGTAGACCGAGGCGATGCGCGCCCGTGCCCGCTGACCCGGAATCAGTTTGTAGGTCAAGAAGTAGTGCTGAAGTCGCTCCACGAGCACGGAAGGCACGTCGCCGACGTCGCGGGCCGCGCCCCACACGTAGTCGTTTTCCAGCACGCTGATGATCTTATCGTCAGCTTCGCCCCCGTCGATCATCTGCAGCCCGCCGATCACCCGGCCCCTGACGATGATCTCGTTGCGGGCGATGGCGCGCTCGCTGAGAACGCAAATGTCCAGCGGGTCCCCATCGCCGCGTTTGCTCGCGGGCGCCAGCGCGCACACTCGCTCGCCGCAGTAGGTTCGCGGCACGAAGCCGTAGAGCGTGGGGTGCTGAGCGGACGAGCGCTGCGGCCGATCGACGCGCAGATACCCGGAGACCTTGTCGACTTCGTACTTCATGAAGTCGAACGGGGTGATCTCGATGTACGCGTTCAGCACCTCGGGTGGATTCGGACCAACGTCCAGGCCGTGCCAGGGGTGAGGCCGGAAATGGTTGACCGCTCGCGACCCCTTGCCGATCGGCCGCTCGGGAATTCGTTGGCGTCTTCGTGTCGGCATCTTGAGCAGCTATCAATATCGCACGCAACCGCCGCTGGCGCGAGACTCAGTGACGGTCGGCAGCCGGAGGCTGCAGGGTGTTGTGGAACGACGCGATCTGCCATGCCTCCGCCACTCGTGCGAGCACCATCGAGAACAGGGCGCGATTGCGACCGGCGAGTGGGCCCGACGGTGCGTCGAGCACGGCGTGCACGTGCACCAGCGCCATGTCGGGGTGGAGGAGGCGAGCCGTCTCGATCGTGTAGTGGTTCGTGCTGCCCGCATAGATCGTGCGCAGGATTGCCGCATGGCCCGCGGCGATCTCGGCACGACCGCGATGGTGCTCTGCCCGAATGTTGACAAAGTCGGCATCGACGGCGAACGGCGCGCCGAACGCGTCCCCGTCTCCGGAATTCCACGCCGCTTCGAGAGCCGCGACGAGGGCGTCAATAGCGGTGCGGTCGGCCGTGCTGAGCGTGAGATTCACGAGTTCCTCGTTGTCAGGACCGCTATACGGCTCGTTCCCGTGAATTGTGGTCCCGTTGTGCTATTGAGGGGAGTGCCGTATAGCGGTCCCAGGCGCGCGGAGCGCGCCGAAAGAAAATAGGCCACCAGCCAAGGGCTCACATGTTTCGTGGGATATCAAGGGCCAGCCCTTGGTTGGTTGGATCCATTACGGCTGACGCCGCGACATCTGCTTCCATTCCTTGGTCGAACCGTTGTTCGGATTGACACTGGGGTCGTCTGTGCCGAGCACCGTGCCCTGGGCTTCGACCCAGAAGTACTTGTAGGTCGTGGGCAACTCCAGCGGGACCCGCGCATCGTAGGGGTTGACATAGGTTTGCACGGCCCCCAGATTCTCGCGGAACGCGGCATTGTTCCTGTCCTGGGACGAGTTGCGATCGTTGGTCACCTGCTGCCAATTGCGCTGGGACCAATCGCGGTATTGCCGGGCAGCTTCCGCGTACGCCGTGGAGTTGTTCAGGTTCTGAGCCATGACCCCACGCATCCCGAACGCCGCCCCGTTGGCGGCTGAAATCTGGTCAGCCACCAGCGGCAACCAGGACGCGTACCCGGACCACTGGCTGACCTCGGTGAGCGCCGCGGTCATCGCCATGGTTGCGCTGTCGTAGGCGGGCGCGATGTGACACTTCGCGATACCACGCATGGCCACGCCGCGAGCCGTGTACTCAACATCGAATTCATACGCCTGCGCGAAGCCCGCGACTGGAGCGGCCCGTCTGGGGCTGCCCACCCGCAGATTCTGCGGCTGCAGCGCCATGAGCTTCTCGTAGACGAACCCGTCGGGAGGGTAGTTCGGGGGCGAACCCGCGTTGCCCACCATGACGGTGAAGGCCTTGTTGTCCGGCGCGACAAGGCTCAACGCGAACTGGCCGTCTTCCCCGACGTGCCAACCATCGGGCAGCGCGTAGGAGAAGAATTGCCCCCTGGCGACGGTCAGCTCGCGGGCAGGTGCGGCGGCGCCCGAAGAGGCCGGCCTGGTCGAGACCGGTTTCACTTCGTGCATCCCAGCTGGAATCGCCGACCCACTCTGTGGCGTGGCGGCGCAGCCACCGGCCACCACCGAAAGAACCGCGATCGCAAAGAGGCGTAGGGATACCGACAATCTCATCGCTCCTCCAGCTACAGGCCTTCTCGTCTGTCGAGCAGTCCGGAGATCTTACATCCGGCCGCTCGGTCGAGTTAGGCTGCCACTCGGAAGCCCTGCTTCATCGCAGTAGCTGGCACAGCAGGTGGCCGCTATTTTTCGATGATGTTGTAGACCTCGAAGATCGTCGGCTTCGCCTCGATGCCCATCTCCTGCAGGATCGGCATGAGCTTCGCGCCGAAGGCGTCGAGCTTGGCCTGATTCTCGAAGACGTCGATCACCTGCAGGCTCTGCATGTCGCCGTAGCAGATGTGATACACAATGCAACGAGTCAATATCAGGATCTTTCGTCAGCCCCGGTGCGGCGGCGGCAGCTGTTAGAATCTTCCCGCAATGGTCAACGTGTCGGTCTTGGACGGCCGCGCAGTCTTCGAAGTCGAAGGCCTGGACCGACTGTGGGCGCTGCGAAGTCGGATCGACATTCCGCTGACACACATCACTCACGCAGAGTTCGATCCCGAACAGGTCGGGCGATGGTGGCACGGCTGGAAGGTGCTCGGTACCGACGTCCCCGGTCTGTTCGCCGCAGGCACGTTCTACTACCACGGGGAGCTGGTGTTCTGGGACGTCCGCGATCCCGCGAAGACGATCATCGTGTCGTTGGCGCACGAGCGATACAAGAAGTTGATTCTGGAGGTTGAAGACCCCCAACGCATCGTCAACCTCCTGCTGTCGTCGCTGCGCATGTGACCGCCACGCCTCTGGTGCTCCGCATGCGTACACACATCGCGGGTCTGACGATGTTCTTGCTGCTGTGCCCGCCGGCGCCCCGCGCGCAGCAGCCCCCACCAGGGGCTCGGACCATGACCTTCTTCGTCACCAGCGTCGGCCGGGGATTCGGTGCGAACCTCGGCGGCCTGGCCGGTGCTGATGCGCATTGCCAGCGGCTGGCCTCCGCCGTCGGTCAGGACAATCGCACGTGGCGCGCGTATCTCAGTGCTCCCGCGACGGCCGGGCAGCCGGCCGTTCACGCTCGCGATCGGATTGGCCGGGGACCGTGGGTCAACGCGAAAGGCGTGCAGATTGCCGCGAGCATTGCCGACCTGCACAGTGAAGAGAACCTGCTCGGCCGCGACACCTCCCTGAACGAGAAAGGCACCACGATCGCGCCTGGCCGCCACGACATTCTGACCGGTTCGAATGTGGACGGCACGCTCGCCACCGACGCCCCGGATACGACCTGCCAGGGTTGGACCAGCCATGGCGCAGGACGCGCCATGCTCGGCCATCACAACCGCACTGGCGGCGGCCAGCGCCCGACCTCATGGAATTCTGCGCACCTGTCGAGCGGGTGCAGTCAGGTTGACCTCCGCTCGACTCTGGGCGACGCTCTCCTCTACTGCTTCGCCGCCGACTAGACGCCCTGTTCTGCTGGTTTGTAGACTTCAAATGCAACCACGAACACACGAAAAAGAATCGTTTGGAAGTGACGAATACCGTCCAACCGAATCGGTTTTGACAACGCGGTATCGGGCTGGGTCGCCTTAAACCGCGTTTCGCGGTACAACAGGACGCGATGTCCGCGTCCCTCGCCGCTCTCCTTCCGGATGTGTCACAGAACGCGTCCAACGACCTGCTCCTAGACCGTTTCCTCGAGTACACAGCCGCCAGGCACCTGGTGCTGTACCCGGCGCAGGAGGAGGCGATCCTCGAGCTGCTCGACGGCAGGAACGTGGTGCTCAATACGCCGACCGGCTCAGGGAAGTCGCTGGTGGCGTCCGCGCTCCTGTTCGCGTCGCTCGCTCGCGGGCAGCGGGCGGTGTACACGTGCCCCATCAAAGCGCTCGTCAACGAGAAATGGATGGGGCTGTGCCGCGAGTTCGGTCCGGACCTGGTCGGACTGTCGACCGGAGATGCCACCGTCAACCGCGACGCGCCCATTCTCTGCTGCACCGCCGAGGTCCTGGCCAATATCGCGCTACGAGAAGGCCCCGACGCCGCGATCGGGGACGTGGTGATGGACGAGTTCCACTACTACGCGGATCGCGACCGTGGCGTCGCCTGGCAGGTGCCGCTGCTGACGATGCCGCAGACACGCTTCCTGCTGATGTCGGCGACACTCGGCGACACGCGATTCTTCGAGGAGGCGATCACCCGGTTGAACGGCCGTGCGACCGTGACGGTGAGGTCCAGCGATCGCCCCGTGCCTCTCGAGTACGCCTATTCTGAGATTCCGCTGGCGCATACCATCGAGCAGCTGGTCGATGAGGGCAAGACCCCGGCCTACGTCGTGCATTTCACGCAGGCGGACGCGGCGGGGAGCGCGCAGGATTTTACGAGTCTCAAGATCTGTACACGGGAGCAAAAGGCCGAGATCGCGTCGCGCATCGCCGGCTTCGCGTTCAGCAGTCCGTACGGGGCCGAGATCCGCAAATGGATCCGCCACGGCATCGGCCTGCACCACGCGGGGCTGCTCCCCAAATACCGCGTGCTGGTCGAGCAGCTCGCGCAGGCGGGACTGCTCAAGGTGATCTGCGGGACGGACACGCTTGGCGCGGGTATCAACGTCCCCATCCGCACCGTCTTGTTCACGAGGCTGTGCAAGTTCGACGGCCAGAAGACCGCGCACCTGAGTGCCCGCGACTTCCACCAGATCGCCGGGCGCGCGGGCCGCAAGGGATTCGACGACCGCGGCTTCGTCGTCGTCCAGGCACCGGAGCACGTCATCGAGAACATCCGGCTCAATGAGAAGTCCGCGCGCGATGGCAAGAAGGTCGTGAGACGGAAGCCTCCCGAGCGGAACTTCGTCAACTGGGACCTGAATACGTTCAAGCGGCTGATCGGAGCGCCGCCCGAGCAGCTGGTCTCGCGGTTCCAGGTGTCGCACGGGATGCTGTTGAACGTCCTCAGCCGCCGCGGTGACGGCTGTCGCGCGATGCAGCGGCTGCTCCGCGACTGTCACGAGCCTGAACCGGCGAAGCGGGCCCTGCGGCGTCGCGCGTGGCAGCTTTTCCGGGCGCTGGTCGGGCGGGGCGTCGTGGAATTCGTGCCGCGGACGGCGGAGGGCGCCAAGCTCCGGGTCAACGTCAACCTGCAGGACGACTTCTCGATGAATCAGACGTTGTCCTTGTACGTCCTCGAAACGCTGCCGCTCCTCGATTCAGATGGACCGGACTACGCCCTGGATGTGCTCACACTGGTCGAATCGATCCTCGAAAACCCCGAGCTGATCCTCAGAAAGCAGCTCGACCGGATCAAGGATCGCGCGGTCGCGCAAATGAAAGCGGATGGCGTCGAGTTCGAGCAGCGGATGGAGGAGCTGGAGAAGCTCGAATACCCGAAGCCGCTGCGCGATTTCGTCTACGAGACGTTCAACGCGTTCGCCGACCGGCACCCGTGGGTCGGCGAAGAGAACATCCGTCCCAAGTCGATCGCGCGTGAGATGTACGAGAACTTCCGCTCGTTCGCCGAGTACGTGCTGGACTACGAGCTGCAGCGATCCGAGGGGCTGCTGCTGCGGCACCTCAACAGCGCCTACAAAGTGCTCAGCCAGACCGTGCCCGACGGGGTGAAGACCGACGAGATCGTCGACATGGAGCTGTACCTGCGAACGCTCCTGCGTCAGGTGGACTCCAGTCTCGAGGACGAATGGGAGCGAATGCGCGATCCCAACTATCGTCCGTTCGCGCGCGAGACCACGCGCGACGAACTGCGGCCGCGCGGCGCCGAGATGGCGCCGGATATCACGAACGACGAGAAAGCGTTTCTGGCTGCGGTCCGGACGCGCATTTTCACCTTCCTGCGCGCCTGGTCCATCGGCAATCACACGGCCGCTCTCGATGCGCTCGACGCTCCACTGCCCGCTGAGACCGAGGCCGACGTCTGGACGCCGGAGCGGCTCCGATCGGTTCTCGCCGACTACAGCCTCGACCATGGAGGGATGCGCTTCGATCCGGAGGCGCGTAACCTTCGGCACTCCCACGTCATTCAGTCCGACCTGCGGTCCGAACTGCCGTCCGACCTGCCGTCCGACCTGCGGCGAACCTGGCGCGTGCAACAGGTCCTGGTCGACCCCGAGATGCTCAACGACTGGATGGCGGAATTCCGGGTCGACCTGAACGCCTCGCGCGAGGCCAATCAGCCGGTGCTGTGGCTGCGGGCGATCGGGCCCATCGGATAACGCCCACGGCCATCGACTGTCGTGCTGAAGGTGCCTCGCCCCGCGCGTCGTGGCAGGTATTGGCACGCACACCGGGCTCAATGACGTTCAAAACGGAGATCGCAGGGGCCGCGAACAACCCCCGGGAAGCTCCACGATCTTTACGCGCCCTGCGTTGGAGGTCTACATCAGGAGCTGAGTCAGTTGAGGATGTCGCTTGTGTACAGTGGCGCCTTTCAGACGGATTCTCACACTCGGTCACAGCGTCTTCGACTTGTACGTAGTGTCCGGCTTTATAGCCGGACCAGGACCGTCCGCCTGAATTCGGACACTACGCACAAACGCTAAGCTGGACGTAAGGGCCTGTCAGGAAATAAGTGGAAATACCGATGAATTGTGTCTTCACGTGTCCTCCACCTTCGACCTAGCCTGACTTTCGCAGTTCGAGGGGGGACTGCGCGGAAAGTCCTTTAGATTC
>JBDTVS010000092.1:0-21748 GCA_040007095.1 Acidobacteriota bacterium
AGGACATCTACGAGCTGACCTACATCCGCAAGGACGGCAGCCGCTTCCCGGCGGTCGTGTCGGTCACCGCACTGCGCGACGCGCACGACGTCATCATCGGTTATCTCCTCATCGGCACCGACAACACCGCGCGCCAGCAGCTGGAAGAGGAGCGGCGGAAGCTCGACCAGCGGCTCCGCGACCAGCACTTCTACACGCGCTCGCTGATCGAATCCAACATCGACGCCCTGATCACCTGCGATCCGCGCGGCATCATGACCGACGTCAACAAGCAGATGGAGGCGCTGACCGGATGCACCCGCGACGAGCTGATCGGTGCGCCGTTCAAGAGCTACTTCACCGACCCGGCCCTGGCCGAGGCGGGCATCAAGCGCGTCCTGACCAACGGCAAAGTAGTCAACTACGAGCTTGTCGCACGCGCGCGCGACGGCGCGCAGACGGTCGTGTCCTACAACGCGACCACCTTCTACGACCGTGAGCGGCGGCTTCAAGGCGTGTTCGCCGCCGCGCACGACATGACCGAGCTGAAACGCTACGAGCGGACCCTGCAGCAGAGGAACGGCGAGCTCGAGGATGCCAGCCGGATGAAATCCGAGTTCCTCGCCAACATGTCCCACGAGCTGCGGACGCCCCTGAATGCCATCATCGGGTTCTCCGAGGTGCTGCGCGACGGCATGATCGGTGAGCTGAGCGATCAACAGCGCGGGTTCATCAGCGACATCTTCAGCAGCGGGACGCATCTGCTTTCCCTGATCAACGACATCCTCGATTTGTCGAAAGTGGAGGCGGGCAAGATGCAGCTCGAGCTCGAGCCGGTGCATCTGACGTCGTTGTTGGCCAATAGCCTGTCGATCATCAAAGACAAGGCGGCGGCACGACATATCCATGTCGCACTGGATACCGCCGAGGCGTCAGGATCGATGCTCGCAGACCCACGGAAGATCAAGCAGATCGTCTACAACCTACTGTCGAATGCGGTGAAATTCAGCGACGACGGCGGCCAAGTCACCATGGGCGCCGGGCGCGTCGCGAGAGCGGACGTGGGCCGGCCGACCGGCCTCACGCCGTCCCGCAGCTTCCCACTGGCCGAAAGCGACGTCACGGACTTTCTGAAAATCACTGTCACCGACCATGGCATCGGCATCGCGCCGGAGGGGCTGGAGCGGTTGTTCACGCCGTTTTGCCAGATCGACAGCGGCTTGTCGCGAAAATTCGAGGGCACCGGGCTCGGTCTGGCGATGGTCAAGCTCCTCGCCGAACTGCACGGCGGAACCGTGGCGGTCCAGAGCACCGTCGGACACGGCTCGTGCTTCACGGTCTGGCTCCCGCATCGGGCGTCGGACGAAGAGGCGCTCGTCTCGTTCAGGGCCACCGCCCTTCCTTGTTTCGGTGCGACGCCGGGAATGCACGTGGCGCTGGTCGTGGACGACGACTTCAAGGCCGCCGATCTGATCCGTCTCCAACTGGAGCCGGAGGGATTCACGGTGCTGCACGCCGCTTCTGCCGAAGCCGCGCTGGCGCTCGCGGTGCAACAGCCACTGGCGCTCATCACGCTGGACATCTCGCTGCCGCACATGGACGGCTGGGAGTTTCTCGGCCGGCTCAAGCAGATGCCGGAGCTTTCGAACGTCCCAGTCGTCATGCTCTCGATTGTGGCAGATCAGAACCGAGGGTTCGCCCTGGGCGCCGCGGCCGTTCTGCAAAAGCCGATTTCCCGGCGGGAGCTGCGCGACGCCCTGATCGAACTGGGCCTGTTCCCCTCTGCGTCTGGCAATCCGCTCAAGATCCTGGTGGTGGATGACGATCCCAAGGCCATCGATTTGGTCGAGGTCCTTTTTCAGGACCTGGCCGGCGGCGTGTTGCGTGCGAGCGGCGGCCGCGAGGCCATCGACACGGCACGCCGGGAACTGCCGGACCTGATCGTGCTCGACCTGATGATGCCCGAGGTCAACGGCTTCGACGTGGTCAGAGCCCTCAACGAAGATCCGGGCACCGCTCGCATTCCAATTTTGGTGGTCACCGCCAAGCAAATCAGCACCACTGATCGCGCCTTGTTGAACGGCCACGTGACCGCGATCCTTGAAAAAGAGGATTTCGACGGGGCGCGCTTCACGACCGAAGTTCGTCGAGCCATGGCGGGTCGGCCCCGGGTCGTCTGATATGGCCACGGTCTTGGTCGTCGAAGACAACCCGACGAATATGACGTTGGCGGTCTTCCTTTTACAGACGTCGGGCCACACCGTGCTCAGCGCCGCAGATGCGGAGGCCGGACTGGCCCTGGCCCGCGAGCACCAACCCCATCTGATTCTCTTGGACATACACCTGCCCGGCATGGATGGCCTCGAAGCTGTCGCGCTGCTGAAACGGGATCAGGCGACGCGAGCGATTCCGGTGATTGCCCTCACCGCACTGGCAATGAACGGCGACGAGGCGCGCATCCGCGCGGCCGGCTGTGACGGCTACATCGCGAAGCCGATGCGCTATCAAGATTTTCTGGCAACCATCGCGAGCCACCTCACCTAGACATGAATCCGATCTTGAACGGCCTGAATCGTCCGGCGCGAATTCTGATTGTCGATGATGAGCGGCGCAACCGGCAGTTGCTGGAAGTCATGCTCGCGGCGGAAGAATTCGAGCTCCTGACGGCCGGCAGCGGTCAAGAGGCGCTGGCCATCGTCGCGGAGCGATCGCCAGACCTGATCCTGCTCGACATCATGATGCCTGGCATGGACGGGTACCAGGTAGCTCGCCGCGTCAGAGCCGACGCCGCCACCAAGAACATTCCGATCATCATGATCACCGCGCTCGACGATCGCCAGGCGCGAATGCTCGGTCTGAATGCCGGAGCCGAAGAGTTCCTCACCAAGCCGGTGGATCGGGCCGAGCTCTGCGTGCGCGTGCGAAACCTGCTGCGCCTCAAGGCGTACGGCGACTATTACGGCGACTACAGCGCGAAGCTCGAACGCGAGGTGCTGTCGCGCACCGCCGACCTGGTCGAGCGAACACGAACCCTCGAGGAACAGTCGGTCGCCCGGCGGCAGAGCGAGGAACGCACCAATTACGCCCTCGGCGGCGCCGGCATGGGCGTCTGGGAGCTTGAACCGGAGTCGCAACGATTTACATGGTCGGAGACGATGCCCGCCGTGTTCGGCCTCACCTGGGACGAGGCGCCGACCAAGTATCAGGGCTTCCTGTCGCTGGTCCATCCCGACGATCGGAAAGGCTTCCAGGCTTCGGTGCTGCGGGCCGCATCGACAAAGACGGCGTTCAAGAGAGAGTTCCGCGTGGTTTGGCCCGATGGAAGCACACACTGGATCGCCGGACGTGCTCGCATGGTCGCTGCCGCCGACGGCCGGCCGATGCATTTCCTTGGCGTCGGGACGGACATCACCGATCGGAAGTCTCTCGAGCTCCAGTTCCGGCAGTCGCAGAAGATGGAGGCCATCGGTCAACTCGCCGGCGGGGTGGCACACGATTTCAACAATCTGCTGACCGCGATCCTCGGCTATGCGGGCTTTGTGATTGAAACCCTTGGTCCTCGGGACCCGCGCCGTAACGACATGGAAGAAGTGGTCAAAGCCGGACAGCGGGCGGCGCTGCTCACCAAACAGCTGCTCGCATTCAGCCGAAAGCAGGTGCTGCAGCCGGTCGTTGTCGATCTGAACGCCCTGGTCATCAACATGCACCAGATGCTCAGCCGACTGATCGGCGAGCACGTGCAACTGGTGCCTATTCTGGCTCCCGGGTTGGGCGTCATCTTCGCGGATCCGGGACAGCTCGAACAGGTGCTCATGAACCTGGTGCTGAATGCCAGGGACGCGACGCCGGGGGGAGGCCGGTTGACGGTGGAGACCGCCAACGTCGATCTCGACGGATCCCACACGACGGAGATCGAGGTTCAGCCAGGACGCTACGTGATGATGGCGGTCAGCGATAGCGGGACCGGCATGGACGCCGAAACGAAGCGGCGGCTGTTCGAGCCGTTTTTCACGACCAAGGAGCAGGGTCAGGGTACGGGACTCGGGCTCGCGACCGTCTACGGCATCGTGATTCAAAGCGGCGGCTATATCTGGGTGTACAGCGAGCCCGGTCGCGGCGCGACTTTCAAAGTGTACTTGCCGCGGATCGAGGTTCACGACGTCGAGGGGCCGATCGCGCGGGTCGCCGCGTTGCCGGGAGGAACAGAAACCGTACTCCTCGTCGAAGACGAGGAGGCCGTCCGGCTGTTGACGCGAACGATCCTCGAGCGCGCTGGCTATCGTGTCTTTGATGCGCCGAACCCACAGCGGGCGGTCGAGCTCTGGGAACAGCAGCCGGATGTTTTCGACCTGCTCGTCACCGATGTGATCATGCCCGGTTCAAGTGGCCCGCAGCTGTTTGAACGGCTGGTGCGGGAGCGTCCCGATCTCAGAGTGCTGTACGTGTCCGGGTACACCGACGACACGATCGTGCACCAGGGACAACTGTCGCCCGGTGTGGAATTCCTCCAGAAGCCGTTTACGGCCGATGCGCTGCAACTGCGGGTCAGAGCGGTGATCGAACGGTGATACATCGGTGCTCGCACTCCGCCCTCGCTCGGCAGGTTCTTCCGCGTCCGCGCGGTGGGAACGGCGGGGCGGCGCGGGATGACGCCGGGGACCGTCGAGCAGCCGGCACAGGCCAGGGATTGAGCCGGGGACGGTGATGGAGGAACAAGCCAATCCGACGGTTCTCTGTGTGGACGACGACCCGATGACGCTGAAGTGGATGTCGTTGCTTCTGCGCCGCCGCTACCAGGTTCTCTCGGCGACCGGGGGTGACGCGGCGCTGGAATTGCTGCGCCAGAAAAACAATATCTGCGTCATCATTTCCGATTTGCGAATGCCGCGGATGAACGGCGCGGTGTTTCTCAACTTCGCTCGTCACCTCGCACCCGACGCGGTTCGGATGATGCTCACGGGACACGCGGACCTGGAGGCTGCTGTCGCGGCCATCAACGAGGGACAGATTTTCCGTTTTCTGACCAAGCCCTGTCCTCCGAATGTCCTGCTCAGCGCCACTGAAGCCGCCGCGGATCAGCATCGGCTGGTCACTGCCGAGCACATCCTGCTCGAACAGACGCTCCATGGATGCATCAAGGCGTTGACCGACGTCCTGGCGCTCACGAGCCCAGTCTCCTTCGGGCGCGCGATTCGCCTCAAGCAGTGCGTGTCCGAGCTCGCCGAGAAGCTCGAGATGCCGGAGCGATGGCAGGTGGAGATCGCGGCCATGCTGTCGCAGCTTGGCTGCATCATCCTGCCGGCCGACACGGTGGAGAGGCTGTACCACGGACAGCCTCTCTCCGACGACGAGCAGATGATGGTCGATCGGATGCCGGTGGTCACCAATGAGCTGCTCAGCAACATTCCACGTATCGAGGTCGTGCGCGGGATCCTGGCGGCGTACCCCAAGTCGTACGCCAAGGCCGTCGCCAACCAACCGCCTCCCGGTCGAGCCGAGGCGCTGATCAGCCGCGGTGCGCATCTGCTCAGGATCGCCATCGACTACGACATCCTCGAAGCGCGAGGCGACTCGCCCGCCTTCGCACTGGCGATCATGCGCTCTCGCGCCGAGCAATACGACGCCGGCGTCCTCCAGGCGTTCGGGGCGATTAGAGGAGGTGACAGTCGGCCGGTAGACGCCCGCGAAGTGTCGTTCTCGGATTTGAGAGTGGGAATGGTCCTGGCCGAGGATGTGAGGATGGCCGACGACACGGTGCTGCTCGCCGCGCGCGGCTACGTCGTGACAGCCGGATTCGTTGAACGTGTGTGCAACTTCCGGCGCGGCGCCACGAAGGGATCGCTCCGCGTCATCGTGCCTCAGGTCGAGAACGTCCAGTGATGCCGTCGCCATCGACTCCTCAGCAGGAAACGACCTCAGGCTCGGGTCGGCTGAGTGACGAGCTCACACGGTGCCTCTTTGGGCCGGTGCTCCCAGCCCCATCACGCACAGAGAGCACTGCTGCGTCGCGCCCGCCCCGGTGGGCGTACTATGCTCGAACACGGGGGTAGGACAGGCGGCGCGCACAGGCTCGAGGTCAGCGCGCGCCCGGCTTGCCAGCCACCTGTACTTTGTTGTCGAACGCGAGCACGCCAAATACCGATCGCGCCGCACTCTCCGCCTTGATGAACTCGATCTGGGAGCGCACCGCGCCGACCAGCGTCACGTGCCCGTTGTTCACGATCACCCGTATCGGCGGATCCACACGGGAGTAGTTTTCAAAGGCGGCGTCGCTGTAGATGGCATTGGCAATCGCCACGCGGAGACGATCGTCCGGCTGCGACGCGGGCAGGACTTCGATCTTGTTGTCGATTCCCTGGACACCCTTGACCTTGGCGACCCGCTCGAGAATATCCTCGGCTTTCATCGGCTCGGTCACGGCGCCGCTCAGCGTGACGACGCCGTTCCTGATCAGGCCGTCGATGGAATCGTAGACCGTGTAACGGTCGTAGCCGCGGACGCGCTCGCCCACCAGGCGCGCCAACGTGGCATCGTTCTCCGCTCTCGAAATGGTCAGGTCGGACACGAGCGACTGCACGTGATCCGCGCTCCTCGCCCGGCGGATCGACTCGTCCTTGGCCCACAAGCTCGGGACCATGCCGGACAGCGTCACGACGCCGTCCGTCACCTCCACCGTGACTTTCCCTTCCAGTCCCTTGAGCTTGCGTTGCACCTCGGCCCGGATCTGCCGGTCGGACGACGAGATGCCGTTCTGGAGACTCGAAGACGGTGGAACGGCAAGAAGTGCCACGACGGCGACCCACGCGAACGCACCGGTCATCTCGAGGAACACCGACCGCTTCGACGCAGCCCTGAAATGTGCATGATGTTTTCCCGTCTTGGCCCGATCCCGACGTTGACTCTCAATGCCTGCTCAGAGTCTACGCCGATCGAGGGCTCCGGACACGAAAAGTCGCATTCGGGATCCGACTGACCAGGGCGGCGCGATGACCTCAGAACCGCCACTCCGTAACTCACAGCTGGCGTCTCCCCGCCCGGCCCTGGGGCGACCTTCGAACGGAACGACGAAGCACCCTCGCGTCCGTGACGTCGCTTCAAGAGACTCGGCTCATCGGCGTCGCTTCCCGATTGACATCAGCGCCGGTTGGCGACACTATTTGCGCAACCGAGGCAGGCATTCCTCCCCAAGGGACCTTGGGTTGACGGGAGACCCATCCGATGCGAAACCGGTCCGTGGCTGTAACGAAGGGAATGGCCATCGTAGCGGCGTGTGTGTGGCTCGGTGCGACAACGATCGCTGGTCAAGCGCCCGGCTATCGGGCGCCTCGCGGCAAGGACGGCCACCCCAATCTCAACGGTATCTGGCAGGCCGTCAACGAGGCCAACTGGGACCTCGAGGGTCACGGCGCAGCCCCGGGCCCGTTCTGGCAGCTTGGCGCTGAATTCTCCATCCCCCCCGGATTGGGAGTCGTCGAAGGTGGTCCCATCCCCTACAAACCAGAAGCGCTCCAGAAAAAGAAGGCGAACTTTGCCAATCGGATGAACCTGGATCCCGAGATCAAGTGCTATCTGCCGGGCGTGCCTCGCGCGATGTACATGCCCTACCCGTTTCAGATCGTCGCGAGCACTGAATACATCATGATGGCCTTCGAGTACGCGGGGACCGTACGCACGGTCTACATGAAGAAGCAACAGGCGCCGGCCGACAGTTGGATGGGATGGTCCAACGGGCGTTGGGAAGGAGAGACACTGGTCATCGATACCACTGACTTCAACGACCTCAGCTGGCTCGACCGAGCTGGTAACTACCACAGCGAGGCATTGCACGTCGTCGAACGAATTACCGCGACGGGGCCGGACCATTTGAATTACGAAGCCACCATCGAAGACCCGAATGTGTTCACGCGGCCGTGGAAAATCAGCATGCCGCTGTATCGCCGGATGGAAAAGAATGCGCAAGTGTTGGAGTATAAGTGCGTGGAATTCGCCGAAGACGTGCTCTATGGAGCTCTCCGGAAAGTACCGCTCAAATAGGAGATCTCAGATGAAACACCGTGTCCTGATTTCACTGGGCATGACGGCCCTGGCGGTCGCAACGACCGTCGTATTGCTGGCACCAGTGCCTGTCGCCGCTCAGGCGCAGAAACCGGCCGCGGCGGCGCCCGCCGCCCAGTCCGCACCCGCCGCCAAGCCTGCCGCCAAGAAAGCGTGGACAGTCGCGAGAACCCCGGATGGCGCGCCGGACCTGCAAGGCTACTGGACCAACAACAGCTACACCCCGTTGGAGCGGCCCGACGGCGTCACCAAAGAGTTTTATACGCTGCCGGAATTGAGAGCGGTCGAGAAAAAGAACGCCGAGCGCGAACAAGAGGAGACCACGCCTGGCACGGTGGCCGACGTGCACTACGACTTCACGCAGTTCGGCCTGGACAGAGGTCAAACCCGGCTGACCGACAACCTCCGCACCTCGGTGATCACGAACCCCGAGAATGGGAAGCTGCCGCCGGTGACGGAAGAGGGCAAGAAAAGAGCCGCCGATCGGGCGGCCGCACGGCGGAAGCAGGGCGCAACTTACGATCAGGTGCAGAACATCGTGCTGGGCTCGCGCTGCGTATACATGAACGCCGCGCCGCCCATGATGCCTCCCGGCTACAACCCCGCGTATCAGATTGTGCAAAGCCCTGGCTACGTCACGATCCTCACCGAAATGCTCCACGAGACCCGGGTCATTCCCACCGACGGCCGGCCGCACGCCCCGTCGAACATCCGGTCGTGGCTCGGCGATTCGAAGGGCCACTGGGAAGGCGACACCCTGGTGGTTGAAACCACCAATTTCAACGACAAGGTCGCGTTTCGCGGTGCCAGCGAAAACGTCAAGGTCACCGAGCGCTTCACGCGCCTCAGCGACGATGCGATTCGTTACGAATTCACCGTGGACGACCCCTCGACATGGGAACGAGCCTGGACGGGGGAGATGCCGTTTGTGAAGATCAACGGGCCGATCTTCGAGCACGCCTGTAACGAAGGCAACTACGGCATCGCCAACACACTGGCGGGAGTTCGGAAGGAAGAGAAGAGAGCCGCCGAAGAAGCCGCAAAGAAGGCAGGGGCGAAGTGAGCAGCAACAGGAGGGTTTCAATGCGACGACCGATAGCTGTCGCGATTTCCGGGCTTCTTCTGGCGGCGACGGTCACGCCACTACGAGCCCATCACGCGTTCTCCGCGGAGTTCGACGTGACCAAGCCGCTCACGTTGAAGGGCACGCTCTCCAAATGGGAGATGATCAATCCCCATTCGTGGTTCCATATCGACGTGAAGGGGCCTGATGGGCAGGTCACCGAGTGGATGATCGAAGGCGGCAGCCCGAACACGCTGATCCGGCTCGGTGTGACCAAGTACACCGTCAAGATTGGCACGGAGTTGACCATCGAGGGCTATCAAGCGAAGGAAGCGACCAACAAGGCCGTTGGTCGGAACTTTGTGCTGCCCGACGGGACCAGGTTGTTTCTCAGTCTCGGCAGTGCGGTTCCAGGTGGAGCGCCGAGCACGGAAACCAAGTAATACTCAGCATCAAGTAGCAGTCACAGAAGCCACGATAGGAGAGGGGGCGGTCTCGACTGCCCCTTCTTGTCGACTCTCCACTCACCCGCTGCCCTTTCCTACTCCTGATCTTCTCCCCTGATTCTTCACTGCTGATCTTCCATGCGCCGCCCCATCAGGCTGCTGAACAACGCCGCCGTGCTTCCGCACTTCTGACGTTGAGTTCTCACTTTTCAGTTCAGGTTGCGGGTCTTCTCGGCAACCTGTTATTGAGGCCTTGGGGCGGGCGCCGGTCTGGCAAGCCTGGCCGCGTCGATCGGCACGTTCACCTGCAACTCGCTCAGCTCCGTCGTCGCCTGACCGTTGGTCCAGGTCACGACCCACCGAAACGGCATCTTCACGCCCGACACCTCACGATAGTCGCTGTAGTCAGTCTGCGTCGGGACACGGCCGACGGCCGTGTCGACCAGGCGCAGCACGCGCACCAACAGACCTGATTCGTCAAAGTAGAAGTTCACCGGAGGCTGCCTGGGATTGGTCCCCTGGACGACCTGGACCTCGTGATTGTCGATTTCCGTCGCGGACACCTGCCATTGGGCAAACGCCTGCTTGATTTGCGCGGGGAACGACAGCATCGCATCGAGCTTGGCGCCCTCGAGGTTGCCTCCGGTCAGTGGCAGGAGTGCCACGGGCCTGTCCGGGGCCGCGATCCAGCTCGCACGGCCGTCGAAGACCCTGGCGCTATCGCCGATCCGCGTGTGTACGATCGTCGTGCGCTGCGAGGGAGCCTTGGCATAGACCTCGACCGGAACCTTGGTTTGTTCCGTCTCGAATCCGATGAAGGTCCCCTTCCCGGTGAAGCTCGTCACGGCGGCCAGCCGCTGGGCCCCGCCGAGCGCCTGGATGTACTTCGCGAAGACCTGATCGACGGTGGGACCGCCCGGAATGCGGTTGATGACCACTTCATTCGCATCTTCGACGTGCTCCGCATATTGCGCGGCGAGGTTCGGCACGGCCTTGGGACGCAGATCGCCCCGATGGCACGTGTAGCAGGTCAGGACCCGCGTGCCGCCGAACTGGTCCTTGTTGATGGTGTTGACCATCAACATCATCCTGCGGGCGGTCCGCTTCAGCGCCGTTTCGTCCGCGAACTTGTCCCAACTGCCGACGCTTTCCGAGGTGTGGCAATCGACGCAGTTCAGGCTGAGCGCGGCGGCGAACATCCCCATGGTGTCCATGAATTCGTCGACCGGAATGCCCTTGAGGATCTGGACGTTCTTGAAGACCTCTTCCGACATCTGCGGTCTGGGTGTCTGGCCGGTCTGCCCGTTCAGCAACACGCTCAGCAGGAACACACCGGCGGTTCCCGAGATGCTGAAAATCCTTCGCCTCGATCTGAGCGTCATGCTGTCTCCTTGGATTGGGCCGGTGTCCAATTTGTCCGGGAGTATACCCTTGGCGGCATCCTCGGACCAACGTCGACCGAGGTGCTGAATCGGGAACAGTCTCGTTGAGGCAGTCGGGCTCGCCGCGGCGGTTAGGGTTCGTCAGGAAATGAGTGCGTCGTTCTGGGTGTCGAGGCGCCCGGATCGCAAGGCGCGAGGAGCGAGCATAGCGGGACTATGTAAGCGACGAGCAACGCAGCCACCCGGGATGGCTCGGCGGCCAGAATGGCGCAGTCATTTCCTGACGAGCCCTTAGCCCAGCCCTGGTATCGAGGACTTGCGTCGGCCGAGGATATCGAGCTGCAGGCGCGTTCTGATCGAATCGCCAGCCTGGTTCGGACTCGCGGGATCGACGCTATCCGGTGAGACGAGGGCGAGGTGTGACGGCCGTGGAGACGTGCCGGCCGACGAGGGCCCCAAATCGAAATCGCGACACACTTCGCGCACGATATCGCCGTCGACCTGCCGGTCGAGCGCGAAGCCGGCCATCAGGGCGTTGTCGCACATCACGCTGATCGTTCGCGGCAGGCCTCGCGAGTACTCGTGAATGAGCTTCACCGCCTCGCGGGTGAAGATGTTGGCGGGATCGCCGCCGGCCGTGCGGATGCGCGAGGCGATGTAGGCCGCCGCGTCGTGCAAGGTGAGCGGCTTCAGCTCGCAGCGCAGCGCGATGCGCTGCTTCAACTGCCGCAATCGGGGCTCGTTCAAGCGCGCGGCGAGCTCCGGCTGGCCCGCGAGCAGCACCGGCAGGAGCTTCCCGGCTCCGGACTCCATGTTGGCGAGCAGACGAATTTCTTCCAGAATCTCATCCGGCAACGCCTGTGCTTCATCGATGACGAGCGCCGTAATCTGTCCGTCGGCCTGGCGGCTGCGGAGGATCGGCTCCAGCAGCGCGAGCACGGTCGCCTTCGACCGATGCGGGTCCGGTTCGAGACCCAGGCGCGCGGCCAGGGTCTCGAAAAACTCGCTGCGCGAGAGCGTCGGGTTGTCGATGAACAGGCACATCACCCGGCGGCACACTTCGGACTCGAGCGCCGCGCGCAGCAACGTGGACTTCCCCGTGCCCGCGTCGCCGATGAGCACTGTCACCGGTTTCGCCGCCGACAATCCGTACTCCAGATTGCACAATACCTCGCGGTGCTGCGCCGTGAAGAACAGGAATTTCGTGTTGGAGGTGAGCTCGAACGGCGCCTCGCGAAAACCGTAGAACTGCTCGTACATGGATTCCTCGCCGCTACGGGACCAACGCCAGTATCTTGACATACCGCACGGGAACGCCGTCTTTCATCGCGGGACGGTACTTCCAGCGGCGGGCGGCGCGAAGGATGGCGCCATCGAAGCCGATATTCACAGATTGCCGGATGGTCGCATCCACAACGCTCCCCGTCTCGTCGATGATGACTTCGACCAGCCCGGTGGCGCGCGTTGCCTTGATCATCTGGGTGACTTCTGCCGGCAGCCCGGTGATCCGCTGATCGATCACGGCCGGAGGCGACACGTCCTGGTCGTCGATGGAGTACACACGCCCCGTGCTCGAAGACGTGGCACCCGTTGGCGACACGGCACGGGAAGCGCCGGCGGCCGGCGGGTTGGACCGAGAGGCCCCAGCCGCGCCAGCCGGCGATGCGCTCGATCGAGAAGCGGCCTCTGACACCGGCGGCGCCCCGGCGGGGCGCGCTGGAGAAGCCTGTTGCTCGAGCGTGGATCGAACCAGCTGCAGGAAGCCATCGACCAGGACGTTCAAATCGCTCAGTCCATCGTCCTGCACGCCAAGCTTCTCGGCTTCCACGATCATCAGTCGCGCCTGGTTGAGCGGCGCCTCGGCGATCTTGAAGCTCTTCTGATCGACGGCGGATCTCGCCGAGCGAAATCGTTCGCGTATCAGCGACGGCAACAGCCGTTTTCGCACCTCGACGAACATCGCCTCGATGCGCGGCGACGCGTCGGCGGCGTTCAACGGCGCCAACGGATCCTTCCTGATCATCGCCTCGGCGATCGATTCCGCTTCCTGCGTGCGGCCCAGCGCATACAAGCTGAAGGCGCGATACTCGTCGGCCTGACGGGCAATTTGCGGCGTGCTCGATTCGGCGTCCAGACGACTCAGCGCAGAGAGCGCATCCTCGTACGCCGCCGAGGCGTACAGGTCCTTGGCGGCGCTGAGCGGATCCTGGGCGCCGAACGCAGTCCCAGCGGCCACCAGCACGATGCCGATGCAGCGAATCACTTTCATGGCACTTCCTCGACGGGACACTTTCACTTGATGAGGCTCACTTGGTGAAGTCCACCGCCATCCGGTTCGGGCCGTTCGCACTGACGACAACGGTCTGCTTCCGTTCGCCAAGCTGGGGGTGTTTGAACACCAACTCGTGCGATCCGACACTGACCATCAGGTTCGAAATCGGCGTCTGGCCCACGCTGTTGCCGTCGAGGACGATCTCGGCCCATGGCCGGGCATTCACACTGATGGATGCTTTCGGCGCGTCGACTTTGATCGACACGGTCTTTCCCGCCGCGACGTCGATCTTGCGAGTGTCCTGGTAGCCGAGACTGCCGTTCGTGATGAGGAGGGTATGGCTCCCGGCGGCGAGCATGATGCGACTGGCGCCGCTCGTGCCGATCACTTCGTCGTTCTCCAGCACCTGGACGTCGAACGGCGCGGACACCGAGAGCCATCCACCGACAGGCCCCGAAGAAACCTTCGACAACGAAAACACCACGGACGCCGTGCTTCCCGCCGTGACCTGGATCGTGCGCTCGGCCGAACCCCCGGCACCGGTCACCGTGACTTTGTGCTGATTGGCCGTCAAGTCGGAGACCGTGAGCGGCGAGGTGCCCTGCGGCCGGCCGTCGATGGCGACGCGCGCCCCGGGGGGATCGGTCGTGACAAACACCTGACCCAAAGCCGGCGCGGGCGCGGCGGCCTTCAGGTCGAAATATTGCGTGACGTCGGCCCCCGCCGTCATCGTGAGCGGCACGACCCGCTCGTCGTGGTCGGATCGGACCGTCAACGTATGCGCGCCGGGCGGGAGCGACACGGTCAGCGGTGACGCCCCGCGACGCTCCCCATCGATCATCACTTCGGAAGGAATATCCCGGGTATTAATCGTCAGCTTGCCCGACAGCGGGGTGGGCGCCTCGGACTGCCCAACGGGCCAGAGACGGATCGCCAGCAGCACCACAACGATCACGACGGCGCCGGCACCGGCCATGAGCGCGGGCCGTACGAGGCGCGGCCCGATCGGCGGACGCAACACTGTCGGCGGCGCCGGCAACGCAGGTGCGCCAACCGTGATCGGGAGCACTTCGGATTTGACCGTCGCCTCGGAGGGGAACGCCAGCAGAGCATTTGCGTTGGGGTCGTCGACGGCCGGCCGGGGCGGCGGCGGGTGAAACGGCGCCGGACGGGCCGCCGGACGCGGCGAGTAGAAGAGACGCGCCACTCGCCAGAACAACGACTGGCTGCGCTCGCTGCCACCAGCGAGGTCGGCTGAGTCCGGCCCGGAAAACCGTGAATCTCGCCGGGGAAGCGGAGATGGCTTCATGAATCTTGGCCCCGATTCGAGTTAAACCGCGTTGGGTCGCGTTCGACGTTCCAATCTTATGCCAGCCAACGCAATCAAAAACACGCACAATTGCCTCCGCCAGCGAGGTCATGGTGCCGATCGAGCGCGACTTTTGTCGCCGCCCGGGGCGGATTTCAGCTTCAATCGGATGTTCTTTGTCAGAGCCCGGCGCTGCACCGTTCGACCCTCGAGCGGTGGAAACAGGGCGAGTCATCGCACGGCGCGCACGGGGCACGCCACCCGCGGTCGATCAAAATCGCGCTTTGAGAACGTCGCGAACGGAGTCATAATCGGCGCGGTTTCAGAATCGTTCTCGGCCAGCGGTGAGCATTATGGACAAGCCCAATCGACGCATGATGGCGGGTGGTTTCCTCGCGCTCGGAGCCGCCGTGCTCCTGTTCGCCCCCGCATCCGCCCAGGGCCCGGCCCGCCCCCAGATCGCGCCGGATATTGCCGGAGAATGGCGCCTGGAGAATAACGAGGCGGACACGACGGCGCAACCGCCGCTCGGCGACTATCTGGGGATTCCTTTCAACGACGCGGGCCGCCAGAGAGCCGACACCACGGCCGAATCGATCTGGGGAACTCCTGAATATCAGTGCCGGCCGCATTCCGCCCCCCACCAATGGCGCGGCCTTGGAGGAGCGCGAATTCTCAAGGAACAAGATCCCCTGTCGCGGGACGTCCGGGCCTATCACATCCAGTTCATGCGGTCTTTGGACCGGCCGGTCTTCATGGACGGTCGTTCGCATCCGCCGGCCTGGGCTCCTCACAGCTGGACCGGCTTCTCCACGGGCGAGTGGATCGGGAATACGTTGAAGATCACCACCACCCACCTCAAGGATGGTTACCTCAAGCGAGGCGGTCCGCAAACCAGTGACATGTACGCGATGACCGAATTCCTCACGCGACACGGCGATCTCCTGACCATCATCACCTCAATCGACGACCCCATCTACCAAGACGAGCCGTACGTAGAATCGACGACGTATTTTTACGATACGACGGCGAGCGTCAACACCGAGACGTGCAGCGGGTCCGCATTCGCCGAGAACGGCGGATCGGACCGCCATCATGTGCCGCATTTCCTCCCGGGCCAGAACACCGCACTCGGCGAGTGGTTGAAGAATCAGCCGTGGATACCCGCCGAGGCGGCGCGCGGTGGAGTCAAAACCACCTATCCGGAATATCGATCGGTGATGAATGGATCCGTGAACGTCAACGCCTTGACCGTCCCCTCGTCCCGCTCGGCCAATGACGCGGCGAAACGAATCGCGGATCAGAGCCCGAAAGACGGAGAGGTGCACGTTCTGCCGCTGCAGGGTAACGTCTACGTGTTGATTGCCGACGGCACCAACGTCACGGTGTCCATGGGTCCAGAAGGGGTCCTGCTCGTGAACACCGGATCGGCGCAGATGTCCGGCAAGGTGCTGGCGGCCATCAACCAACTGGCCAACGCGACCGTGACGCCGCCCATGCCCAACACCTGCTTCGGCGCGAACTGCCCTGGCGCGTGGGGCTGGGCCAGCCCGTACATGAATGCGGTCATCAGCTCCCCGACTCCCCCGAAGCCCGTTCGCTACATCATCAACACCAGCGCGGCCGCGGATCACGTCGGCGGCAACGAAAAGATCGCGACGTCGGGTTTCTTCCCGCGCGGCGGAAATTTCGGTGGGGCCGTCGAAAGTGTCGGCCGGGCGGCGGCGATTATCGCGCATGAAAATGTGCTCAACCGGATGAGCGCCCCGGCGGGTAAAACGGCGCCCGCCGCGGTTGCTGCGCAACCGACAGATACGTATTTCGACGACCTCTTCAAGCTTTCTGCCTATTTCAACGGCGAAGCGGTGATCGTGTATCACGCGCCGGCGGCGAACACGGATGGCGACAGCCTCGTGTTCTTCCGTCATTCCGAAGTGATCAGCGCGGGCAATGTGTTTTCCACGGTCAGCTATCCCACCATCGACGTCGAGAAGGGCGGGACGATTCAGGGCGTGCTCGATGGCCTGAACCACATTCTCGATCTCGCCGTGGCCGAATACCGCTCGCAGGGGGGCACGTGGATCATCCCCAGCCACGGACGAATCTCGGACACCGCCGACGTCGCCTCGTACCGGAATATGGTCGCGATCATGCGCGACCGCGTGAGAGACCTGAAACGCAAGGGGATGACGATCGAGCAAGTGAAAGCGGCCAAGCCGACGATGGACTTTGACGGGCGCTACGGGTCGACGACAGGTCCCTGGACGACGGACATGTTCGTCGAGGCGGTATATAAGACCGTCGCCAACAAGTAACCGGCAGAACGCGGTGTATCGGAGTCTTCAGGAGAACAAGTGATGCGCAGAATGCTTCTTCTCGTCATCGGTGCGGCGTTGACCGCCGTGACCGCGGTCGACGCTCACCATTCGTATGCAGCGACGTACGACGTCAGCAAGCAGGTCAAGCTCGAAGGAAAGCTGGTGCAGTTCGTCTACCGGAATCCGCATTCCTTCGTGACGGTCCAGGCTCCAGATGAAACCGGCGCGCCACAGCGATGGGCCGTGGAATGGGCCGGCACCACGCAATTGGGTAACTCGGGGGTGAGCCGCGAGTCGCTCAAAGTGGGCGACGAGATCGTGGTCGTCGCACGTCCGTCGCGCGTGCCTGGCGAGTATCGGGCGCTCATGGTCACGCTGAAACGGCCTTCCGATGGATTCGCGTGGGGCGGTCCGGGACAAGTCGTCGACTAGCGCCTACACACCGCCCAAGGCCGCGGCCGCCGTAGAGAAGACTGACAAGCCCCTGGCGGCCCTGCCCGCGCAGTTGAGAAAAAGAAGCAGGCGCCGGCGCGAATCGTCGGGTCGATATCAACGACTGACAAAGAACCGAAGGGGATATGAGACTACTCGCTGTCGTGGCCGCGGTGTTCCTGCTCGTAGCGCCGGTCACCATCCACGGCCAGCGGGGAGGCCGCGGTGGACCGCCTCCGGCGGCGCCACGCGAGGCCGCTGCCATCGATATGACAGGGTACTGGGTCTCGGTGATCGTCGAAGACTGGAAGTATCGAATGGTCACGCCGAGGAAAGGCGTCTACGACACCCTGACCCTGAATGCCGAAGGCCGACGGCTGGGAGATGCGTTCGACCCGGCGAAGGACGAAGCGGCCGGCGAGCAGTGCCGAGCATACGGCGCCGCCAACATCATGCGCCTTCCCGGCCGGCTGCACATCACGTGGACCGACGCGAACACGTTGCGGATCGACACGGACACGGGAACCCAGACCCGTACATTCCAGTTCGGAGCGCCGACGCCGCCAGGGGAACCGACGTGGCAGGGACAGTCGATCGCGCAGTGGGAATATGCGCCGGGACGAGGTAACGCACGGGCCGGAAATCTGAAGGTCGTCACGACGAATCTGCGCCCTGGTTATGTGCGCAAGAACGGGGCACCCTACAGCGCCAAAGCGGTGGTCACTGAATACTTCGACCTCAATACGATGCCGAACAACGATCAATGGCTCACCGTGACGACGGAAGTCAACGATCCGGTGTACTTCACGCGCCACTACGTCACGACCACGGACTTCAAGAAGCTTCCGAACGCCAATGGTTGGAATCCCACACCATGCTCGGCACGATGACAACGTTTTCGGATGGTGAGCCGACCCGCTCAATGAGTGGCGGGCGCTCTCGGACCAGGATCGCAGGCTGAAGGAATCGAAGATGGTCCAGAACACGATGCCCGCGGTTTTCCGCGGTCACAACCGTGACGTCATCTTCAATGCGCGTGAGTATCGCAAACGAGGCGGCGGCGCGTCCATTGCGGAAGAAGCCACTGTCTTGGCCGCGAAGGAAGCGGCCAAAGCGGCCGAGAAGCCGGTAGCCAAATGGGTCCCCGCCTACGAGGAGGAACAGGATGTCGTGCCGACTCCCAAGCCTGGGCCGCTCCTCAGTGCATGGGACGATGAGTGGTGAGGCCGAAACCCCTGAGCTTGCGACGACCTGTCGGCACTCGCTCTTGCGGGGGCTGACGACCGTCACGAAGGGCGTCGCCACGATCGGGGCTGTGTCGGCCCTGCTGTCCGTCTCCGCCAGCTCTCAAGGCCCGGCCACTCCCGTCAAGGTCCCTGCCGCGAAAGCCGCCAGAGCGGAGCCATGGAAGACACCGCGAACACCGTGGGGCGATCCCGACCTGCGCGGCGTCTTCTCGAACGGAGACGAATACACCACGCCGCTCGAACGCCCCGATCGATTCGCCGGACGACGACTCGACGACATCAAAGGTCAGGAGTTGGCTGACGTCCGCAAAGCTCAGCTCGCGGGGGTCATCGACGCGCTGCCCGGCGGACGCGTTCGAGGTCCTGACGGATGGTGGGTCCAGAATCTCAACCAGGGGAAAGGCGGTCAGGCCTGGATGGTGGTCGATCCGCCGGACGGGAAGATTCCACCCTTGACGCCCGAAGCCATCGCTCGAAGGGCAGGCCCCGCTCGCTCCAGTTTTCTCGGCGGACCCTTCGCCGGACCGGAAGATCTCGGCCTGCTCGATCGCTGCATCTCGCGCAGCGTGCCAGGCTCGATGATTCCGGTCATGTACGGCAACACCTATGAGTTCGTGCAGGTGCCCGGCTACGTGGTCATTACCTACGAGATCATCCACGAGGCTCGCGTCATTCCCCTCGACGGCCGCCCGCATCTCGGGCCGAAGATCCGCCAGCACATGGGCGACGCCCGGGCGCATTTCGAGGGTGACACGCTGGTGGTCGACACCACCAATTTCACCGCCGCCGCGGCCTATCGCGGCGCCAACCCCGCCAGCTTGCGCGTGATCGAACGCTTCACCCGCGTGACGCGCGACACCATCCAATGGACCGCCACGATCGAGGATCCGACGACGTGGACGAGGCCGTGGACGTTGGGATTGCCGCTCACGGCCGACCCGCAGGGCGTGATGGCGTTCGAGTGCCACGAAGGCAACTACGGCATGAGGAATATCCTCAGCGGCGCTCGAGCCGACGACCAGGCGGCCGGACGATAGGAGCGGTCGTTTCCAGACCTGGCAGGCTGCTGAACAACACCGCCTGAAGTGAAAAGGTAGAAGTTCAGGTTGCTGGCTTTTCAACAACCTGCCAGAGCGTTCGCGGGCGTCCGAATCGATTTCGGAGGCTCGCTCAGCGCGTTGGGACCAGTCGTTTCAGCTCTTCGGTCCAATTGAGCACGACCACGATGCTCGCCGGCGCCGCGTCATCCCCGGCCGATCCCTCCTTCAGCATCAGGAATCGCCGCCCATCAGCCGACACGTCGTAGTGCCGCGACGGGTTCGGCTCGAGGTAGCGGCTGTCCAGGATTCTGATGGGGCGGCCCATCGTGAACGTGGGACCCGTCGTCTCCACGTCGACCTTGGTGAGCCTGTTCGATCCATCCAGATAGAAGAGCTCGCGCCCGTTCCTGGCCCACGCCGGACGTGTCGCACCGCTGTTCGACACCTGCCACAAGCCGCGATCCACGTACGGGAATGGCCGGACGTAGACCTCGTAGCGGCCGGAGTCGCTGGCCGAGTAGGCGAGGTATCGGCCGCTTGGAGAGAATTCGGCGAACTCGCCCTTGAACGGCGGCGGGGCCGATCCGCCTTGGGCGCCGGCGCGCTTCATCGGAAAGAAGACGACGTTCGGTTCGGTTCTCGGAAGCTGGTCGAAGCCGACCAGCCAGCTGCCATCGGCCATGATCGAGGTCGGCCATTGTGGCGTCGCGCTGGCGGCCACTCGTGTCGTCTCGCCAGTGCCGCCTGCGGCGTGCTCGTAAACGTTGGACACGCCCGAACGAGTCGACATGAAGATGATCCGGCGGCTATCGGGCGTCCAGAGGGACATGCCCTCTGTCGCCGGGTCGAACGTCAGCGGCTTGAACGTCTCGTGGGCCAGGTCCCAGATCCAGATGTCAGTATTCTCGTTGTAGACTCCGACCGCGATCCGGGAACGTCTGGCGAGATCCGCGGCCCGGAATACGCACGCTGCGGCGCGCCAAGAGACTCCTCACGTCCGTTGCGATCGACCCACACCAGCTCCCGTCGTAATCCCTGCTCTGGCGTGCCGGCGCGCGACAGCGCATAGTTGCCAGCGCCGCTCGTCTTGACCAGGGGCCGTTCGATGAGCGCTTGCGCATCTCCGACGGTCTCGAGCCGTGTCGGATCGAACCGGACGGCGTTCAGGACCCCGAGTCGTGCATAGACCACGAACCCAGGCGCCACTTGGTCACGTGGCGCCTGGACGTACTCGGCCTGACTTCCGTGCGTCAGCGTTCTGGATCGTCCGGTTTTGAGATCAAGTATGGCGACGTCCGGCTCGTCGGGTGCATCTCGAACGATCGTGAACAGCACGCTCGCGCTGCCTGGAAGGAAAAACGGGAACTGATGATCGCGCTGCCCCTGACTCACGTCCACCGTGCTCACGATGTGGGGTTCGCCGCCATCAGCCGAGACACGCCAGAGACCGCTGCTCCGATCGTCGGTGGCAAAGACCACCGAGTTGTCGTCACCCCAGCTCGCCCCGAGCGGTTGCCCGACAACCTGGCACAGGGTAATCGCCGGGCCTCCGTCCACAAAGACCTTCTTGAGCTCCGCGCTTTCGAAGAATCCGATCCACCGGCCGTCGGGAGAAAAGAATGGCGCGTATGCCCCGGTGATGCCGGGAATCGGCTGCGCGTCGAGCTGATCGAGCCGGCGCACAACCAGCGGGCTGCCGGCCGCAGTCGAGCCGCCGGCTCGATAGACCAACTGGCGGCCGTCCGGCGAGAACGCGATGTCGCGGGCGCCGCCCGAAGCGTTGAGCAGCAACCCGGGAGGAGCGACGACCGCGAATCGGGATGGCGGCATCGGCGGCGGATCGGCCGACGATGTCCGACGCCACGGAATGACGTCTTCTCACTGCTTCTTCCTCGAAGACGGCATCGAGCACGGCAACGAGTTTGTCCACAACCTGGCGATCCAGACCAGGTGTCATACGTCCAAGCCCTGTGTCCCGACCAACCTCGCCGCGGCCGGAGAGAGCGCAACCTGCGCGGATCGCCAGGCCGTCAGAGCGAATGGCCAGCAGTCCAAGGACGTCCTGCTGCCCTCGGACAACACGGTGTCGAGTTTCTGGATCACCAATCCGGACAACACGTACCGGGACAACGTGGCCGCGGGTTCCGACGCGAACGGCTTCTGGATGTCATTGCCGGAGCACCCGAACGGTAAATTCGAAGGCTC
>JBDTVS010000093.1:0-7301 GCA_040007095.1 Acidobacteriota bacterium
AGCCGCCACGTTCCATCGCCGGTGTGTTTCCTTGCGGCGTCAAGAACTACACTGCCGTTGATCGGTACTGATATTCTTGTAAAGACATTCAAACGCCGAGGTGCTCCCTGTTTTCATCCAGAGCTGTCTCAATCGTAATTCTCCTGGCGTTGTCCCTCATGTGGGACAACGCGAAGGCACAGGATCAATCCGGGCATCGCAACGTTTACCCGCTGAGCACATTTCAGCCGGGGCAATGGGTCGAGAAGGTGTCGGGCGATTTCACAAAGCCCGGAGAGCCGTTCGTGTTTCGGATTCATCAGGATGCGGGATATATCACTCTTCCCCACACTCATCCGATAGACGAAAACATTACTGTCGTGAAAGGGAGTTGGTCGCTCGGTATGGGCCGTCGGTTCAACCGAGCGGCCCTGGAACCAATGGATACGGGGACGTTTGGGACGGCGCCCAAGAACATGGCGCACTTTGCGTGGTCGAAAACGGAAACGATTTTACAGATTCACGGAATCGGGCCGTTTGCGTCTACGGTCGTCGAGCCTGTGTACGAGCTTACTGACAAAGGCATTTTCTTGCTGACGTCTCTGCTGCTGCCTGGTAATCCCACGTCGTCTAGCCCGCCGGACTGTTTCGCGCTGAAGGTTAACGCGAAGGTGCGCGGAGAGGCCGGCGAAGGCGTCGTCGTTGGCGCGCAGTGTAGTGCCAGTGCCAGAAACGGCCGGGCAGGGTCGCAGCTTGCGGGGTGCGTGGTTGCCTGCGGCCAGGAAGCTCGAACGCCTGTAAGTGATCGAGCTACATTCAGAGGTCTTACACAATTCTCGGCTGATGTCCGTCCATCCTCGCCACAAGTAACTGAAAACGCGTAATTTGTATTCGGAGGCGGCAATTGCGGACGGCGTGTGCGATAATCTTTCGTCGCCGCTCGCAAGTTGTTGATTCTAAAGACGGAGAGATGTCCGAGTGGTTGAAGGAGCACGCTTGGAAAACGATTGTGGTGACTCTCGCCAAGCGATATTGAAACACCTCTTGTCGTAGACGGAGCAACGATTTTGCTTCGCGAAATGTGCCCCGATGTGAGTCCGTAAACGTCGGTATTTCTCGCCAGTCTTGCCCTCACCTTACACAGTTTCTACACAGTTTTCTGTTTCAGTTGCTTCCGCCCGTCGTGGCAGGCCCCGGTGTCTCCACCGGTCCTGCACGTGGTAAAGCCTACGCACGAACACTAACCGGCGTTGAAAGCCGTGTTGCTGCTCTTGGCGCGCCAGGCCTTGATTTCGTTCAGCACGGAGTTGTGATGCTGCTCGACAAGCTGGACGGCGTCGGCGCCGACCGGCAGGTGAAGTGGCGGTTTTCTCTCCGCTGCGATTTCAACAAGCAGGCGGCCGAGAGCGTTCGGATCGCCTTGTTGGGCATGGCGGTCTCCGTGGCGGCGCGAAACGCAGCATTTGACGCGCGATGGTCCTCGATGAGCGTCGCCGGTTCGAGAATCGCCGAGGACTTGTCTAGAAAATCGGTGCGGAAGTATCCGGGTCCGACAATTGTCGCGGTGATGCCGAACTCCTCGAGTTCGAGGGCGAGCGACTCTGTGAAGCCGGCCACCGCAAACTTGGAAGCGGCCTGCGCTGTCCCGCGCGATCCACCGAGGTAGCCAACTATCGAAGCGATCGTGAACAAGTGCCCGCTGCGCTGGCGTCGCATGACTGGCAACACGGCGCGAGTGACGTTCATCACGCCGTATACGTTGGTTGCGAATTGCTGGTGGATTTGTTCAGGCGACATTTCCTCAAACGCAGTGATGAGACCGTAGCCCGCGTTGTTGACGAGGACATCGATTCGACCAAAGTGATCGACAGCGTCAGAGACGACTCTCGTCGCGGCAGTTGGGTCGGTTACGTCCAGAGAAGCCGTCATTAGCCGGGTGGCAGCCTCGTCGGGAATCGCGTATGCGGCGTTCTTGGGGATCTGATGCGTGTCGAACCAGTTTGGATTTGTGGACCCGACGACCGACACGGTGATCTCGCCCACCGTCGCCCTCCAGCGCCTATCCGCGCGCGACAAAAAGCGGGGCAGGTCGTTTTCGGCCCTCCTTTGAGATCTGCCATGGGCAACGAGCGTTCGGCCCAGACGGCGACGACTAATCGAACTATCGGTTCAACGGTGTTCCGACCGAACGCGCTTCTTGCTGATACAGATATTTCTGGAAGCCGATGAAGACTCGTCCAATGTCCTCAGGCTTGCCCAGGTCAGCCACCGCGTCGGCAATTGAGTTGTTGTATTTCAACCGCAACAATGGGGTCAGTTTCTCTTGGTCGAGTTCCTGCACGCCAACACGGACGTAGTGAGAGAGCACGAAGTCGAGAAAGCTTGCTCTTTGCTCTCAAACGCCGCGCTGATCGCAACCTTGGCTCTCGCCGCGCGTTCCTCTCGGGTAAAGTCGTGTCTGCTGTAAGTGTTCATAGGAAACGAACGGCAGAAAACTACTGGCGTGGCTATTCGCTGCGGAGCGCTACGTTGGGATCGACCGCCGCGGCCCTGCGGGCCGGCAAGTAGCAGGCAAAGAACGCGGCACAGATCAACGGAATCGGCGTCACCACCAACATCCACGGATCGACGATGGCGACGTCCAGCTCGAGATACGCGCGCGCGATCGCCCGGCCGACGAGGCCAATCGACAACCCGAAGATGAGCCCGTCGAGGACAGGACGATAGCCGTCCACGAGCACCATGCGCTTGATCTGTCCGGCGGTGGCCCCCAACGACATCCGCACGCCGATCTCCCGCGGGCGGTTTGCAATGATATGCGACTGGATGCCGTAGAGGCCCGCCATGGCGAGAAGCAGCGTGATCGCGCCGAGGCCGATCGCCGTCATGCCGAGCTCGCGCAGGACCTGAAACGGTCCGGCGAGCACCGATCGTCCCGTCCCGATGGTGTCGACCGCCACGTCCGGATCGGCACGCCGGATGGCCTCGCGCATCGCGCCCACCGCATTCGTCACCGATCCGGATGCCCGCGCGACGACCGTGATGAGCGGCTGGTAGTGCTGCGTCAGCGGCACGTAGGCCGGTGGCCGCGGATCCGCGAAGATACTGCCCACGTCCGTATCGGCGGCAACGCCGACGATCGTGGCCGTCGTGGACCGCGCCTGGCCGACCGCCATCTCCCGCCCGACGACGTCGGCGGTACCGAACATCTGCCGTGCCGTGAATTCGCTCAGGACCACGACGCGTGGCGCGGCCGGCCCGTCGCGATCGTCGAGACCGCGTCCACGAAGGATCTCCACCCCCAGCGTTCGGAACATCGAGGGGGCCCCGGCGATCGTCGTCACCACCTGCGGGTCCATTCGCGCGGTGCTCGTCTGTTCCAGTGGTGAGATGGACAGGCGCAGCGTACTCGGCACGCCGAAGGGCAATCCACTCGACAGTGAGGCCGCCTCGACCGACGGATGGCGCCGCAGCTCGTCGAGTACCCGGTCGAAGATGCGCCGTGCGCGAGGCTCGTTCCACTCCGGCGTGTCGAAATTGAGAACGGCGACGCCGATTCGATCCAGGTCGATGCCGGAATCATGGCGCGCCTCCGCGATCGAGTACTTCACGAACATGGTGGCGATGATGAAGAACCCGGCCGCGATGGCGACCTGCCACCGCAGGAGAAGCGGCTGGCGCCGGCCGCGCTGCGGTCCGGCGGCCGATCCGCCGGCGAGCGCGCCGCGAACGTCGAGCGTGCGCGTCAGCTGAATCGCCGGCTCGAGGCCGAGGGCGACGAGCGCGATGAGGAGCGACGAGACCGCGATCGTCAGCGCCGGCAGGTTCAGCGCGGGATGAAACGACAGCGTGGTACGGCCGCCGAAAGGCATGGCGAGGCTGAACTCGGTGTCCATCACGACGCGCAACAGCTCGAACATGACGTAGGACGCGAATGCGCCGCCGGCCGCCAGCATCACGCTCTCGAGACACTGTTCGCGCACGAGCCGCCACCTCGATGCGCCGAGGGCGCGCCGCACGGCGAGCTCGCGCAGCCGTGTACTTCCGCGGGCGAGCACGAGGTTGCCGAGGTTCGTGCAGGCGACGACCAGCACCAACCCGACGAGCGCCACGAGCGTCATCCCGAACCGGTGCACGGCGGAGTCCTCGTCGTCGGAGATCGCCGCCATGGTCTTTGCGCGCCACGGGCGATCCGTGGCGCCGACGCCCTTGCCACGGAATCGCGGCGGAAAAAACTCGTCGAGCCGCTCGGCGATGGTCTGCATTTCCGCCGATGCCGCGGCGATCGTCACCTCCGTTGCGAGGCGGCCAAAGACGGTGAGCCGTCGATCGTCTCGTGCTGTCGCGGGCGGCGCCGCCGTCCGGGGGGACTCCTTCAACCGTGACTCGGTACCGAGTGGAATCCAGAACTGCGTGCCCACCAGCCATCCGCGAGGACCGCTGAACGAGGCCGGCGCCACGCCGATAATCTCGAAGGGTTCTCCGGAGATCGCCACGGTGGCGCCGACGATCCGCGGATCGGACGCGAACCGCCGTCGCCACAGCGTATCGCGGAGAGATGTCGGAGTGGTCGATCGAGCACGCTTGGAAAGCGATTGTGGTGAGCAGCACCAAGCGGCACCGAAACACTTCGTTGCGCATTCGATTCAATGGTTTACGCGTCCAAGATACTCCTCGATGTGACGCCCTAAACGCTGGTGTTCGTCGCCGGTCTTGAGCCCACCTTACACAGTTCTTACACGATTCTGGGCTTCACTTGTTCCTGTACGTCAGGATGTTCTTCGGTACGCTTCGATTCGAGCGCCAACTAGTCATCACCCTTGGCGCCGGCTCACGAGACCGGCACGAGGTGCAGATCCGGTCGTCCCCAGCCGGCGCGCAAGGCGAGCCGACCCATGCGGCCGAAGCCGTTGATTCCGATTCTCGCCACCATCGAGCTCCTGTGATTTACAGCCTCTTGCGCATGACCGTTGCGCTCGACGGACACGCGGACGTGAACTCGACGGAGGTCTGCACGCTCGCCGGCACGTCGGTCCGATCGATCCGCTCAAAGCCGAACTTAGGAAAGAACCGCTCCGCCGTGGTTGTCAGCAGATAAACGGAGGGGACGTGAACAACCTGCGCCAAGTGGATCGCGACAGCGGTGAGATCATGGCCTAGACCCTGCCCCTGCCGATCCGTCACCACCGCGACCGATCGCAGCAGCGCGCCGTCCGGATACACCTCGAGGGCGGCGCTGCCCACGACGCGGCCACCCTCCCGTGCGACGAGCGTGGTCGCCAGATGATCGCGAAGGCCTTCGATCGGAAGGTGATGCTGCTCAAGAAGACGGACCACGTCCTCGGTCTCGTCCGGCCGTGCTCGCTCGATCTGTATCGTCATGGATGGCCCACGCTCAACGTCACCGATTGGGGCGTACAACACGGCTCACCCGCGACGTCGCCAGGCGCTGGTACGCAGCAGCCGGTCTTCTTCTGCAGCCGTTCCGTGTCCTTGTGAACGACGTCGATATGCGTGAGCGCGTGTCGCACCGCCGTGATGATCGCGGCCAAGATCGGGTCTGGCAACGTCGCGAGCCGATAGTTCACCCACAATCCATCCCGCCGCGTCTCGACGAGCCCGCTTCGGCGGAGGTAGGCGAGGTGCCGGGACGCCTTGGGCTGCGTGATGCGCAGGCTCTCGTGGATGTGGCACACGCAGACCTCGCCCGTGAGCAGCAGACCCAGAATCCGCAGGCGCGTGGTGTCGGCCAGCGCCTTGAACAGCGTTTCCATTTCCGGAAGTTGCTTAGCCATATATATGTATTGACAAATGTATCACAGGGGCATACATTTGGTATATTCGCATTAGCGAATACGCAAGGAGGAAGCAGATGGCGGATATCCAGCAGGCGGTTCGAGACAAGTACGGAGCGATGGCCAGCTCGGTGGCCAAGGCATCAGGGAACACCGGTTGTTGCGGCCCGGCGGCGTGCGGGTGTGGCGACCCGATCACGTCCAATCTCTATTCCGACGCGGAGACGGGTGGGCTTCCGGCCGACGCGGTCACGGCCTCCCTGGGATGCGGCAATCCGACCGCATTGCTCGCGCTCGAACCGGGCCAGACGGTGCTCGATCTCGGATCCGGCGGCGGCATCGACGTGCTGCTCTCGGCCAAACGTGTCGGCCCGACCGGCAAGGCGTATGGCCTCGACATGACCGACGAGATGCTGGCGCTCGCGCGCGAAAATCAACGTAAAGCGGGTGCGACGAACGTCGAGTTCCTGAAGGGCACCATCGAAGCCATTCCCCTCCCGGACAACTCGGTTGACGTGATCATCTCGAACTGCGTCATCAACCTGTCGAGCGACAAGGACGTCGTCCTTCGTGAAGCGTTCCGCGTCCTCAAGCCTGGTGGCCAATTTGCCGTATCGGACGTGGTGGTGCGCGGAGACGTCCCAGCGGACATCCGGCGCAGCATGGAGCTCTGGGTCGGTTGCATTGCCGGCGCGCTGGAGGAAACCGAGTACGCCGCGAAACTGAAAGCCGCGGGCTTCGGGGATGTCCAGGTCGAGCTCTGGCGTATCTACAAGATCGACGATGCGCGCGCGTTCCTGACTGATAGCGGTGTCGACGTCGATCGTCTGGCGCCAGAGGTCGAGGGGCGCTTTGCCAGCGCCTTCGTCCGCGCCCGGAAACCCCAGGCGAAGAGCTGCTGCGGACCGGAGTGCTGCGCGTGACGACCACGATCGAGCCGCAGGTGGCCACCGACAATCGCGATCTGGCGACGGCGGGATAGCTGCAACGGATGTTGCTGCCGCCGTCGCCGTCCACGGCGAACGGCTGGTCGGCGGCGCACCATTTCGAGCCCGCAGGTGTCGTCAGTGGCGACTACATCGACCTCGTGTCGCAAGGCGATCGCCTGTATTTCATGGTGGGGGACATCTCGGGCAAAGGCGTGGCGTCGTCGGTGCTGATGGCAGCTGCACGCGATGTTTCGTACGCTCATCCCATTTCAGCTGAAGCTGCGGGAAGCGCATCCTCTCCGAGCCCTACGCCTGTCGCCCGGCCACGCTAACGGCTCACGAAGCCGGCGCCCCAGAAACTCATCCGCTGACGATTTCAAAGAAAAATTGACGGAAGCATTGAGCCATGATATCGTCAATCGACGATTAACGATGACTACTAAGACCTTTTCTGAAGCCCAGGCTTGCGAGTCCGAACCGGCGGTCTGCTGCCCACCTGAGGGGCAAGCCGGTGAGCTGCTCACAGCTCAGGTTGAAGGACCTGCGGCCGACGACGAGCTGGCTGCCTTTGCCAAGGCGATTGCGCATCCGACGCGTG
>JBDTVS010000094.1:0-15359 GCA_040007095.1 Acidobacteriota bacterium
CGCCCGGCTGGCAAGGCGTGACGACCGAGAATAGCGAGACTATTTGAGGGAGGAGCAACGCTGCCAGGCGGGATGCAGCGGCGGCCGAATGCAGCGGGACCTTCACCACGGGCTGCCTGAGTGAGCAACGTCTGCCGACGCGGAATGAATCGGCGCATGAGCGTCTCCATTCAGGTTCGAAACGAGGAGCCAGGGAACTGACGCGCATGCTAGTTGGGTTCAGAGTCGCTGGTCAAGAAAACGTCAAGAGGCGGTCAAGAGACCGGAAAGGCAGGCATGGCCACGCTATAATCGTCGCCGCTTCGGACCTGTCCAACAATCGCATGACTCGCGAGCACATTCACACGCTTTTCGATCAACGCCACGACGCTCTCCGGCGCCGGGATTCGACGGCGTTGGCGGATCTGCATGCGCAGATGGGCGTCCTCGAGAGCCCGTCGGCAGGTGGGACAGTTACCGGCCGCGCGGCGATTGAACGCGTCTACCAGGCCTGGTTCACGGCCTTTCCGGACCTTGACTTCGTCAGCGATGAACTGCTGGTCGACGGCGATCGCGTGGTTGAGGTGGGGACGATCAGCGGCACCGATACCGGCGGATTCATGGGACTGCCGCCAACCGACAAGCCGTTTCGCTTGCCGATGATCGTCCTGTTCACGGTGAAGGACGGACACATTCTTCACGAGCGCCGCGTCTACGACTTCACGGGCCTGCTCGTCCAGATTGGTGTGCTCAAGGCAAAGCCCGCGTAAATGAATTCCACCCTCATCGCACCGCGCCTGGTCGTCACCGATTCCCTCGGGAGGCGGCTCATCCCGATCGACAAGCCCCTCCTCACACTCGGGCGCCGCAGCGAAGCCGACGTCCGCGTCTCGAGCGCCGGCGTCTCACGCAAGCACGCGGAGATCGTCACCACGGACGGCGTCTGCCGGCTGCGCGACTGCGCGTCCAGCTTCGGAACCTTCGTCAACGGCGAACGAACGACCGATCGCGTGCTGGCGAGCGGCGACCGCATCACGCTCGGGCAGTCCAACGACACCGAAATCGTGTTTGCCGTCGGCGACGACGCGCCGTCACAAGAACGCAGTTCGGTCGCGGCGGTCAGCGAAATCCGCCACATGGCCGGGCTCCTCGAAGGACTGCGTGCACTCGGCGCGGGCCGGGTGCTCGACGACGTGCTGACGCTGGTGCTGGATGCGGCGATCGACGTCGCCAGCGCAGAGCGCGGCTTCATCATGCTCGCCAACAGCGCCGGCCAGCTCGAATTCAAACTCGCCCGATCCCGCGGCCACCTGACGCTGTCGGGCAAGACCTTTGCGACCAGCCGGAAGATTCCCGAGTCCGTCTTCGCCACCGGACGGGAAGCGATCGTCGAAGACCTGCTCGACGGCGACCTCGCACAACAGCACACCGGCACTGTCGCCATCGGCATTCGCTACGTGCTCTGTGCGCCGCTGCGACTGGTCCGCTACGTCGAGCGCGCCGAGGAGCGCACCGAAGACAAGGTGATCGGGGTGCTCTACCTCGACAGTCGGGAGCGTGGCACGCTGCGCTCGGCGCCGACCCGCTCGGCGTTGGAGACCCTGAGCACCGAGGCCGCGGTGGCCATCGAAAACGCCCGGCTCTATCGCGAAGCGCTCGAGCGCGCGAAATTGGACCAGGAGCTCAAGGTCGCGGCAGCCATCCAGCAGGCGCTTCTGCCCGCCGCCAGCCGCATTGGCGCGTTCTTCACGACCGCCGGCGCGTCGATTCCATGCCGATCCGTGGGCGGCGACTTCTTCGATTACGTCGACCTGCCGGTGGGCGGGTTCGGGTTCATTGTCGGGGACGTCGCCGGGAAAGGCTCGCCGGCCGCCCTGCTGTCGGCGGCGCTGGTCGGCATGTTCAGCGCCGAAGCCAACTACCACAACAGCGCCGCTCGCGTCCTCCAGCAGCTCAATCGCGGCATGCTGCGCCGGGGCGTCGAAGCCCGTTTCGTGACGACGTTCTACGCGATGCTCGGCGCCGACGGCTCGCTGACCTATTCAAACGGCGGCCACAACGCACCCGTGCTCGTCACGGCCGCAGGCGTGCGCCGACTCGAAACCGGCGGGATGGTACTCGGACTGTTCGAGCACGCCACCTACGAGGAGGAGACGCTGCAACTGCAGCCCGGCGACGTGATCATCGCGTTCAGCGACGGCGTCAGCGAAGCACTCAACGACGCCGGCGAGGAGTTCACCGACGAACGGCTGCTGGCGTCGGTCGACGCCCATCGTCATTCGTCGCCGCAGCAACTGCTCGATGGTCTGCTTGCCGACGTCCATGCCTTCTGCGGTACGGCGACCGCCAACGACGACGTCACGATCGTCGTCGTCCGCTACGACGGACCGCACTAAGTACTCAGTTTCGCAATTACGCTAACGTATCGGGCGCCGATGCATCCCGCCTCGCGGCGTTGCTCGTCGGTCAAATGCTCCCGGCATTCTTCCTCCTCGCGCCTGGCGATCCGGGCGCCTCGACACCCGAATACGTCACCGTAATTACGAAACGGAGTACTAAGGTTTGCCGAAAAAGCCGGCAACCTGAACTGAAAAGTGAGAACTGAAAAGTCAGAAGTGCAGAATCACGGCAGATTTGTTCGAACTTCTTACTTCTCAGTTCTACGTTTTCACTTCCGGCAGCGTTTTTCAGGAGCCTGCCAGGTTATCAGTGCCTGAAATGCCGTCGCCCGGTAAAGACCATGGCCAGGCCGTGCTCGTCGGCCGCCGCGATGACTTCTTCGTCTCGGAGCGAGCCTCCCGGGTGAATCACCGCGGTCGCGCCGGCAGCCGCGACGGCGTCGACGCCGTCGCGAAAGGGAAAGAACCCATCGGTCGCGGCGACGGAACCGACGAGACCGTGCGGCGCTCGCGTCGTCATCACTGCGACGCGGACCGCGTCGACACGGCTCATCTGGCCTGCCCCGACGGCCAGCGTTTGCTCAGGGCCCGCGAACACCACGCTATTGGATTTGACATGCGCGCACACCTGCCAACTGAACCGCAGCGCCCCCCACTCGTCGGTCGTCGGCGGTCTCTGGCTGACGACTCGAAACCCTTCGGGTAGCGTACCAAGCGTCCACACAGTTCGCGCTTCGACGACGTCATCTCTCTCCTGGACCAGCAACGCGCCCAGAATCGACCGCAGCTCGAGCGCTCCCGAGGTCGCCGCGGTGAAGTCGGCGATCACGACTCGCATGTTCGACTTTCGTTTCAGGATCTCTCGCGCCTCGTCGGCCACCGCCGGCGCAATGACGCAATCGATCTTCGTCGACGTGATCGCCTGGGCGGTCGCAATGTCCAGGACACCATTCAGCGCGACAATCCCGCCGAACGAACTCAGGCGATCGGCCTCGCGCGCGCGGACGTACGCCTCGGCCATGGTGGAGCCGATTGCGACACCGCACGGGTTGGTGTGCTTGATCACGGCCGCCGCCGGCGCGTCGAACTCGCGCACGATTCGAGCCGCGGCGTCGAGATCGAGCAGATTCGTGAACGAGAGATCCTTGCCCTGAAGCAGGGTCGCGTGGCCAAATCCCCAATTCGGTGCCGCACCGGCGTCGAGGCCCGGCGCTCGGTACCACGTCGCCCGCTGATGCGGGTTCTCGCCATATCGAAGCTGCTGGATTTTCTCGATCGAGAAGTCGTAGCTGTCGGGCTCGTGGTCCGCCGGTCGTCGCGTCAACTGGGTGTCGCCGGCGACGAATCGCCCGAGCGATCTCACCACCATGGCGTCGAAGGCCGCGGTGGCGGCAAACGCCTTCCTCGCCATCTCGAAGCGGAATGCCAGCGTCGGCGTCTCGTCGAGGGCCGCCAACACGCGAGCATAATCGGCGGGGTCGACGACCACGAGCGTATGACGGAAGTTCTTTGCCGCGGCACGGACCAGCGACGGTCCACCGACGTCGATCTCCTCGACGAGCGCCTCGAAGGGCGTCTCGGCGTTCCCGGCCGCTTTCTCGAACGGATAGAGATTGACGACGACGACGTCGATGAGGCCGATGCCCTGACTCTCGATCGCAGCGAGGTCGTCCGGGCGATCGCGTCGCGCCAGCACACCGGCATGAATCGCGGGGTGGAGCGTCTTCACGCGGCCGTCCAGCATCTCGGGGAAGCCGGTGACCTCCGCGACGCTCGTCACCTGCAGCCCGGCGGCCGACAGCACCTGCGCGGTGCCTCCGGTCGAGACGAGTGTGAAGCCGCGGGACGCGAGCCCGCGAGCCAACTCAACGATACCCTTTTTGTCGGAGACACTCAGTAAGGCGCTTGGCATATTGAGAAAAGTCCAGTATCATTCACGTCGACGCCGGACGGGCCTGGCGCCGAAAGGTCAAGGCCGCAGTAGTTTGCGGTCTTTTTTTGTGCCTACGGCCGAGGGGCTGTGGCAGATTTCGGGCGCGACGTGGTGTCGCGGCCCAGTAAGACAGGAAGAAGAACGATGCGCATCACAGGCAAGGTCAAGTGGTTCAACAACGCCAAGGGTTATGGATTCATCGAGCGCGATGGAGGCAGTGACGTCTTCGTGCACTACTCGGCGATTCAGGGCGACGGTTTCCGCTCGCTCGAAGAAGGCCAGGCGGTCGAATTCGAGATCGTTGACGGTCCCAAAGGCCCGCAAGCCGGCAACGTCACCAAAATCTAACCCACCCCGCGAAGCCGGGCGCTCTTCGGAGTGCCCGGCTTCCCGCTTGCTCCACGTCACGCCGCTCACGCCAAACCGCGCCAACAACATCACGTTTCTCCCCTGGTCGACAACGGCCTCGCCCGTCCTTCTTCCTTCTCCCGAATCGTGCGATCCCAGAGCCGCGTCAGTGCGGCGAAGCGCGCCTGCAGCGTCGAGAAACGAAAACGATCTCCGTAGTTCTGGATGTGCGCACGGTCGTACTGTTTGACCAGCGCGACGACGCGAGCGCGGGTTTCCACCGGGGGCTTTGGCAGGCGACCCGCGAAGAACATCGTGTACTCCGCTTCGAGGCGCTTGATCTCGGATTCGAGCTGAGTCAACTGCCGATCGAGCGGGGAACTGCGGTCCACGGCCTATCTGGGGATGAGGAACCACACCAGCGGCAGCCAGAGCTCGCGCGCGTAGGGTACGGGCCGGTCGTCGATCAGGACGTCGGTCGCGTCCGCGCCGCCGACGATCTCGAACAGATCGCGCAGTCGGATCGGATCGCTCGACCAGAACCGCGCCCGGTAGCGAAGGGCCGGACCCGACCCGGTCTCACGATATTCGGCGGACGCGCGCGCTAGATCGAGGGCTTTCGCGAAGTCGGGCACGTCGAGCACCGGAAAGACCAACGTGATCGAAAACGGCCGCGACTGCGCGCCGAACAGCGCTTCGTGCAGATCGGGATCGAGCGAGGCCAACTCCTCGTCGGTCGGCTGCTCCGGCAGATCGGCGTACGGCCAGAAGCGCTCCAGCGGCCGATGTTTCGGCTGATCCACGATGTCATAGTATTGCAGGATCGGCGGACTGGAAGGAAGGCAGCGGGCTGCCGCAACGGCGACGTTAACAGCCCGTGGTAAAAGTCCGTCGTCGCACCGAGGCGGGCGATGCGCCCGGATCGCCAGGCGCGAAACGCGAGAATACCGGGAGTATTTGAGCGTTGAGCAACGCCGCGAGGCCCGGGGTCCCCAACGCGGCAGCCGCGTTGGGGTGGGAAGCGGGATGCAGCGCTCGCCGAATGCAGACGGACTTTTACCACGGGCTGTCAAGGGACGAGCACGATCGGCGCCCGCCAGAACGCGGCCTTCTGACCGTTGGGTTCGAGCACCGTGACCTGACAGTCGTAGCGGCCCGGGGCCACGCTCTCGAGCGGCAGGCTGAACCGGAGCGGCACCGCTTTCGACCTGGCGTCGAGGCCGTCACCGACGGCAAGGGGCGCGGTTTCGAAGACCTTGACGTCGCCGCGGTAGAAGCTCACGAACGCGACCAGCGGTTGCGTGCTCGTCGCTCCCCGTTCGTACGCCTGCAGAAACACGTACAGATCGCGGCTCTTGCTGAACACGCGCGTCACGCTCGGAATCAGCTTCTGGCCTTCGTACACCAGCGGGTTGACCGACTCGGCCGCGATCTTCTGCTGGACGCTGTAGAGCGCATCAGACAGTGAGATGCGCTGGCCGCTGAGTACGACCGAGCTGATCGGCAGCCGCTGCTCTTCCTTGTTCAGGTTCGGCACGGTGAACGGCGCCTGGTAGGTGCCGATCCTGCCGGTCTCATCGTCGCGGGCGAGGAACTTGATCACGTACTTGCCCGGCAGCAGGGTAAACCCGGTCTCGTACTGGATGGGATGCGTGGCGAGCTGGGTCGCCGTCACGTCGCTCAACTTGATGTCCAGCTTGTCGCGCACATTCTGGATGGTGTAGCCGTAGTCGTCCTTCACTTCGCCGATGAAATCGATCACGGTACGTTTCGCCCCGCCACGCTGGGCGAGCGCCAATTCGCTGCCGGGAATCTTGACGGCAATCGGCACGAAGTACTGCGCGCGATTCAGCTGGAAGTAGTTGACCTCCATCGCGATCGTGATGTCGGTCACCGGATTCTCCAACATCAGCGCGTCCTCGAGCTGCCGTTCCTTGTCCGCGGCGGTGAACTTCGCGAACGTCTTGTCGGCGAAGTATCCCTGGCGGTACGACAGATCGGCCGAGAGGCCGCCGTTCAACGTCACGCGCACGCGGCGAAAGCGGCCGTCCAGCGCGGAATGCGTACTGTAATAACCAATCAGGTAGTAGCTCGTGAGCGAGTCGGCCGCCTGCACGATGCCTTGTGACAGATCGTTGTAGTCGAACAGCGCCTTGCCGCCGGTGTCCTTGGCCAGTGCGTAGAGCGAGTCCTGCGACCGCTGAAAATTGGTCACGAGCGCGTTTGCCAGCTGGCCGTTGAACATGCCGATGCCGCCGGGGGACGGCCTGGTCGCGTCGCCGAGCGGCGCCTGCGCCACGAGACCGCGCGCATCGATCGTGTGAATGACGACGTTGGCGCGGATCGCGGCGTTCACCGATGAGCGAAGCTGCGCCTGATTGTCGGTGCCGTTCAGTCTGAGCCCGCTCGAGAAATAGATCAGCGACTTCTGCTCGGACAGCGGCCGGAGCATCGCCACCGCAGTCTGAAGGGCCGACAACTGGCGATCGGTGTTGAAAATCCCGAACTCGCCGTCGTCCTGACCGAACAACGTTCCCGGCTCTGAATCCGGAATCCCGTCGCCGTCCTTGTCCTCGCCAAACAGCAAATCCTGCAGGACGTCGCGCAGTTGCGGGCGGTTGTTGGTGAAATCGCGTCTGACACGCACCGCACCACCCTTGAACGACATGACCGCCAGCAGATCCGTCGCCGTCATCTGGGTGTCGACATATTTGCGGGCGGCGGCGCAGGCGCGAGCCAGATCCGCGGGAGGCAGCGCCGACAAATCGAAGTACAACACCATCAGCTTGCGGTCGCGGTATCTCGTATCGCCCGGCGCCGAAATCGAGATCTGCGGCGGCGCTGTCGGTGCGGCGTTCGCGACTTCGGGCACGGGGGCGGCGTCCCTCGGAGCGGCGTCCGCGGCTGCCGGCACGTTGGGTAGGTTGACCGGCGCGGCGTCGGACGTGGACTGCAATCGCTGAAACTCCACGAAACTGACGGTCTGCGGCTCGCCATCTTCCGTGACGGTGAAATCCCGCACTGTCAGTCCGTCGATCGGCTTGCCGTTCTTGTCCTTCACGCTGACGGTCTCGACGACCAGCCGCGTACCGCTCCGGAAGACCGGCTGTTGTGGCGTCGCGTCCACCCGGATCTGTTGGGACGCGCCCGCTCTGAGCTGTCGCGGCCGCGTGTTGGTCGTTGATGGTCTTGGCCCGCGCCCGACGACTGGACCGCTTTCGAGTTGTACGTAGTGTCCGGCTCTAGCCGGACCACGACCGTCCGCCTGAAGGCGGACACTACGTACACGTGCAAATTGCTCTAGCTGGTGCCAACCGTTGGCGACCTGCTGCTGCGCGGTGGCCGCCCGCAGTTGGACCGCGGGTTCGGTCAGACTGATGACCACAACCATGGTGACAATCAGGCGCCAAACGCGTGAAACAAGGCGCGGCTTCGGCCTGGAATTCGCCACCGAGCGCACCGAGCGCACCGAGCGCATCGAGTTGAAAGGGCGTTCTTCTCCCACGACCTCGATGTCGCGGCCCCTTGCCTTGCCGGCAGAAGCGAATCGTGGCCGGGGGAGTCGAATCATGTTCGTCAGAACCTCAAACGAAATGTGGTTTGCACTTTGCGCATGGTATTCGCCCGATTTGGCAGTCCGAATTCCGGGCTGCCAAGCAGCGCGTACACGCCGGCATAGGTCACCCGGTTCAAGACGTTGGTGGCATCGATCCGCCAATCCAGGTTGAGCCGATCGCCCCAGGGAAACGTACGGGTGATCCCAGCGTTGAGCGAGAACTGCGCGGGGCCGGTGACCGAATTGCGTCCCGCCGTGCCCCAACGCCCGGCCGCTGGAACGGCGAAGGCCGCCTCGTTCAGATAGAAGCCGTCGGCGGACGCATCGATCGGCGCGCCGGTGAGGTCGGGGCGAATCGTGCCGGTGACGCCCGTTCCAGGAACGGCCGCGAGATACACCGGCGTCAGCGGCAGTCCGCTGCCGGCGGTGAGCTGGCTCGTCAACGTCCAGCCTTTCAGGAGCGAGCCTTTGAGACCGTCGACCAGTGTGCCGCCACCCACGCCGACGCCGGTGCTGTACTGGAACTGCGCAGTCAGCACGTGACGTTGATCGAAATTCGAGGGCGCGAATTCCGCGCCGGGATTCAACCAATCCTGGGCGATGGCGGAGCCGTTCAAGCTGACGCCGGTGAAGGCGCCCGCATCGTCGCTCGCCTTGGAGAGCGTGTACTGAGTGGTTGCCGTCAGTCCGTTGCGAAGCCGGCGCCGGAGCTGAACCTGGCCGGCGTGGCGAATCGAGCGCCCGTTCGACGTCAAATAGACGAATCCCGCAGGACACGAGGGACAGGGATTCACCGCGCCGGTCGGATAGGTATTGGGCAGGATCTCCTGCATCAACTGGCTCCCCTTCGTCCCGAGATAGGTGGCCAGAATCGTGAGCGAAGCGGGCAGGTCCTTCTGCACCGATGCCTGCCAATTCTGCGCGTACCCGACGCGGAAATCCGGATCCACCGCAAACGTGTTCGGCGTGATGCCGGCAGGCGCCACGAATCCGTTGGCAAGGGAGAGCGGATTTGCGGGGGTGTTCTGCACGCTGAGCGCCTTCGACAAGGGCGGCTGCTGTGCCAGCATGAGCGCGATCGATTGGTACACGTTCGTGTTGCGATAGATGCCGTAACCGCCACGGACGACCAGGGAGGAACCGGGAATCGGCCGCCACGCGAGACCCAGACGCGGCTGCACCCCGCGCCTGTCCGGACGCACCAGCGACTCGGGATAACGCGAGCCGGTCAGCGAACCGACCGGATTATCCGCGACAATCGGGCTGATCGCCGTGAACCCGGGCGCGACGTCCAGGTTCACGAGCCGCCCGAACGATTCGGTGAACGGCGCTTCGTACTCCCACCGCATGCCTGCGTTGATCGTCAAACCGGGACTGAGACGCCAGTCGTCGGTGACGTACGCCTCGTATGCCGGCGCGCGGAGGTACTTGTCGGCATTGCCAAACGCAATCGAGCTCGTGCGCGGAGTGCCCAACAGAAAATCCGCCAGATCGGAACCGGTCGCGGCGCCGGTGAAGGTAAACCCTCCCCGCGCGTTCTGCTGCGACTGCACGTCGAGCCGCTGTCTGTGCACGCCGCCGCCAAACGTCACGTTGTGACGGCCGCGGCTTGCCGTACTCTCGGCCGACCACACGTGGGTCTGGTTGCTGTTGGAGGCATACCCGGCACTGGCAAGCCCTTCCACGCCGCTCGAGAAGAGGAGGGTCGGCGGGCCCCAGTTCACCGGGTCCTGATTGTTGCCGTCGATGCCGGCTTCGCCCGAGACGTTCGTGCGGTTGGCAAAATACGGCGCCACTTCGGCGCTAAGGGTCGTGAACTGGTAACGGACGCGAAGCGAGAAGAATTGCGAGAAACGCCGGGACCAGTTGACCGCCGAGTCGACGCCAGACACTGTGGTGGCATCGGTAAAACCGAAGACATTGGTCGACGTCGTGGTGGTTCGCTGATACGCCACGTTCCCGTAGGTCTGATTTCGGCCGAATGGCGGCTGCGTGATTCGCGTCTGGATGCTGTCCTGTCGCACAACCGTCACGAGGGGCGCTTGAAAATTGTAGCGGCCGCCGGCGTCGAGGTTCGGCAGCGGGTAGTAACCCAGCAGCGACGCCGCTTGCGGGCTGATCCGATCCCGAGGGATGACGCCGCCAGGGAACGGCGCGCCGGTTGTGGGGTCGACCACCTGCGGGGACCGGCCGAACGCGTCGCGTGACTGCGAAAAGTCGCCGCTGCGTTCGAGCGCGGTCGGCATCAGCGTCGGCTGCGTCACGGCGCTGTGATCCGACGTCCGCTGATACCCCACGAACACATTCGAGGGGTTTTTCGACAGCCACGGAATCTTCAGCGGCCCTCCAAACTGGCCGGCCACCTGCACGTCTGTGTAGTCAGGCTTCGCAGCGTCCTGGCTGGTGAATGAGAAGGGGCGGGCATCAAACGACGAGTTGCCGAGAATGACCGCCGCACCGCCGGTATACAGCGACCGCCCGCCGCGGCGGTTGTTTCCGAACGCCGCGAGCTGTGGGAACGGCGATGCCGCGCCGTTGTTGACGCTGCCGTTGATCAGGAGCCCGTCCGCGGCGCCGGACGCCGAGTCGGCGGCGGCCGCGTCGGCCGGTGCCGGTGCGGGTCCCGGTGGCGCATTCGAGGCGGTCACTCCCGCGCGCTGAAAGCCGCGCTGCGTACCAGACCCGGGTGCTGGAGCACCGTTCGAACCCCTGGAATTAGTGGCCGTCTGCCCTGCCGCGCTTCCCCCAGTGGCCTTATCGCCTGCCGTTTGGCCGCCAGCCGCTGTTCCACGCGTTGATCCGGCAGTCCTTGTTCCGTCGGCCGCTGTTCTGCCGGTCGTCGTCGTTCTTTCGGTCGGAGTATCCGGCTTTAGGACCGCGGGCCCTGCCGGCGCCGAGTCTGCGCCCCGCGGCGGGATGTCGCGCGCGATTTCGTCGAAGGGGCGGAGCTTGAGCTCCCACATGGACGGGGGCGAATCCGGCGCAATCGTCACATCCTGGCGAAGTGTCGAAAAGCCCACCATGTCGATCCGAATCGTCCAGATCCCTTCGGTAACATCCGCAAGCTTGTAGACGCCCTGCTCGTCCGTACTGGAGACGAGCTGTTTGTCGCCCTGAGACGCGGTGACCGTCGCGCCAGGAACCGGCAGGCCGCCGAACGTGACTTGCCCGTAGTGATCCGGGGCGGCGAATCCAACGGCGGACGACAGTAGAACGGCAAGCAGGCACACCAGTCCCCTGGAAGCGTGATGGGTTGCATACGTTTCGGAGCGCGGCGCCCGGATCGCAAGGCGCGACGACCGAGAATATTGGACATATTTGAGGGAGTCGCAACGCAGCGAGGCGGGATGCCTCGCCCGGGAATTATGTGACGCATCACGCGTCCAGGGGACTAGCCAAGCCGAAAGTCTGGCGCCCGACCGGTGACGCGTCATCTCAGCTGCTCCTCGGAGCGCACGGCAGCACCGAATCACTGAACCATAAGCGCGCGTGAAGTACTGGCAAGCAATTCGCGGTCTGAGATCGTGACTGTTGCGTTCGTGAGCCTGACGCGACCACCCGTTCTTAGACTCCACTATGACGACTTCAGACTTCAGGCCTCCCACCAGAATTTCCACCGGCTCTCTGGAGCCGAGCTTCAGCCAGAGCTGCACCAGCAGTGACGGAAGGACATCAATCCTCCGTCGGCCGCTCGGCACGATCGACGAAGAGGACACGATTCAGCAACCCGCTAGTCGTCCGTCGGCGGCTCGATGTGATCGATGACCAACACCTCGACTGAGCCTTTCTGCGAATCCAATTTGAGCCCGAGCTGCTCCTGCAGCGCCGTGAAGATCGAGGGACGGTTGGGATCGACAGGTGCTGTCGGCGATGCGCCGGGCGGCGGACCGGCAGGCCCGTAAGGCATCTGGTCGGGCGTCCACTGCAGATCGATGTCGTAGCTGCCGGTCAGGCCCGTCTTGTCGACAACGATTCGATTGACCCAGGTCGACAGCACCGTGGCAAGCTGAGTCAAACGAGTGCCGCCGGACGTGATCGTTCCGGGACCGACCCTCAGACCGCACGACGGTCGTTCACCTGGCGCGGCCGGCGTGAAGGGTGCTGATTCGCGCCCCGGCCCTCCCTGGCGTCCAGGCCCGGTGACACCGGCCGATCCTCCTGGACCGCCTCGCCCGCGGGCGGCACCCAGCGCCGCACAATCGACAGCTGACAAGTGAAGCTGCGAACCAGGCGACTTATCGTTCTTCGCCGTCACGAGCGCGAAGATCGGCAACTCCCGGGTTTCCTTGTGCGTCGTCAGCTTGAAACGGTCCGACAACAGCGTCCGCAGCATCAACTGCATGACGCCCGGACCCTGTCCGGGTGGAGTCGGACCGAAGGGAACACCCTCTTCCGCCTTTGCGACGATGTCGAAACGGTCGGAGCCGAGCCAGCCAGGTCCGCCGACGATCTGATCGTCCTGCAGCTGGTAGGCGGTACGAATCAGCAGGCGCACACTCGCGTTGGTCGCCGTAAATCTCCCGCCTGGCTGGCCCATGATGCCGAAAGTGCCATCGTCGGACTTGTGCGGCTTGACCGAGGCCACTTCGAACCGCGGCAGTTCGGCGCCGGCCTGCGCGAGGAGCCGCGTCCAGTCGAGCGTGACCGACGCGCACACCAGGACCAGGAAGAGAGCGGCCACGACAGGCCAGCGCGTCGGCCCGTAGTCGTCGGTCGAGACGCCGAGCAGGCGCTGAATCCGATAGAGAAGCGCATCGCGGTTCAACGCCATCGCCATCACCGGCACGTTGATTCGCTGCCTTTCAAGTGTCGTGAGGGCACGGGCGTAGCAGAGCGGATCGCCGCACGATCGAATCGCGAGATCGTCGCAGCACAACTCCCGTTCGAGGCGAATCCGGTTCGACGTCCACCAGACCGCCGGATGATAGAAGAACACGGTCTCGGCCACCACTTGGAAGGCGTTGACCAGGTAGTCACAACGTTTGATGTGCGCGAGCTCGTGGGCAATGACCGCTTCGAGCTCCGAGGTCGTGAGACCCATGGCAGTCGCCGGTGTGAGCAGGATCACCGGGCGGAGCCATCCCAGCACACTCGGGCCGTCGACCAGCGACGACATCAATACCCGCACCGGGCGATCCACGCCCATGCGAGTTGCCAGACCGGTCACCATCGAGAGCACCGATTCATCCGCCGGATCGCCGCTGCGCCCAAGCGCGAACGCCTGCGTGCAGCCCAGGGCGAGGCGCAGGGAGCAGACCAACACGCCCACCGACCACGCCGGCAGCACCCACCACTGCACCTGGGCAAGCCAGGGTGCGCTCGGCGTCCCGGGACTCATCCAGATGGACAGCATCGGCTGTGGCGCCACGAGGGTGCGCAGGCTGGCCACCATCTGCACCGCGCCAACGTCCATCGGCACGGCGCGAAGGATGAACGCGGCGGCTGTCGCCGCCGGCACGGCGACGAGCAGGGCCAGCGCGGCACAGCAGACCACGTAGCGTACGGCTGCCGATCGGTTCCGGAGCGCTGCCAGGGAGATCCACAGCAGCGCACCGATGAGGGCGCCCTGCCAGACGAAATGAATCAGGGCGGCGCTGAGAGCCTGCGCGAGCGCGCTCATTTGACGTCACCCTCGAATCGCGCCAGCAGTTTCTCGATGGCGTCGAGATCCTGGGGCGACGACTTCCTGGTGGCCAGCGCGTGCATCACCAGCGACTTGACCGAGCCGCCGTACGCCCGCTGGATGAAATCGCGCAGCAGCTGGCGCTGCGTCCGCTCCTGCGAATACTGCGGCCGATAGATCTGCGGCCGAACGGTCTCGTCGCGCTCGACCAGCCCCTTCTCCGTCATGATCTGCAGCATCTTCAAGACGGTGGTGTAGCCGGTCGGCTTCGATTCGTTGAGGACGGCCTGGATCTCGCGCACCGAGCGCGGGCCCGCGTCCCATAACACCCTGAGAATGGACAGCTCGAGCTTGGTCGGACGAACGTCGTTGGTCGCCATGCAGGGAGTATTGACGAATATTTTCGTCAGTGTCAACGAAATCCTTCGTCATCGCAGCCGTCTGGCCCTGGCTCAGGACCGGCGCGCCGGCATCCAGTGGTCTGCTGGTGTGCACGCCCAAAATGCAACCGCGAACACACGAACACACGAAACAATTGTGTATTCGTGCCTTCGCGACTTCGTGCTTTCGTGGTGGCGCCTTGGAAACCAAGGAATGCACTCCACTAGCTGACCCCTTGAACCCCCTTAATTAAACCCCCTTAATTAAACCTTCCCCTTAAACCGCCCCTTAATTAATTAAACCGAGAGCGGCAAAAACCTGGGGGGGTTGGCGTATCGTGAAGCACCTGGAACTTCGACAGGGAGGTGTCTATGCGATGGGTCATCAGTGCCGAGGTGATCCGCGACGACGGGACGAGCGAGAGCGTCGAACTCGGGGCTGTCCAGCGGGCGCGAGCGGCGGCAGCCCACGATGCCACACAGGGGCTGCGCCGCCGTTAGAACCTCGAATTGCATCACCTCGAGCATCCGACCTCGACCTAGCTGCCAGTTACCTCCCGTGACACCACCCACGCGGCAACGAGTCACCCCGGCTGTTTCGTCGGCCGCCGCTCCAGCGTGTTCGTTCAAGTTGTGATGTCGTTGACGGTGCAGGGTTTCATGCCGGCCTCCTTTTCGAGTTGACGTTTGCTCTCTCGCCAGAAGGGAGAGCAAACGCGACCCGGCGGAAAAAGGAGGACGGCGCGGGGAGCCGGAGGGCGTGCCGGAGGGACCGATTGCACAGGTTGATCCGTGACAGCTGTGCTGGCGCGGCCTGTGCGGGACCCGAAGGCCCAAATACGCCTGCCGGCGCCGCGCGCGAAACCCTGCGCTCGGCGACAATTCAGAGGGCGAGAGTAAGGGAGAACTGCAACCGTCCCGAGTGAAGTAGGCCGGGGCGAGAAAGGCATCAGACCGACTTCGAGTTCTTGAGCGGCGACCTGCCCGACAGGTTCCCCGCGCTGGCGAGCGGCCCCGAGCGTCCGCTCACGGCTGGCGAGCATGCGACGAAGAGATCGGCGCCGCGCTTCTGTCAGATTGGCGGAAGGCTTCCACGGCTGGCATGCCAGAGGGCCAGAATTTCCAGTCGTCGTGGCGCCTC
>JBDTVS010000095.1:0-5792 GCA_040007095.1 Acidobacteriota bacterium
ACATTCTAGCAGCAGCCGGCTTCCGCTTCGATCGCCGCGGCGACATCGGACGGCAGTTCTTCAGCCCGGCGCAACGCGTGACCGATCCGCGTGACCTCCAGTTGTCGAGCGGCGATTTGCCCCGCGGGCTCGTCGCGCTGGCGCGCGGTGCCGAGCGCGCGTTCATGGCTGTGGAGCATTCGCCGGAAGATTGGCACCGCACTCCGTTTCGGCTGCGCATCGGTGCAGCCGAGGCACACGAGTCCTTTGGGACAGTACTCACGGCGACCATTGCGACCAATTCCGCAACGGTCGCGCGACTGAGCCGACTGCGCCGACCCGTGCCCCGTTGCGGCGTGCGCGACAGGATCCCTGCTCGGCACAAGGCCGCGGCTGAGATTCACCCGGTCGAGCGCGCTCGGGGCCACCCGGGTCCACATCACGCCGGCGCCAGGTTGAGCAGACTGTACGAAAGACCGACAACCAAGACGCCAACCAGCGCGAACACGCCCACGTTCTTCGCCGACTGCCGGATCCCCTGGTTCGGCGCGGTCCTTCTTTCGACGTCTGGCCCGGTCAACCCACTGAGCAGACCGAACAGCGCACCCAGGAACGCCCCCGTGATCAGCCCGAGCACGGCGGCGATCACAGCCACCCAGGCCGCGACTGAAGGGCCGGTGATCCACGCCCCACCGAGTCTGGCGGTCATCAGCACGACCCCGCGCATGACCCCGAATTCTCCGGCATGCCGCGCGACGACCGCCGTCAATCCGGCGGCGGCGGCGATGCTGCAGCCGATCAGCAATGCCGTCTGCCGCCCGGCGATACGGCAGTTGTGCGCCGAGCGTCACTTAGAGGTCAATAGCACTAGCTGACGGCTGAGATTTTGCTGGTCCGCGCTCGAAGTCTGCGGCGCCCGAACGTTCCGGCGCGTCATGTCAGAGCGGCCAGTTCCTCGGCACCTTCACCACATAGGTGCCCGCGATCTTGTCGTGCCAGGCCTGGCGCTCGGGATCTTTGAGAATCCACAGCGCGCCGAGTCCGACGACCGCCAGCGAGAAGATGCTCGACAGGCCACGCACCAACGCGTCGGCGAAGCCGAGCCGCGCGCCATCCACTCGCACGAGCCGCAACTGGCAGATGATTCCGCCGACAGTGGTTTGCTTCCAGGTCCAGAACCCGATGTGATACGCGAGGAGCAACAGAAAAACTGTGCTGTCGTGCTTGTTGAGGTCCAGCAGTTGTTGGGAAATCACCACCAGAATGACGTCGAGAACGAAGGCGGCGAGGCGGTCGCGAAATGGCGCGTGCGGGAACGACGCGAGGTCCGACCCCACCGGCGTCGCAGGCAAAGGCGCGGACGGCACAAACGGGGCATCCGTCGATGCGGCGCTTGACGGCGTTTCGGCCACGTAGTCGCGCACTGGTGGCAGAGGGCGGCTTGCCAACGGCACTCGAGGAGGCGCAGCCGGGTTCTCGCGCCTGTAGGCCGCGATGAACGCCAGCGTCGCTCCCCCCAGTCCAAAGACGCCGACCGTCGTCCAGGCGACGAAGCCGAGCAGCGGCACCATGTAGGCCAGGCAGATCAATGCGAAGCCGATCGCGAAGGAACGCGCCGACTGGAGCCGGCTGTCCGGCGATTCCTGGCGCAACACGCTCATGCCAATCCATTGCGCCACACCAACCTTGCCGACGATCCACGCGAGGAAGAGCGCGCAGAGCAGGAACGGGATCACCGCAATGCCGATGATCGACACCGCCAGCAGCACGCACACGGGGCCGGTGAGAAGGAGAACAAGGAGGCCAACCACAAAGGCACTCAACGGCCGATCGTGCAGCGTCTCGGCGCTCGCGCGAACCGGATGGTGGAAGACGAGGCCGACGATCAAATACACGAGGAAGAACAGACCGACGATGCCCCAGACCCAGGGAAGACTCGGCACAATCGGCCGGCCCCAGAACAGTCCTCGGCTAATCCAGGGAACGAGGCTTTCAAGCGTTCCGCTGAGCGCCGAGGGGCCGATGACGATGTGCTCGCCGCCAGGCATGAAGTCTGCCGGGCCGTCGAAGCGGCCTCCTATGACGACGAGATCCCCTCGAATCCTGGCGCCAGATGTGATGCTCGCGCTGCCACCGCCGACGACGATGAGCGAGCCGTCGATGGATGCGGTACTCGAGAGCCGTGCCTTGCCGAACACGACGACGACGTCGCCGTCGACGTGGCCTTCGATGGTCGCCGCGCCGCCAATGACCACGACTTGACCAATCGCGGCCCCCGATCCGAGGGTGTAATCCTGACCGATGCGAAGGAGCTCGCGGCCTCGCAGTCGCGGCTCGACCTGCACGTCCGCACCGGTCTCGACGCGCGGCTCGGGTCGGGCGTCGCGGACGGGGGGACGTAAGACCTGGGGCGGCTGAGCCGCGGCAAGCCGGGCCGTCGAGAGCACACACAGCAGGAGACCGATGGTCGTCCGGATTCGCGTCATGGTCGTTAGTGTCCTGGGTCCTTCTCGAAACCACCTGCCGGCGATCCAATGTGGCCGCGGCTGGAGGCACCGTTGGGGTCGCTCTAAACAAGACCCGGAAGCCGGAACAAAGTTTCAGCCGCGGCGTGATCGGGGTAGACTCGCGCACGGAACAGTCATGAAGCAGACGGCCGGGGCTCGCCAGCAGCCTGTGGTGAAAGTCTGGCGTCGCACCGAGACGGCCGAGGCGCCCCGCCGGCACGGCGCGACGACCGAAAATACCGGGAGTATTTTAGCGAGGAGCAACGCAGCCGGCGGAGATGCCTTGCTCGTCGAATGCAGCCAGGCTTTCACCACGGCTGCCAGGGATGATGGTATGGCTCGAAAACTGACGATTGTCATCGCCGTCGTTGTCTTGACGCTTGCCGGCGTCACGGCCCAGACGCTGCCCCAGGGCGTTCGGCAGGTCGCTTCAATGGGCGGCATCACGGAGTACGACTTCCCCAATGGTCTGAGAGTCCTCCTCTACCCGGACTCGGCCCAGCCCAAGATCACCGTGAACGTGACGTATCTGGTGGGATCACGGCACGAAGGCTACGGCGAAACCGGCATGGCGCACCTGCTGGAACACATGAATTTCATCGAGACGACCAGCGGCCGCAAAATCAAAGAGGAGCTCGTCGCGCGCGGCGCCAACTGGAACGGCACCACCTCGGACGACCGGACGAACTACTTCGAGACCTTCACCGCCTCCGACGACAACCTCCGCTGGGCGCTCGGCCTCGAAACCGATCGGATGGTGAACATCAAGTTCACGAAGGCGATTCTGGATACCGAGATGACGGTCGTTCGCAACGAATTCGAGCGCGGCGAGAACAGCCCGGTGTCGGTGCTGAGCGAGCGCGTGGCGGCCGCGGCGTACCTGTGGCACAACTACGGCAAATCGACCATCGGTTCCAAGGAAGACATCGAGAAGGTGCCGGTCGATCGGCTTGCGGCCTTCTACGCGAAGTTCTACCAGCCGGATGACGCGGTGCTTGTCGTCACCGGGCGCATCGACGAAGCGAAGACGCTGCAAATGGTCGCTGAGTCGATGGGTGGACTTCCCCGCCCGAGACGCGTCCTCGATCAGACCTACACCGTGGAGCCCGCGCAGGATGGCGAGCGGTTTGTCACGCTGCGACGGGTCGGGCAGGGGCAGAACCTGATCGTGGCGTACCACGCGGTGGCTGCCGGCCATCCGGATGCCGCGGCGCTTCAGGTCCTGTCGGGTGTGATGAACGGCGCCAGTGGCCGAGGCGGCCGCGGCGGTGGCGGGGCGCGCCCCGACGGCCGGTTGGCCAAGGCGTTGGTCGATACGAAGCTGGCGCAGGCGGTGAACATGAACTTCCGCCCGCTGCACGATCCGGGACTGGTGGAAGTCTCCGCCACGTTGACCAAGGATCAATCGCTTGACGCGGCGCGGGACGCCATCTACAGAACGCTCGACGACATCGTGAAGTACCCGCTCGCACAGGAGGAAGTCGAGCGCGCCAGGAGCCAGCTGTTGCGGGGGCTGGAGAACAGCCTGTCGAATTCGCAATCGATCGCCACCGGGGCCTTGAACAACGCGATCGCGCAAGGCGATTGGCGCCTGATGTTCCTGCAGCACGACCTGCTGAAGGACGTGCAGACCTCGGATCTGGTTCGGGTCTCGAAGGCCTATTTCAAACCATCCAACCGGACGTTGGGATATTTCATCCCCGATATGAGCCCGGACCGCACCGTGGTGCCGGCGCGGCCGGACCTGGCCAGCACGCTGCGCGACTACAAGAGCTCCGTCACGGTCGTGCGCGGCGAAACATTCGACCCCACCATCGCGAATCTGGAGAGCCGACTCGTGCGGGACCGTCTCGCCAACGGCATGCGGGTGGCCGTCCTCCCCAAGAAGACCGCCAACAACATCGTGACGGCGGTGATTGAGCTTCGCTTCGGCGACGAGGTCTCGCTCGTGAACCAGAGAGAATCGGCGTCATTCGCGGGCAGCCTCTTGATGGCGGGCACGAAGAGCCACTCCCGCCAACAACTCCAGGAGGAGCTGCGGAAGTTGAATGCGCAGGTCAACGTCGCCGGTGGGCGTGGGGGCGGCGGCGGGCCGTCGAGCGCCACAGCCAGCATCACGGCGCCGGCGGAGAATTTCCTGGCGGCCATGCGGCTCGCGGTCGAGATCCTGAAAGAGCCGGTCTACCCGCAGGACGAATTCGATCGGATCAAGACGCAGCGCGTGAAAGCGCTGGAGGTGGCACCAACCGAGCCGAACCAGCTGGCGACCGAGCGGCTGACCCGGCACTTGAGTCCGTTCGAGAAGCGTGATGCGCAGTACACACCGACCCGGGAAGAGCAATTGCCGGCGGTCAAGAACGTGAAGCTGGAGGACGCCAGGAAGTTCCACGACCAGTTCTATGGTGCCAACTACGGTGTGATCGCGGTCGTCGGGCCGGTGGCGCTGGCCGACGTGACTCAGGCGGCGACGGCGCTGTTGGGCGCCTGGAATACGACCAAGGCCTACAAGCCTCTCATTGCGCCGTTCAAGAAGGTCTCGCCAATCAACGAAAAAGTCGAGACGCCGGACAAAGCCAGCGCGCAATTCATGGCGGGCGCGCGGTTCCAGATGTCGCAGAACGATCCCGACTATCCGGCGATCGTCCTGGCCAGCTACATGTTCGGCGAGCCGATCACCTCGCGCATCTCGAACCGGATACGAAATCGCGAGGGTCTGAGCTATGGCGCGAACGCGCGAATCACGGTGCCCGCCGAGGGCGATTCCGCCACGTTGGCCGGAACCGTGAGCCTCAACCCTGGCGTCGGCCCAAGAGTCGAGTCGAGCTTCATCGATGAGCTGAGGAACGTGTACCAGGATGGCTTCACGGACGCGGAAGTGGCACAAGCCAAGAAAGCCTACATGGAGTCTCGCATGGTCGGCCGATCGACCGACGGCGCGCTGCTCAATCTGATCGCGGCGCACGAGCAACTGGACCGGCCGCTGGCCTGGGACGCCGATCTGGAAGCCAAGATCGAGGCGCTCACGGCGGATCAGATCAACGCCGCCTTCCGCAAGCACATCGATCCGAAGAACCTGTCGATCGTGAAGGCGGGAGATTTCAAGGCGGCAGGGGTATTTCAGTAACCACTAAGAAGGGGTTGCAGCACTAAAATCGGGAACCACAAAGACACGAAGAACACAAAGACTTTCCCGGTCTTCTTTGTGATCTTTGTGCCCATTGTGGTTCATTGTCTAATTTCGCAACGTGCTTTATGTTCGGTCGAACGCGACCCGATCGAGCGCGGTACCAAAGGCAGCGCACGCCA
>JBDTVS010000096.1:0-18146 GCA_040007095.1 Acidobacteriota bacterium
GCGGGCGCCGCGCGCCGGAAGCCGTGTACTAAATCATCGAACGCAGGACACTAGCGGCGTCGACCCTTCTTCGCAACGGCCTTCTTTTTCACGGCCTTCTTGACAGTCTTCTTGACGACCTTCTTGACGGCCTTCTTGACGGCCTTCTTAACGGCCGCGCGCCTGGGCGCGGGCTTCGCCGCGACTTTGCGAGAGGCCTTCCGCGGGGCCGAAGACTTCTTCGAGCCCGCCGACTTCTTGGCGGCGCCCGCCTTCTTCTTCGTGGCGCCGGCCGACTTCTTTGGTCCGGACAGCTTGGCAGGCGCCGGCTTGGCCGCCGCCTTTTTGACGGCCGGCTTCGCTTTGCGTCGGGGGACCGCCTTGCGGGCGGGTTCCTGGGCGCCGCCGCTCGGCCGCACCACGGCAGCCGGTTCTTCGTCGGCTTCGGGCTCGATGTCTATTTCGACGTCGACGACATTTGCGTCTGTCGCGGTCGATTCGTCGACCATCAGCTCGTCATCTGGAAGTTCCATTTCGTCGTCGAATTCGTCCTTCATTGTGTGCCTTTCCAGTCTGAATGTGACTGATGGCGTGTAGTGTTCACGAAGCGTCACGTTAGGTCAAGAGTCACTATTCGCTTCAACGTGGTTCGAGCGATCGAGTCACGACCGAGTTATCGGCTGTAGAGGTCGAGGATCGCTTGAATCGCCCGGCGGCAGACGGCGCAGAACCCGGCGGTATTCCGCGTGAACATGATGCAGTCCACCTGCGGACGATAGAAACCGCGCGCTTCGTAGTTCGCCCCTTCGAACGCCCCGACGCTGCTTCCGTACTGGCTGTCTCCGAGCAGGGTCTTCTCGTGCACGAGCTCCTCTCTGAAGAGCGCGTCCATCTCCGGTTCCGGTCGATTCGCCGATCGGATCTCACGGCGCCGCCGCTGGATCTGGCCCGAGTACTCCTCGAAGGCCGCTTTCGGCCACGGTGTCGGCAGGGGCGTGCCGCCCACCAGATCGCGCCATTTGAGCGTGGCGGAGTCGAGCAGCGCGGTCACATTGGGCTCCCAGGGCTCGACCCGATCGGTGGCCGGCAGGTACGCCACGTCCGAGGTGTAGTACTCGTCCGCCAGCGCGGCGAGATGATGTCCGAACTCGTGCACGAAGATATACGGCGCCCAGGCGCTGTCGGCGGCGACCGTGCTGTACAGCCCGAAGATGCCGCCGCCGCCGTAGGTGGCGCCATTCACGAGAATTTCCACCACGTCGTAGGGCGCGTTCGACGCGATCTCGCGAAACGCGCGATTTTCGAACGTGAGCACGTAGCGTTCGGAATCAAACGCATCGTAGCTGGTGCCGAGCGGCGTCCGTTTGTAGATCTGCTGCGACGGCCTGCTGATCCCGGACTCGGCCGACGCGGGGCTGAGGCCCCAGATGTTGATGTCGCGCTGCCGTTCCTTGAAAGGCGGCGTCGCGAACAATGCGCCGATCAGCCGCCGGGCGTCGCGCTCGAACTTCCCCCGCTGCCGAGCGGTGTAGCCGTCACCGAGAATCAGGAGATCGAGCTTGACGGCCGGATCGCCGCTGTCGTGAAACTTGATCAAGCCCCCTGGTGATGCGACCGACTTGCCGCGCTCGACGAACTTGTCGGCCGGATCGACCGCGAAGCTCCACACCTCGCGAAAGAGGTTGCGAGGGTCGCGCTTCTTGACGACAATTCGGACCGGCTTGTCGACCATCGGAAAACGAAGCGACTCGGAGAACGTCCGGTTCATCTCCTTGGCTTCCGGCGTCGTTTCCCACTCGCCGTAGATCGAGCTGAAGCCGCGCGAAAACAGGAGCCTGCCCGTCTCGCGGTCGGCCACTTCGAACAGATACCTGCCCCGATTGGTGTCGTCGAGAGGGCGCGCGGGATTTCCCGGCCAGGGCAACGGTTCGACGACCGTCCGATCGAGGCTGAAGCGCTCTTCGGTGGCGTTTCCCGTATGGTAATAATCGACCCTCATCGTCGGGATGCCCGCGGCGTCGACCCGGGCGGCGACGAACATCAATAGGGCAGCAAGGAGCGTGTGTTTCATCAAGGCACCTGTTGTCATTACACGCTCGGCAGCCACAAGGAACGTGCCGTCAGTTCACGATGGTTCAGTCCGGCCGCTCGATCCAGCTTCGCGACAATGGGCGGCAGACTGACCACGAAGCGCCATTCGTCGGCGCGTCCACCCGCCGCCACGACCGTCTCCCGCCAGCGATTCCACCAGGGCGTGACGAAGCGCGCAATCGGCTCGACGATGAGCAGGCAGTCGCCCGGCGCCCGACGGGCGAGGAGCCGAGTCAGCAGCGCATCGCGCGACGCCGCGGGCAGTTCATTCAAGGCGAACGCCGCAAGCACGGCGCCTGACGCCGTCACGAGCGGAGCCGTCGCGTCGGCGCGCTCGGTCCGCGCCCTCAGTCCGAATGCGCGATAGGTGCGGTCGGCTTCGACGAGAGCCCAGGGGTGGCGATCGATCCCGAGAACCCGGGGCGGGCGATCCGCCGCCGACGCCCAACCGGCGCCCGAAGCACCCGTCCCGCAACCGAGGTCGACGAGAGACGGGCCCACCAGCGTCGCGTCGGGGAGCGCGCGCGCGATCTCCCGGACCACCAGAAAGTGCAGCGGCCCGTAGAACAACGCGAACGCGGCGCGCTTCCCCGCGCCGCTAAAGGCTGTGCCCTCCGAGAGGCGCTCCCGGCGCTCGACGTACGCCGACGACAACGCGCGCAGCGCCCGGGACACTTCGGCAAACGTGAGGTCCGCGAGATGGCGCGACTCCAGCGCTTCCATCCAGCGATCGAAGGGGTGATCGTGAATGCCCCTATTTTACGGGAAAGGTGTGGGCACGCGCCGTTAATGTTTTGTCCTGGGCCAACAACGATGTACGATAACGAACACAATCCTACCATCCTGTAGGCCGCCTGGTGATGGCGGCGTTGACCCTGTTGACTCGAATGAAACCAAGAATCCCCGACGGCGCCGATACACGTGAGACTCGACGCCTGGCCACGCTGCTCGAGATGAGCCAGGCGTTGTCCGGCACCCTGAACCTGAAGACCTCCCTCCACAAAGTGCTCGAAATTCTCGGCAAGCGCCACGGCGCGGTGCGCAGTATCGTCACGTTGCTGGCTGAAGAAGGCGATCTCTACATCGAAGCGGCCGACGGCCTCGACGAGCCGGCGCAGAGCATCCGCTACCGGGTCGGCGAAGGCATTACCGGCCGGGTGGTCGAGAGCAGCAAGCCGATTGTCGTGCCGCGGGTCAGCCGCGAGCCGGATTTTCTGCACCGGGCATCGCGGCGATCCGAGTTGTCTCGCGAAGAGCTCAGCTTCGTGTGCGTGCCGGTGTTGATCAACCGCAAGGCGGTGGGCGCGCTCGGCGTCGATTTGCGCTTCAAGTCCGAGCGCGATTTCGACAGCAGCGTGAAGTTCATGGGCGTGGTCGCGTCGATGATCGCCCAGGCGCTGAAAGTGCAGCGAGCGGTCGAGGACGAGCGGCGGCGCCTGCTGGCCGAAAACACCCATCTGCGCCAGGAACTGAAAGAGCGCTACGATTTCTCGAACATCATCGGCACGAGCGGGCCCGTTCGGGAGATGTACGAGCAGATCGCGCAAGTCGCCAAGACCAACACGACGGTGCTCATCCGGGGCGAATCGGGCACCGGCAAGGAGCTCATCGCCCACGCCATCCACTACAACTCGCTGCGCGCCAAGAAGCCGTTCGTCAAGGTGAGCTGCGCGGCGCTGCCCGACAGCCTGATCGAATCCGAGCTCTTCGGCTACGAGAAGGGCGCATTTACCGGCGCCCAGCAGCGCAAGAAGGGCCGCTTCGAGCTGGCCGAGGGCGGCACACTCTTCCTCGACGAAATCGGCGACGTCAACCTGGGAACGCAGGTGAAGCTGCTGCGGGTCCTTCAGGAGCGCGAGTTCGAGCGGCTGGGCGGCACCGAGACCGTCAAGATCAACGTCCGCCTGATCGCCGCCACGAATCAAGACATGGAGAAAGTCCTGGCGGAAGGGAAATTCCGGGAGGACTTGTACTACCGGCTCAACGTGTTCACGATCTTCGTGCCGCCGCTGCGCGATCGGAAGGCGGACATGCTGCTGCTGGCCGACTACTTCGTCGAGAAGTTCTCACGAGAGCACGGCAAGATCATCAAGCGCATCTCGACGCCCGCGATCGACATGCTGATGGCCTATCACTGGCCGGGCAACGTTCGGGAGCTTGAAAACGCACTCGAGCGCTCGGTGCTGGTCTGCGACGGACAGGTCATTCACGGCCACCATCTGCCGCCGTCGCTGCAAACCGCGGAATCCTCGGGCACGGTGACCCGGGTCTCGATGATCGACGCAGTCTCCGCCTACGAAAAGGACCTGATCCAGGATGCGTTGAAGACGACCAGGGGCAATCGGGCCAAAGCCGCCCGGCTGCTCGCGACGACAGAACGGGTGTTCAACTACAAAGTGCGGAAGTATTCAATCGATTCCGCGAGATTTCGCACCTGACCACTGCAGGGTAGAGGGGCAGGTGGGGTAGGCCGGAGAAACAGGCGAACAAACCGACATTATTGAATGACTTGCGAGTTTTGGGGACCTTTTTATGGGAATGGTCACACAATCGTCCCAATGTCTTTCGAAAAATTCAAAACGCCAGCATGACCAGTAAAGGGTCGCTCGCGAACAACTCGACGGCGCGGGAACCGCTGCTCCGGGGGACTCGGTGGGACGAGTAGAACGAGGGGCGAGTTCGCACGGGCCTTGGCTCCTTACCCGCCCGAACCGCCCCATCGGTCTCACTCTGCCTGATACGTTTTCGAGGTGAAGACGTCGTGCTCTCCTCGACGAGACGCTTGAGAACCCGGAACTCGACTCACCGGGTCAAGTTTCGGGGCTCGCAAGTGAACTATCGCGCGCCGAGGCTCGCAGTTCTTCTAAGTTCTCACTTCTGAGTTTTCAGTTCGGGCTGCGTTTCTCAGCAGCCTGCTAAAACGTCACGCCGTAATAGACGAACAGGTAGCGGTTCTTGGTCGCATTCGAGTTCTCCCAGCTGTCGTTGCCGAAGCTGTAGCCGATATTCAGCAGGCCACTATGGGGAAGCGCGACCGAGATGCCGGGCGTGAAGTAGCCGAGGCTGTTCTTGTCGCTGAACCAGTCGGCGACGAAGCTGACCGGGCCGCCGATCGGCTGTTCATAGCCGAGCAACGCGCCTACTTTTTTACCAACGAAGGTGGCCTTTCCGCTGTCCTGGTCCGCCGCCACTCCGTATATCCCGGCGGTCACGCGCGGACCATCTTTCCATTTCTTGCTCACGTTGCCGTAGTAGTAGGCCCATGTGCCCTGCCCATCCCGCTCGTTGAGCGGCGTATTCACCACCACGCCGGCGCTGGCCGCGAGGCCCATGTCGTCGTTCTTGAAGAACTTCCACTTGATATCGGGCTGGATGTAGGCCAGGTTCGACGGCGATCCTTCGCCATAGTGGTAGATGGGGAAATTGAGGCCGATCTCCACGTCGTGCCCCGCGCCAAAGACGACGCGGGGATTGTAGATCGTGATCATGCCGCCGACCTTCGGTCCGGGTGCCTGAGGCAGCACGTCGAATTCGAAATACGTCTTGCCCTTGTCCACGACATCGGTGCTCGGAATATTGAAGATCGTCGATTGCGCCATCGCGCTGGGCGCCGCGAGCACGCACCCCACCGCGACCAACACTGCCGGCACCAGCCTGCGGGCTCGGCCTGTTCGAGAAGTAACCATCTGTGATCGATACACGTCCACACCTCCGAGATTGTCTGACGTTGTTAATGACTTGACGTTCGTGATTTGGCGCCTCTCGCGTCGGCCAACCTTCTCGATATGCGCCGGTCAGTTGCAAGACGCCGTCCACTTGCCGTGATCGACCCGCCGCGTAAGAGCGCAGAATTCATTAGGAAAACCTGCTGGTCGCGCTCAAGTGGCTATGCCAACTTACATACATGATTGAATGATTTAGAACTCTGATATGACATTTGTGTTGTTTTATGGCCGTGCCCTTCGCTGGCGTTTCAGCGCCGTTTCCGTGCGCGCGCGTCCTCCCCTTTCGGTTTTGTATCATCAGTCTGACGTTCAGCCCGCCGCGGCGGCCACTCCCGCGACTCGAGCCACCAGCGAATGCCTTGACGAACCTGTTCCGACTCCGACAGGCCCGTACGCTCTTTGATCGCCCGAAGCTTGTCCAGGATGTCGGGTTCGATCATGAAGGTGCGGCGCTTCTTCACAGGGACTGCCATCCTGGGCAGGGCACTGCCACGCCCGTCTCGTGAGACAGGTCGGCATGCCCGAAGTCGGACCGGCGCAACGCGCGCCGGTCCTGGGGTGTGTCTTAGTCCTGTTCGAGCTCGCCGGTGCGGATGCGGTAGCTCTGACCGACCGGAAGGACGAACACGCGGCCGTCGCCGATCTCGCCCGTGCGCGCGGCCTCGATGATCGCCTTGACCGCGTCGTCGACGATTTCCTCGTGGACGACGACCTCGATCTCCATCTTCGGCAGCAGGCTCACGCTGTATTCCTGGCCGCGATAGATGGCGGTGTGGCCCTTCTGCTTGCCGTGCCCGCGAACCTCGGTCACCGTCACGCCGGAGACACTGAGCTTCGCGAGCGCGTCCTTCACTTCGTCCACCTTGTTGGGGCGGACGATGGCTTTAATCAGTTTCATGAGCGGTCTCCAGTTATCGGGTGCTCCGTTGCTTGCGCCAGTTGAGAAACGCGGCGGCGGCGATCCCGACGGCGACGGCCGGCGCCGGTGCGCCGGCTTTCAACAGCAGGCCGCAGCTCAGAATGCACGCGCCGATGAAGTATCTCCAGTTCACCATTTCCATGACATCCCCACGAACGTCAGCACCATCATCGCCACCAACGTCAGCGCCGGCATTGTCAGTGGTTTAGTCCACGCGACGTTCCGGATACTGTCGCGACTCATGCTGCGTATTTCCTGCAATTGCTTTCGGGCGAGGGCGAACTGCCACCCGTTCTCGGCGAGAGCGAGCGCCTTGGCCGTTTCCTTTTCGGCGACCATCAGCGCACGCAGTCGGTACTGGAGCTCGCCGTACTTGAGCTGTGCCCAGAAGTGCGTGGGGTCGAGGGAGACGGCAAGCTCCAGCGCGTCCATCGACTTGTAGACGTCGTAGTTCACCGCATACGCGATCCCGAGGCACGTCCGCAGATCGGCCGAGCGTGGGTTCTCGAGACAGGCGGCCTCGAGGGTCTGGATATATCCCGCCAGCGCCTCCGGCGCGACCGACTGCGGGTCGTGCCACGGCACCGGCGGGATGGACTGCAACCGCGCTTGGATGGCGGCGGTCGGTTTGACGAGTTCGGCTGACATGGCTCAATCCATCCCCATGGCGTCGGCCTTGAGGACGAAGTCTGGATAGGCGACCGCGCCCATTTCAGGAATATCCAGGCCTTCGAGCTCGACTTTCGCTGTCACCCGTTGACCCATGACCGCGTCGATGATCATGTTCAGCACGAAGCTGAAGGTGAAGACGAATCCGATGAGCGTGGCGACGCCCATCAACTGGGCCACCAGTTGTCCCGCGTCCCCGTAGAACAGACCCGTGACCGAGCCGGGCACGCCGCCCCACGCCCCCGCGAAGTTGCTCCTCCCGTCGGCGAACAACCCGACCGCGATGACGCCGAACAGGCCGTTGACGCCGTGCACCGAGATCGCGCCGACGGGATCGTCAATCCGGAGCACCCGGTCGACGAACTCGACAGACACGCACACCAGGACACCGGCAATCAATCCGATGATGACCGACGCCATCGGGTTCACGAATCCGCTGGGCGCGGTGATGGCCACCAATCCCGCGAGGAGGCCGTTGCCGGTCATCGACGCGTCCGGTTTGCCGTACCGGGACCACATGTAGCTCATCGCGCCGAACGACCCCGCCATGCCGGCGAGCATCGTGTTGACCGCGACCGAGCTGATGCGAAGATTCCCGTTGGCCGAAGCGCCAAGGGTCGACCCCGGGTTGAAGCCGAACCAGCCGAACGCCAGGATGAAGCAGCCAAGCAGCACCATCGTGATGTCGTGGCCTGGAATCGCGTTGGGCTTGCCGTCGCGCGTGTACTTTCCGATGCGGGGGCCGATGATGATGCCCATCGCCATCGCCGTCAAGCCACCTGTCGCGTGGACGACGCCCGAGCCGGCGAAGTCTGCATAGCCGTGTCCCAGACCGTAGTTCGAGCCAAGAGTCGCCAGCCAGCCACCGCCCCACGCCCAGTTGGCGAAGAGCGGATAGGTGAACGCGCCCATGAAGAGGGACGAGACGAGGAACGCCGAGTACTTCCAGCGCTCCGCCGCGGTTCCCGTGACGATGGTGAGCGTAGTGTCCATGAAGACCATCTGGAACAGGAACATCACCATGACGCCAACGTCATACGTCGCGCCGCTGAGCATTACACCGTTCATCCCGAAGAGGCCCCAGTCCTTGCCAAACAGGTGGATCGCATACTCGCCGTTCAGCGGCGCCGTCCCGCCAAGGTTCGACACCGCGCCGACGCCGCCCTCTTGTATGGCGAACCCGATCAACCAGTAGGCGAGCAGGCCGGCGCCGTAGACCATGAAGTTCATCATCATGGTGTGATTCGCATTCTTGGCTCGGATCAAGCCGGTCTCCACTGCCGCGAAGCCGGCCTGCATGAACATCACGAGGAAGCCCGCGACGAGCGTCCAGACGAAGTTGATCGCAATCATGTTCTGGCCGACCTGATTGACGACGTCGCCAATGGTCAGGCCCACCTTCGCGTCCCCGACCGGAATGTCTGCGACGCTGCCGGTGATCGTGCCGGCGGGGTCGCCCTTCGCCTTGTCCTCGGCCTTCGGTCCGGAGAGCCCCTTGATGTCTGCGTCAGTAATCGCCACCGGTGCCGCCGCAGGTGTACCAGGCGCCGCCGCGGGGGCTGGAGCTGGAGGCTGCGCGTCCGGGGCGGGCGCCTGTGCGTACACGGTGCCCAGCGTGCCCAGGCACCATGTCATCGCGAAGGCCAGCAATACCTTTTTCATGTTGTTTGTCCTCGCACTGAGATTTGGGTGGGGTTACTTCTTCCAGATCGCGTCTTTCATGTAGGCCGGGTTCAGGACCCCGAGGATGCCAGCCAGACTGACGGCGATGCCGACGAGCACCATTCCCAGACGACCGCCGGTCGAGGCTGTGACGCCGACGCTTGCAGCGGCCACGACAAAGCCCGCGAACGTGATGACGAGTCCTACTAAGGCCATCGGTTCTCTCCCTTGATGAAATTCACGGTTGGCCGCGACACGAACCCGCAGCCCGGCGCGCTCAAGCCGTCGCCCAGAGCCACACAACTTGTCGTGGCGCGTTCGACCATCGACAAAGCAAGAGCAGTTCCAGTGGCGGGGACGCGCGTCGCCTCAGCCTAAACGGCTCGGCGTGAAGGGGTTGACCGGGCCCGGGACGACCTGCGCGGCTGAGCATCTGGTCATACGATAATGTAGGAATATCGTCAAACAACAACGTTATCGTCTGAAGCGATAGCGGGAGCGGCCGCGCCAGGATCACGAACCAGGGCATTTTGCCACTGGAATCGTGGCTCCGGCTTCGCAGTTTTTTTTCGTCTGGCCGATGTCGTCCCGCACCGAAGGCGGCGGTGGGGTGTCTTGGGACAGGCTCGCATCCGCGGGCCCTGGCGTGTCCCGCGCCCATGGACACCGTTGCGACACCTTCGACGATTATGTTGCGCGAGCGTATTTTAGAGACAATTGTGTCGGCATCGGCGGTGGCGCGGTTCCTTTGGGGCAGCGAATCGTCGGTGATACCGCCCGTTCAGAAAGCGGCACGCCCCTTGCGAAAGTGGCGCACACTCCATGTCCCATCTCCTTCAGACCCTGTTGCTTCTCTCGATGGTGGTTGCGGCGGCGAAACTTGCGGGTGCCGCCGCCACCCGCGTCGGGCAACCGGCCGTGTTTGGCGAGCTCCTCGTCGGATTGCTGCTCGGTCCGACGGTGCTCAACGTCCTCGGCTGGTCATTGTTCTCAAGTGCGACGGCCGAGACCGCCGCGGCCGCCTCCGCGCCGTTGCTTGGCCTCTTGACCGACCTTGCCGATGTCGGCGTGATCCTGCTGATGCTCGTCGCCGGGCTGGAAACAGACCTCGATCAAATGCGAAAGGTTGGAACCGCCGCCTTCTGGGCCGCCGCCGGGGGCGTCGCGCTGCCGATGGCCGGCGGCATCGTCACGGCTGCGGCGTTCGGAATGCCTGTTTTCTGGACCGGTATTTTCGTCGGGACGATCTTGACGGCCACCAGCGTGAGCATCTCCGCGCAGGTGCTCATGGAGCTCGGCGTGCTCCGATCGAAGGAGGGCTCGACGATCCTTGGGGCCGCGGTGATTGACGACGTCATGGGCCTGGTCGTGCTCTCCGTCGTCGTCGCCTTCGCCCAGGCGGGCGGCGGCGTCTCTCTCGTGGCGATGGGTGCCATCGTCGTGCGAATGATCGTCTTTTTCGGCGGCGCTATTTTCGTCGGACGCTACTTCGAGCGAATCCTGGCATGGGGCGAGGGGCTTGACGTCAGCCAGGGATTGCTCGCCACCGTGGCCGTGCTGGCCTTTCTCTACGGGTGGGCTGCCGAATATATCGGCGGCGTGGCGGCGATCACGGGATCGTATCTGGCCGGTGTGCTCCTCTCCCGCACCAGCTTCAAGAAACGCATCGATGAAGGAGTCCATCCCCTGACCTACTCGATCCTGGTGCCGGTCTTCCTGATCACGATCGGCCTTCGGGCCAACGGACGGGAACTCGGCCCCCACGTGGCCTTCACGCTGGTCCTGATCGTGGTAGCTATCGTCGGCAAGGTGATCGGCTCCGGCGGGCTGGCCCGCGTGTGCGGCTATACGAACCTCGAGTCGATTCGGGTCGGGATCGGGATGATCTCGCGCGGCGAGGTCGGACTGATTGTCGCCGGCTATGGACTGACCCACGGTGTGATCGGACAGGATGTGTTCTCGGCTTCCGTCCTGATGGTGCTCGCCACGACGATGATTACGCCGCCACTACTCCGCCTCGCGTACCCCACAGTGGCTCACCGTCCGCACATCGCCGTCGAGGAATCATTCACCGCGATTCCTGATGAAGTGCACGACGCGGTGGGGACTTCCCATTCGAGTCCCAAACACTGAGACTGAACCGGCTCAGACTCGCGCATCGAGTCAGAGCGTCCACCCTCAGGACGCTGCCGACAACCATCCGCCATCCGCTCGAGGCGGCCAAGCCGGCGGTCGTGGAGGTTGAGCACATGGTGGAAATGACCGTGTCGTTGATTCAGCGAGCATGCGCCAGGAAAGTGGAACGACCGGCACGCGAGGCCCAGATGGCTCCCCGGTGCCTGCTCTCCGGTGCCTGTGCGGCCATGTAACAAGGTATGCTCTTAGGCTGAGAAGAGGGCGAATGCCTGCGATAAATGGTCAGTCGAGCGACACCACCGTTTCCACCGGGTTGGCCGCCGCACGGCAGGAGCTCATCGATCGGGCCGGCAGGGGCTCGGCGGATCGCGTCGCGCTCGAATGCTACGCCGATCGCGTCGACACCCTCCTCCAGCGCCTGTTCTTTCAAGCGCCCGCGGCGAGCCAGCCTGCCGCCATCGTCGCGCTGGGTGGATACGGTCGCCGGCACCTTGCGCTGCATTCAGACGTCGACGTGCTGGTGCTCTTCGAACAGGCGATTGGCGCCGACGACGAGCGGTTTCTGCGAGGGTTTCTCAACCCGCTGTGGGATCTTCCTCTGGTCGTCGGACACCAGGTCAGAGAGCTGGCCGACTTCGCGAAGCTCGAGACCGACAATCCTGAGTTCCTGCTCGCCCTGCTCGACGCGCGGCGCGTCGTGGGCGATCCTGGACTCTACAGTCGATTCCTGGCCGCGTTCCACCGGCCCGAGACCCACGCGGCGATTCTCGAGTTGCTGCAGGGACTCATCGACGAACGCCACGGGAAGTTCAACGGCACGCTCTATCAACTCGAGCCGGACACGAAAGACTCGCCCGGCGCGCTGCGGGACCTGCTCGCGGTGCGCACGATTGCGCGGCTCACCGATCCGGCGCTGCTTGGCCACGGGCCGGCGGATCCGGCGCGCCTCGACGAAGCGGAGGACTTCCTGTTCCGCGTCCGGTCGATCGTGCACCTCGAGCGCAACCGCAATCAGAACACGTTGACCCACGAACTGCAGGAAAAAGCCGGGCTGCTGCTCGGCTACGCCGGCGCCCAGCCGCAACAGCGCGTCGAACGACTCATGGGCGACTACTTCCGCCACGCGCGAATCGTCAGCCGATCGCTCGAATGGGCGCGCAAAATCGCGCCCCGGCCGGTCGGCCCGAACCTGGTGCGATCCCGCGACGGGGTTCGGTTCGTCGACGTGGAGCGCGCGGCGCGCGAGCCGCACACCTGGCTGCGCCTGTTTCAGGCGGCGATCGACCAGGACACGGTGGTCGCGGACGAAGCCCTCTCGCTCATTCAGCAGCACGTCGACCGTTACGCCGCGGAGGAGTTTTTTCCGACCGCCGTCGAACGCGATCTCCTGCTGGCGTTTCTCAAGCCGCGGGCGGGTCTGTATGCGCGGCTGTCCGAGATGCACGATCGCGGTCTGCTCGGGAGGATGTTTCCGGAGTTCCAGGCGATCTTTTCGCGCGTGGTTCGCGACTTCTACCACAAGTACACCGTCGACGAGCACACGCTGCTCACGATTCGCAACCTCGAATCGCTCGCCACCGGCGCGGTGGCCAGTCGTGGCCGGTTCAACGGGTTGATGGCGGACGTCGCGGTGCCGGAGCACCTGGTGCTCGCGCTGCTCTATCACGACGTCGGCAAATGGACCGATTCGGACCATGCCATCGAGAGCGTCCGGATGGCCAGGCTGATGTTCGATCGCCTGGGCCTCGAACCCGAGTCGCGCGCCATGATCTAGTTCCTGATCCAGAACCACCTGAAGATGTCGATCGTCGCGTTCCGCCGCGACACCGAAGATCCCGACATCGTCAGGGAGTTCGCCGACGTGGTCGGGATCGAGGAGCGTCTGAAGATGTTGTGCCTCCTCACGTTCGCGGACGTCGGCGCAGTGAGCCCCGAGACGCTGACGCCGTGGCGCGAGGAGCTGCTCTGGCGGCTGTATGTCGACACCTACAATCAGCTCACCATCGGCTACGGCGACGAGCGCATCGGGCACGATCAGTCGGCGGTCGTCGAGCTGATGCGGGGCCGGCCGGCGGACGTGTCGGAAGACGAGATCTTCCGGTTTCTCGAGGGGCTGCCGTGCCGGTATCTGCAGCTGTTCGAGCACAACGCCATCTACGGCCACGTGCAGCTGTCGCGCGACATCAAGCCGGACCACGTGCACGCCACGCTCGAACGCAAGGGTTCGGCGTGGGAACTGACGGTCGTCACCCTCGACAAGCCCTTCCTGTTCTCGAATATCTGCGGCGTGCTGTCGTCCTTCGGCATGGACATCCTGCGCGGTCACGCCATGACCAATCCCAACGGCCTGGTGCTGGATATCTTCCAGTTCACCGACGAGGAGCGGTTCCTCGAGCTGAACCACGACGGCCGGGAGCGCTTTCTCGAGATTCTCGGGGCGGCGGTCTCGGGAAACCTCGACGTCACCGCGCGTCTGCGGGCCCGTGCCAGCAGCGTGCTGCACCGCGGTATCGTCAGGCGATTCGAGCCGGTGATTCACTCCGACAATGATTCCTCGCAGCGCTACTCGATTTTCGATATCATCGCCAGCAACGAAATCGGGCTGCTCCATCGCATCAGCCGGGTCATCTCGCGGCACGGCTGCAACGTGGATCTGGTGCTCATTTCCACCGAGGGCGCCAAGGCGATCGACGTGTTCCACATCAACGTCGGCGGCACGAAACTGTCGGATGCGGCACAGGCGGCGCTGACCGCCGACTTGCAACACACGCTGGAGGGACACGATGAAGTTGATTAAGGCCATCGTCCGGCCCAATAAGGTCGACGATGTGCGCGAGGCGCTGGAGAAGCTGAGCATCTCCGGTCTGACCGTCACCGAGGTCCGCGGTCACGGCAAACAAAAGGGCCATACGGCGATCTATCGCGGGAAGGAATACCAGGTCAGCCTGCTCCCGAAGCTGGAGATCGAAGTGGTCGTCGCGGACGAAATGGCGGACGACGCCATCAAGGCGATCATCGGCGCGGCGCGCACCGGCGAGATTGGCGACGGTCGGGTATTCGTCCTGCCGGTCGCACAAAGCTACCGGATTCGCACCGGCGAACAGGCGATCTGAGCACTGAAGCGTGAACGGTGAAGTCTGAGCTGTGAAGTCTGCACTGCGAAACGTGAACGTCGGACTTCACGGTTTACAGCTCACAGCTCAGCCTTCAACGCCATCTTGACGGTCGCAAGCAGAGGCAGCAGCGCGCCGACCGCACACACCCCCGCCCACCCCCAGTGCTGCCACGCAAAGGCTCCCAATGCCGACCCGGCGGCGCCGCCAAGAAAGAACGTCACCATGTAGACCGTGGTGACTCGATTGCGCGCGTCGGGTGAAAGGCCGTGCACGCGGAAGAGATTCGTGACATGGCCGGCCTGTACGGCGGCGTCGAGAACAATCACGCCCACGAGGAGTCCGGCGATCGTGTGACCGAAGAGCGCGGACACCCCGAACGCGAACGCGGTCGTCAGCAGCGCGATTTGGACGTTCGCCCGCGGGGCCAACCGGTCCGCCAGGCGACCCGCAATTGGTGCCGCGCCGGCGCCGGCGACGCCGATCAGGCTGAAAAGACCGGCCACCCGACTGCCATAGTGCAGCGGCGGGGTCTCCAGACGGAACGCCAGCATTGACCAGAACGCACTGAACGACCCGAACAGCATCGCACCGGCGAACGCCGACTCGCGGAGCACCGGTTCGGTGCGAGTGAAGTGCCAGAGCGAACCGATCAACCGGCGGTACGGCAGTCGGCTGGCGCCGACGCTTCTCGGCAATACCGCCGCCATGACGGCCGCGAGCGCCAGGGTCACGCCGCTCGCGAGACGGAACATCACCCGCCAACCCGCCGCCGCGCCGATGTAGCCGCTGGCTGTTCGAGAGACGAGAATGCCCACGAGCAGACCACTCATCACCACGCCGAGAGCCCGGCCTCGGCTTTCCACTCTGGAGAGATGCGCGGCAAACGGCACGAACATCTGGGGCGTGACGGAGAAGGCACCCACGAAGAACATCGCGACGGCGAGCCAGGGCAGCGATCCAGCGCTCGCCGCAACCGCGAGGCTGATCGACGCGCCCACCAGCATGGCGACAATCAATCGTCGGCGTTCGTCGATGTCTCCGAGGGGCACGAAGAACAGCACGCCGGTGGCAAAGCCGAGCTGGGCCAGCGTGAAGACGAGGCCCATCGCCGAGGCGGACACCGAGAAGGTTCTGCCGATTTCGGCCAGCAGCGGCTGAATGTAGTACAGGTTGGCGACGGCGATACCCGAACCGATCGCCATCACCGCGAGGAGGCCGGGACCGATACCCGCGCCGGCGTCAGAAGTGCTGAACTCGGCGGCGGGCATTCGCCGGACGCCGGCTTACGCCTGCACCTCGGTGCGGCATTCGCGATCGAACGCCGTCGTCAGCACATCCGCGATCTGCTCGGCCGTGCGGTTCTCGATGTCCCGGCGCTCGAGCATGAATACGAGCTTGCCATCGCGCAGCAGCCCGACCGAGGGCGACGAAGGCGCGTAGCCGGTGAAGTACCCGCGCGCGCGGTCGGTGGCTTCGATATCGGCGCCCGCGAACACTGTCGCGATCCGGTCGGGCTTGGCCGTATGGCGAAGCGCCATCGCGATCCCAGGCCGCGCCTTGCCGGCCGCGCACCCGCACACGGAATTCACCACCATCATCAGCACGCCGGGCGTCGTCTTCACCGCGGTGTCCACGTCTTCGGCCGTGCGCAACTCGTCGACCCCGAGCCGGGTCAGCTCTAGACGCATCGGTTCCACGAAAAATTCTGGATAAGGCATGGGGAGAAGTATGGCTGATCTGCCCCGATTTACACCACCCCCGATGCAGGCGGGAAGCCAGCGCTGGACGCCGTCACGGGAGTGGTGATCTGGTTTTTGCGGCCGGCGGTTCAATGAATGCCAGGCCTGACCTGACACTTCTTCGAAAATCCTGAGCATCGCTCGATACAAACGGTCGGCCCTCGTCGCGCGTGCCTTCCGCATCGAGAATGGGTGCCAGCACCGCCGTGGCCGCGGTCACGTCCGGATGGTTCATCCCCTCGGCTCTGCTCTGCCGCGATTTCCGCGGCGGCTCCGGCAAAGAGCGGCGGGCAGATCATCCGCATGGGTCCGCAACGTGATCCGTGGGGCGATCGCCGCCCTCGCCTGCACGCTGCTGTTGCCCGCAGCGGCGCAGACGCTGGAGCAGCAGGTCGTCAACGACGCCGCCACCAGCGAGACGCCGCAGGAAGGCGCTTCTCCGGGTCACGTGAACAGAGGCGCAGCTCCGCGAGCTGCGCCGGACTCGGCCCCCACACGCGGTTTCCCTCCTGTCGCGCGAGACGCGGCGCTCGCAACGTTCGCTGCCGCGCCCTGCTTTCAGGCCGTCTCGAGAGACCGCGAATTTCCGAGGGGTCTTCGCACTGAACTACGCTCCAACCTCGGACATGCCAACGTCAGATCAGAAATCGAGCGACGCGCCGATCTTGATCACACGAGCCGCCAGAACTGAGGTCGGATTCAGCCATGTCGTTGCCGTGGGGCTGTATGTCTGGTTGTAGGTCAACACCGGGTTGGCGTTGAGGGCGTTGTACAGATCGAGCGAGATCTTCGTGCGCGTTCTCCCGAACTTCAGGATCTTCGAGATCCGGAGATCGAGCTCGTTCACGCGGTCACCATAGAGCGTGCCGGGCGTCACAAGGTTGACCGCCACGTTGGCGACGCCGCCCGAGGGCGCGCGGCCGAGCGACTGCGCGATCGTTGCGGCGGGGATGTTGTAGTTGGCGGAGCTGCGAGCCCGGCTTGCTCTGGTACGTCGCCGAGACTTCCACGGCGACCCTTGGCACAAGATACGAGCCCAGCCCCCTGAACTCCGTCTTGAAGCCTGATGCCAGGTGGCAGTACTGGCCAGGGGCCATGCCCGATTGACCGGAGCCAAGCGCGGAGAAGCCCGGCACCGAGACGCCCACCGCGACCGCCTGCGATGCAGACAACGCATCCGGCACGCTGTTCGCCACCGCGCACAGGTCCTGTACGGTCTGGCCGGTGCTCGTGCCGCCCTGGAACATGATGCCGTTCCTCATCCGCGCCGCCAGCGTCACGTCGAATCCGCTCCAGTACTGGTACTGATCGCCGTAATTGGAGGCGGGCTGCACCTGGTAGTTTACCCAAGGTACATATAGCTGTCCGCTGCACAGCAAGAGTCGGGTCCGGCGGGATCGACGGATCTTTGAAGATCCGACAACCGTGCTGGCGAGCCAGGCCGACCCACGGTGATAGACGGCCGTCTTGACGATGCGATGCGGGAATGCGGAGCGCTTCGCCCGCGAGGGACCTTGTCCATGGCTGCCACGCCGGGGTCAGAGCGAGGGCACGTGTCACGGCTGCTCCGCTCGCGGGGATATACTGTGCCCCCCGCCCGTGACTGAGGTGCCGATGTCCAATAGAAACAAGGCTCGTGTCAGTGAATTCATTGAACGTGTTCTCACCGGAGGCGACATCGACGCGACCGGCGAATACTTCGAGCGCGACATGGTCGAGGAGATGCCCTTCCCTGGACAGGGTCCGGGACTGGAGGGGCTCAAGGAGACGTTGATCCGCATTCGATCCGGCTTTCCGGATTCGAACTGGACTGTCGATGAGCAGATTGCGGAAGGCGACAAGGTGCTGAGCCGATTCGTCTGGTCCGGCACGCACCAGGGCGAGTTCCTCGGCATTCCGGCGACGCACCGTCCGATCCGCGTTTGGGGCATGGTGATCGACCGATTCGCTGGAGAGAAGATCGTCTCGACTCGAATCTTGATGGACATGTTCGGGATGATGATGCAGCTGGGCGTGATTCCGCCTCCCAGCCAGTAGTCCGAAACTGAGATTAGGCTGAAGTTCCGCGGGACTTTTTGTCACTTCCGATAGTTTTTCGGCCAGAATCCTG
>JBDTVS010000097.1:0-48316 GCA_040007095.1 Acidobacteriota bacterium
ACCCGCGTTGGGGTGGGAAGCGGGATGCAGCGGTCGCCGAATGCAGACGGACTTTTACCACGGGCTGCTAAGGCACGGTAAACGCGTTGAAGACGTAGGTCACGCCGACCGTGGCGCCGATGGTGGGGTCTACGCTCGTCAGACCAAAAAATACGCCGGCATCCAATCGAGCGCTGCCGCGTGTATAGCGTCCGCCGATCTTGAGAATGCCGCGGCTTTCCGTTCCCGGGAAGGCGACACCCGATCGCGTCGAGACCCTGCCGTTCAACTCGCCGACGATTTCGGCCGCTTGGGTCACCGCCCGGGCGAACGACACGCCATAGGTCAACACGTCGTTCTGGCGATTCCCCACGGTGGGGTCCGAAAGGATTCCCGCGCCCAGATTTGCGACCACGCGAACGGACTGCACTGTTTTGGCGCCAAGCAGCGTCGCATAGAAATCCATCGTGTCCAGGCCGAGGCCGCTCTCATTGGTCGCGTTGGGCAGTTTCGTCGCAAATCGCAGCCCGAAGGCCGGCCGTGACGATGTCTCGCTCACTACGCGTATCTTGGTCGCGATCACGACATCGTCAACGTCGGTCGCGACGTCGCCCGTCGCCGTGACCAACGACGCAAGCGGCGCGGCAGGATTGCGCTTGCTGATGCTGAGGTGATTGTAGAACCCGCCGTCGATTTGCAGCTCCGCGATTGAGCTGAGTCCGACGCTCACGCCGATGGTCGGAACCCGAAGCAGGTTGCCGTCGAGCCCCGAGACCGGATAGTGCTGGTCGTGCGCGATGTCGAACCCGCCTTCAAGCAGGATGCGACCGGCTCCGATCGGCTCGGGATCCTCCGTCAACAGCGGACGCTGCTGCGCGGCCGCCGGCCCGGCAGACAAGGCCACGAGGCAACATGCGAGAAACCAACGAATCGGCATCAAAACTGCCTCCGGCTGTCGAGCAGCAACGTCACTGGACCTTCATTCACGAGAGACACCTGCATCATGGCTTGAAACTCCCCTGTCGCAACCGTCAGGCCCCCGCGGCGCAGGTCATCGACCACTGCTTCGTAGAGCGGTCTGGCCAGAGCGGGCGCGGCCGCGCGATCGAATGACGGCCGGCGTCCTTTCCGGCAATCACCTGCCAATGTGAACTGAGACACGACGAGGACGGCGCCGCCGATATCCTGGACGGACAGCGTCAGATGCCGACTGGCGTCGTTCGGGTCCGCGAACACGCGAAGCTCGCGAACCTTGGCGGCAATGTAGCGGACATCCTTGGGCCCATCGTTCTGTTCGACGCCGACAAAGACCAGAAGGCCTGCCTCGATTTGCCCGACCGTCGCACCGCCGACGCTGACCGCCGCCGACGACACGCGCTGCACTACTGCTCTCACGACTGCTCTCACGACTGCTCTCACGCCGCCCTCACGAGGGTTGCGGCACCTCTTCGGCGCGAAAGACGCGGAGGCGGCGAGGGCTCGGTCCCGCAGCGGCGGTGACCGCCGGAGCCTCCGAGACCGCAGCGGTGGATCGAACGGCGTCGGTCTTCGGTGCGCGCGCCCGAAGCTCGGCGGGTGGGTTGAGCCGGGTATCGAGAAGATGGCGCGGGGCGACATTCGCGAGGGCTTTGAGCATCGACTGTTTGACGCCCGGGTGCTCGGTTTCCAGGTCCATGACCAGTCGTTTGGCTCGCTGCCGCTGCAGGCTGAGATCGCCGCAGGCCGGGCAGCAGCAACCGATGATGGGCAGCTCGCACTGCTTCGCGTATTGCCGCGCCTCGTCCTCGCCGGCGTAGACCAGCGGACGAATCACGACGTGCTGTCCGTCGTCGGACACCAGTTTGGCCGGCATCGCCTTGAGCGAGCCGGCGAAAAAGAGGTTGAGCAGCAATGTCTCGATGAAGTCGTCGGCGTGGTGGCCAAGGGCGATCTTCGAGGCGCCGACTTCCTTGGCGATGCGATAGAGCACCCCCCGTCGCAGCCGTGCACAGAGCGAGCAGGGCGTGGCGTCGGCATCGAGGATGTCTTCGATCAGCTCGCCGATGCCGGTGTGCTCGATCCGGTACTCCCATCCGTGCGATTCGCACGTCCGGGCGATCAGGTCGTGCTTGTAGTCCTTGTAGCCCGAGTCCACATTGACGGCGATGAGCGTGAAGCGAATCGGCGCGCGCTGGCGGAGCACATCGAGAATCTGGAGCAGCGCCCAGCTATCCTTGCCGCCCGACAGCCCAACCATGACCCGGTCGCCGTCTTCCAGCATCTGGTAGTCGACGATCGCCTTGGTGGTCTTTTTGGCCAGCCGCGATTCGAGCTCACTGCGATATCCCATCCCGTCATTCTAATGGCTGAACGGCTCATCGCCGGCCAGCGGCTCATCGCCACGTCGTGTATCAGGTTGACGTTTACCACCGAGCACACCCGAGTGCACCGAGGTAGAACACCGAGAATTTTTCTCGGTGATTCGGTGATCTCGGGTGGTTGACCTTTGAAATTGAGACACTACCCTTCGTCGACGCTGTTGCTAAACAATCACGAGACGCTGGACCGCAGCCGCCCAGGTCATCGCGGCGGCGCGCGTTGCGGCCGCGGCGCCGATCCGCTCGGCGAATCCCACGTCGGCCATGACACGAGCGAGCCCCTGCGCCAGGGCTTCTGCTGTCGGCTCGCAGACCACCCCGTTGTCGCCGTCGCGCACGAGGTCGGACGGTCCCCCGCTGTCGACGCAGGTCACGACGCCTTTCCGCGACGCGAACGCTTCCACCGTCACGAAGCCGTAGTCCTCCTCGATCGGCGTGAACCACACCGCACGGCATCGCGCATAGTGATCGACCATCTCATCGTCCGATATCCGGCCGGCGAGCGTCACGCGTTCCGACAGTCCCAGGGTGGCGATCAACTGTTCAAGTGCCGCGCGACTCTCGCCTTCACCGGCGATCACGGCGCGGGTCGCCCGGGCGGCCGGCAGCGCCAGCGCGCGAATCAACAGGTCGAGCCGCTTCAACGGTGTGAGCCGCGACACCGCGAAGATGTAGTCGCCGTAGCCGTCGCACCGATACGGCCTTGGCGGTGGCGGCGGGAGGAGCACGTCCGCCTTCACGCCGAGATCCCTCATCAAGCGGCGCTCGATCGTCGGCGACTGTGCGACCACTTCCGTGACACCGCGGGTCAGCAGCCAGCGATCGATGGCGCGAATCACCGCGCCTTTGGCGGTCTCTTTCACCCGGGCCCGCGCAGACAAGGATTGCGAGAAGCGCGGCCAGAGATCGTAGTACTCGCGCATCGTGTGGTTCAGCCAGCACACATGGCGCGGATGCCTGACGGCGTAGCTGGGAAATCGCAGACTGATCACCTGATCGACCGGCCGTCCGTCGATGTGGGTCACGTCCGTTCTCCAGGTTTCCAGGTAAGACGAGACCTGGTGGCCGAACCCGCAGTCCGGTGTGAGGACGAGGTGAGCGTCGTGCCCTGCCGCGCGGGCCCCGGCCACCAGGGATCGCGCGATGACGAGGTGCCCGCCCTCGACCGCCTCCGGGCTGGAGGTCACGACTGCGAGAACGGCCATCGCTCAGTTCTCGAGGTGAGGACCCGCGCCCCTGCTCTCCGCGGGCCCGACGATTTCGCCGGCACACGAGGTCCCTTCACCCGCACCGGCAGCCGCCGAGGGAAGAAGACGTTTCAGCGCTGGATGCGCAGAGATCGCCCAGCACGCCCGATGCTGTCTCCTGCTGACCACCGTCATCCCGGTGGCGACAGGGGCTACTTGTGTCGTGTCTCACACATTCGTTGTCATTGTCCGGGCGGGGCATCCCGCCTCGCTGCGTTGCTCGTTGCTTGCATAGTCCCGCCAGGCGCGCTCCTCGCGTCTGGCGATCCGGGCGCCGCGCTCCGGAAGATTCGCCAACGAATGTCTGCGACACGACACCAGCGTTCATTGGCTTTCAGGGGTGCGCATCGAGACAACCCTGGCGGGCACGCCGACCGCGATGGCCCCGGCCGCGACGCTTTCGCGCACGACTGCACCCGCACCGATCACGGCGTGGGCGCCGATCGACACGCCGTCGAGGATCTTGGCGCCCGCCCCGGTCCAGGCCCCCTCGCCAATCGTCACGCCCAGCGAGTGCCGGCCCTGTTCGAGCACGGGTTTCGAGGGATCCGAAAAGTCGTGACCGCCGCCAATCACGTAGGTGTAGGCCGCCATCAGGACGCTCCGACCCACCTGCACCTCGCTGGCCGAGAACAGCTCGCAGTTGAATCCGATGTTGACGTTGTCGGCGATATCGATGCTCCCGTTCTTGCACGACAAGATGCTGTTGCGGCCGATGAACACGCCGCTGCCGATTCGAATGCCGCGATTGGTTTCGCCCTTGGCGTCGATGAGGCAGTTGTCGTCGATCACGACATCGCTCCCGATGTGAATCTTGCGCGGGTGGCGGAGCACGACGTTCTGACCGAACACCACGTTGCGCCCGCACGAGCCGAGCAACCGCGGATAGAGCCATTTCCGCAGCAGGAGGCCGAACGCGCCCGGCCGGGCCTGCGCGATCATCACGATCAGTTCGTGTTTGAGTAGCGCCGGCAAGCCCCGCTGTCCGATGACGAGCGCCGCGTACTTCGCGCGGCTCGACGTGCCCTTCGCGAAGAGTTGATCCTGGGCTCTGTCGATCGGCATGGGTGGTCCGACCCGCGCCGGATCCGCCGGGGCCGCTGCATGGGTGGGTTGGTCAGAGCCAGCCATTTGCGCGGTACCAGTGCAAGGTCCGGGCGATGCCCTCTCTCAGCCCAATCGCCGGCGCGTATCCGATCTCCGTGCGTGCCCGGGTGATGTCGAACGCCCGGCTCTTCGTAAAGAAATCCACCCGCCGCCGATAGATCGGTGGCTCGATTCGAAGCGGGGCACAGAGCGCCTCGCAGGCGGCGCCGGCCAGCCAGAACGGCCACACCGGCAGATGCCAGCGCTGCGGCCGCACGCCGCCGACGTCGGCAATGACGTCCGTCAATTCTCGCAAAGTGGTCACTTCATGGCCGGCCAGGATGTAGGTGCGATTGGCTGCCGCCGGGTGTTCGCCGCAGCGTCGAAAGCCCTCGACGAGATCGTCGATGTAGGTGAGATGGTAGTAGATTTCCCCACGGCCCAACATCGGGAAGCGGCGCACGGTGTTTCGGAACAGCTTCAGAAGCCGGCGGTCGCCAGGGCCGTAGATGCCGCTGGGGCGGACAATCGTGACCTCGATGCCGAACCGCGCCGCGGCGGCTCTCGCCCGTTCTTCCCCTTCGACTTTCGTGCGTTGATAGACGTCGCCCGGCTTGATCGGCGCGTCTTCGTTCGCCGGCGGATGCTCGATGTCGCCGTGCACACCCACCGTGCTGCAGTGCACGACACGGCGTACGCCGGCGCGCGCCGCCTGTTCGATGAGGTCTCCGACGGCGACGGCGTTGACGGCTCGATATGTCTCGTTCGAGAGACCCGCCTGCCGATAAAGGGCGGCAATGTTGTAGACCACCTCGACGCCCTGCATCGCCCGGCCGACCGCTGGTCGGTCGCGCAGATCGCCCGGCAGGATGCTGATCTGGCCGCCACCGTTCGAAGATCCGTCCAGATCGAGGGCCGATGCCGCCCGTGAATCCCGCACCAGGGCGCGCACCTGGTAGCCTGCCGCCGCGAGCGTGCGCGCAAGATGACCGCCCGTGAAACCCGTCGCGCCGGTGACGAGCACTACCACCGTTCAGCAACGACCGTGACCGGCGATCCAAACACGCGCAACAGGCCGAGGCGTTCCGACAGCGCCCGGGTGCGACTCGAGAATCGGGCGGATCCGATCGCTTTGTGGAGGGCAATCGGCAGCACGAACTGCCGATGCTCGGCACGAATCCGAAACCCGGCCTTCTCGAGCGCGCGCGCAACCGTCGCGTCTCTGAAGACGCGATATGGCTCCGTCCGCGCGCCGAAGCGGTGCACCAAGCGGCGGCCGATCGACTCCAGAAACGCGGCGCTGCGCGCCGACGGATAGTCGATGATGACCGCCCGGCTGGACACGCGGCACAGTTCGGCGAGACAGCCTTCCCAGTCGGCGGCGTGCATCAGCACCCGCAGGCAGACGACCACGTCGAATACCCGATCGGCAAATTGGAGCCGGTGCGCGTCGCCGATGTCGAACCGAATCGACAGCGACGCGTCGGAGGCCTGCAGCCGCGCGATGGCGAGCATTTCCTCCGAGGGATCGACCCCGGTGACCTGGCCCCCCGCACGCGCCAGCAGAATGGCCGCCCGCCCCGTTCCCGTCCCGACGTCCAGAATCGTCCGATCGTGAATCGGGCCCGCGAAGCGCGCGACCGCCTCCGCCTGCGAGTCGGCGACCATCTGTCCGATTGGACCGCCGAAGCGGCGCCGATCGAAGTTCTTCGCGGTCGATGGGTCCGCATAGACGCTGTAGCTGTAGTGATCGCGAGACGGAGTACCGCTCACGCGACGTCCCCTCGCACACCTGCCGCCGCCGGGGAATCGGCCGTTGGCGCCGCAAGGTTCGGGAACAGCGCCGACAGCGCCTGTTGGGTGCGCTCGAGGTAGGCCTCGTAGCTGTACTTCGCTTCCGCCAGCTGGCGCGCCCGCTCCCCGACCAGCGACGCCCGCCTCGAGTCCTGCAGCGCCGCCACAATCCCCTCGCCGAAGGCTTCGGCGTTTGGGTCGGTCAGAATCGAGGTGTCGTCGCTCAAGACCTGTGTATGCGTCAGCAGGCGCGTGGCGACGATGGGCTTTCCGGATCGCAGATACTGATAAATCTTCAGCGGCGTGTTGGTACCTCGTGATCTGGGTGACACCAGGACATTACACGCTCGCAGGTACGCCGGAATCTCGGTCGACGGCCGCTCGCCGGCAAAGACGGCGAGATCCTCAATCCCCGCCGCTCGAGCCTGGCCTTTGGCCTTCTCCACCTGCCCGGACTTTCCGCCGGCCATCAACAATTTCGCGTCCGGAATTCGCGAGCGCACGTGCGCCATGGCGGCGAACAACAGGTCCAGCCCTTGATAGGCCTCGAAAGTCCCGGTATACAGGACCACGGGCGTCAGGGCAGAAAATCCAAAGTTGCGCCGGACGGCGGCCGCCTGCTCCTCGGTCGCCGCCTCGTCCGACGATCCGGGCGCATTCTCGATCAGCACGGAACGTGCCGACGGATCGATCTCCCGCACCGTATCCTGGAGCGATGGACAAATAACAATCACGACCCGCGAGCGGCGGATCATCATGCGCTCGATTGCGAGAAACACGCCGCGGATGACCCGCGACCGGCTGAACGCGAAATTCGTGAGCTGCTGCGGCAGGCTCGAGTGCATGTCGTAGAGGTGCGGAATTCGCAGCAGCGCCGCGACCACGATCCCGATCAGGCCGCCCTCTTCGTGCGAGTGGATCGCGTCGTACCGCGCGCTCAGCGCGCGCCGGACGACGGTCAGCGCCAACAGGAGATCGAGCGGGAGCTTGGCGAGCGTCGGACCGATGCCCACGCTGTGGACAAATGGCGGCCTCAGACTCCGAAACACTCGCAGTCCCGCCATCGCCACGTCCTGGCCGAACGGATACGTCACCAGATCCACCTGGTGCCCAAGCTGTGTGAGCGCCCGGATGCGATGAAACTCGCTGAATGGCGTGCCGCGGGGCTCGAAGAACGGCTCGGGCGCGATCATGAGAATGCGCACGATCCGGTGATCTTCTCACGGAATCGTAGTACAGTGTCGTTCTTCCTATCTGGGACCATGTCCGCGGAGCCACCCGTCACAGCCTCGACGCGTCGACACGCGATGCTGCTCGCCAAAGTTGGGGTCAGCATCGGTCTCCTATGGCTGTTGTTTTCGCGCATCGACGTCAGCGCGTTGTGGAAGAGCGCGCGGCAGGCGTCGTTGCCGTGGATGCTGGTGGCCTTGGCCGTGTACGCGGTCAACGTGCTGGCGAGTACGTGGCGCTGGCAGCTGCTCCTCGACGCGCAAGGGATCCAGGTCCGCAGCCGTTTCCTCCTCGGATCGCTGCTCGTCGCACTGTTCTTCAACAATTTTCTGCCGAGCAACATCGGCGGCGACGTGATTCGCATCCGCGATACCGCGCGGCCGGCGGGGTCCAAGACGCTGGCGACCGCGGTCGTGCTGATGGATCGCGTGCTGGGTCTGATGGGTCTGGTCCTGGTCGCGGCGTTCTCCGCCACGGTCACCGGCGCCAGTCACCGTCCGGGCATGCAGATGTGGCCGATGTGGTTGTGGGTCGGTTTTCTGGCCGGCGCCGCCGCGTCCGCGCCGGCGTTGTTGGCACCGGCGGGATTTGGACGGCTGCTGCAACCGTTGGCGGTCTTTCATCCCCAGTGGGTCACCGAGCGCATCGATACGGTGACCTCCGTCCTGTCGCGATTTCGCGATCGGCCGGTCGCGCTGGCCTCCTGCTTCGGCGGCGCTGTCCTGGTCCAGGCGTCGATGGTGGTGTTCTTCTTCTTCGTCACCTACGCCTTGCACCTGCACCTGACGTTCTGGGATCTCGCCGTGATCGTGCCCCTCTCGTTCATCGTCCAGATGCTGCCGGTCTCGCTCAACGGCTTCGGTGTCCGGGAAGCGACCTACGCGTTCTATTTCAGAAGCATCGGCCAGCCGATCGAATCAGCCATCCTCATGTCGCTCGTCGGAACGGCGCTGGTCATGGCGTTCTCCCTCTCGGGCGCGGCCGTCTGGTTCGCGCGCGGGCACCACTGACATCGAGGCGGTTCGCACGCCGATCGAGCCCATTCGACACGTACTGTCCACCTTCAGAGCCTCCTGAAAAAACACCACGCAACCACGAAAACTCGAAGAGAGGCACGACACGGAATTGCGTTACGGCGGGAACCCGATGATCTCGTAGAGCCGCGTCTCGTCGTCGACATACAGCGGGCGCAAGTAGTGCTCGAATTCCTTCAACCGGCCGACGACATCCGCCCGGTTGGCCGCGTTGTAGCGGTACATGTGCAGCACGGCGTAGCGTGCCCCGTCGATCTGCAGCAGTTTGAAGGCATCGCGGCTTGGGAAAAACTTGAGCGTTTCGACGTGCACGCGAAAGTCGGGCGGGATGTAATCGCTGTACCCGTTGACCAGCGGCATCCAATGACTCGTCGAGCTCAGCATGTAGATCGTGTGCTGAAACAACCCGACTTCGGGAAAGAAGAATGGCATCTCGATGACCGGACCGCGGGGCATCGAGGCGAGGATGTTGTAGGCCGGTGAAAGCGCGGGCGCCGAGACCACGGGGAAGGGCTGGGCCAGCTCCGCAACCGCGACGGCCGCGATGACCAGCGCCAGAATACTGCCGCGCCGATTCTTGGGCAGCAGCACCGCCAATCCCAGTCCCGATAGTACGGACAGCCCGAACGCGACGACGAGTCCGAAGCGCGACGGTGCCCGAAGCCATGTGAACAGCGGCACGACATCATAGAGCGCCGTGTAGAGACCCGCCTTCGGCCCAAACGACGTCCAGAATGCCAGCGCCGTCAATCCTCCGTAGATGACGAGGAGGTCGCTTCGGCGTCGACGAATCAGCCATACGCCGGCCGCGCCCAAACCCGTTGCGAGGACGCCGGGAAAGAGCACTTCGTTCCAGCGGCCAAGGCTCTTCAACATCCAGCTGTGCGCGTAGGCCGAGCTCGCCAGGTACGACCTCCAGTCGGCCGAATAGCGCCTCGCGTCGTCGATGCCGCGTCCAAACCCTGTGTCGCGCTGCAACGCCAGGTACGGCCAGAACAGCGGCGCCACCAACAGCACAGCGACGACCGCGCCGATCGCAATCGCCCGCCAGTATGCCCAGCGCCGCCATGGGCCCGAGACTGCCACGACGATGACCGCGAAGCCGACGATGAGCAGGAGAAATACGCCGTAGTAACCGCAACTGGCGGCCTGCGCGGCCATGGCAAGGCCCAATTGCGCGCCCCGGCTCGCCGTTGGCCGGTCGGCGAGGCGGTGAAACGCGAGCATGCTGAACGGCAGCCCGGCGGTCATGAGCAGCTGAATGTGCGCGGTATGCGCGAACACGTGCGGGCAGAACGCGAACAGAATTGCCGAAACGACCGCCGCGCGCCGGTCGTCGGTCAAATGACGTACGAGGTAGTAGGTGCCGACGAAACTCAGCGAAAACGCCAGCAGCAGCGCGACGTTGAGGGCCGCATACGGATTCCCCCCGGTGGCCCAGTACGCGGGCAGCGCCAGTACCCCGGCCCCGAAGTTGTTCTCCGAGTAGGCCAGCGTGCCGCGATGAGGAAAAAAGATATTCGCGTCGAAGAGGTGTACCGGGTCGACGACCAGGGTCCGCGCCACCCACGCGACATTCCAGATCGAGAGCCGGCCGTCGGCTGTGTCGCTGCGGCCGACCCGGCCGATCCGCGCGATCACCGGATACGTCATCGCGCAGGCGAGGATCAAGGCCACCAGACATACGCCAACGGGCTCCAGCAGGCGGCGTGAAGGACGTATCGTCACGCACACATCATAGGGGACGGTTGAGATCGCCGTCCGCGTGCATCAGGTGCCAGGTCGAGTCTGACGAAGAATTCAGACGGCCGTTCAGAAACTCTTCAGGCGTGGAGTGGTCGACGGTTATCGTATTACCGATACAATGTCGGTCATGACAGCCGTGGTTCGGCGCGCGTCCGTCGCCTTCGCGATCGTCGTCGCGCTGGTCGTCGCGCTGGTCGTCGCGCCTCTTGCTCGCTGCACGAGTGCCTGCGAGATCGCACGAACGGGGCTCATGTCCGAATCGGGACCGGCGTGTCATCACGGAGCGCCCTCACCCACGGCGAGCGTGGCGCCGGCTCCGCACCCGTGCGGCGTTTCCGGCGAACTGCCGGCCATCTCGAGCGTCTCGGCATCGACAGGCGATGCGCTGGCGTTCGGAGCGCTCGGCGTGTTCCGTACCGCGTGGACGTCGCCGCGGGTGGACTTGCCATTGTTCGCCATCGACGCCTCGCCGAATCCAATCGTCTCGGCATCTTCCTTTTCCAACGCCCCCCTTCGGCTCTAGGACCCTCACTTCTGCTTCTTGCTGTGCTTGAACGGGAGAGTGAGGGTCCATGTACGCGCATACGGTTCTTCGTCTGGCGGTCGGCGTGTTCGGCTTCTGCATACCAAGTCTCGTGGCGATTTCGGCCGTGGCTCAGACACCGCCGGGGGACAGCCAACCGCATGTGCACGTGGCGCCGGACCAGCCGACGGCTCAGGAGCCGACCCACCAGCACGACATGCACAACATGTCTCACGACGCGAATCAGATGGCTGGAAACCGCGAGGGATCCGGAACCGCCTGGCTCCCTGACGAGACCCCGATGCATGCGATTCACGCCGAGGTGAGCGGCTGGACACTGATGGCGCATGCCAACGCGTTCCTCGAATATCTATATGAGGATGGACAGCGAGGGAGCAGCCAGACGGGCAGCATCAATTGGCTGATGGGCATGGCCGAACGGCCGCTCGGAGGCGGGCATCTCGGCCTGCGCGGAATGGTCAGCCTCGAGCCGTGGACCATCCGTGGCTGCGGGTATCCGGACCTGTTGGCGACGGGAGAAATTTGCCAGGGGGAGGCGATTCACGATCGTCAGCATCCCCACGACTTCGTCATGGAACTGGCGGCCGAATACGACCATTCGATCGGCCGCGGCGTTCGAGTTCAGGTGTACGGCGGCCCGGTCGGGGAACCGGCGCTCGGCCCGGTCGCATTTCCGCATCGCCTGTCCGCGCTATCCAATCCGCTGGCGCCCATCAGCCACCATTGGTTGGACGCCACGCATCTTGCCTACGGCGTCGTCACCGGCGGTGTGTACAGTGCACGCTGGAAGGCAGAAACCTCGATATTCAATGGCCGGGAGCCGGACGAGCACAGGACCGATCTCGAGACCGGCGCGCTCAATTCGTGGTCGAGTCGATTGTCGTTTCTCCCCACCAAACGCTGGGCGCTGCAACTGTCGGGGGCGCGGCTCAAAGCGGCTGAGCCTGGACACGATGGGGGGGCACCGGTCGATATCGACCGGCTGACCGCCTCCGCGACGTATCATCGGGCGTTTCAACCGGGAAGCATCTGGGCCAGCACGGTCGCCTGGGGCCAAAACTCGGAATCGGGCGTGCGCGCGACCAACGCACTGCTCGCCGAAACAAGCCTGACATTGCGTGAACGTCACACGTGGTTCGGGCGATTCGAAGTGGCCGAGAAGTCCGATCACGATCTTGACGTGGAGTCGTTCGATGCGTTCTCGGTGGCCAAGGTCCAGGGAGGATACACCCGGTATTTTGGCGCGTGGCACGACGTCAGGCCGGGCGTCGGCGCGACGGTGTCAGCTGGCGTGGTCCCGGAATCGCTCAGGGACCTGTATGGGGGGCGATTCAATGCGGGGTTCGGCGTGTACCTGACGATTCGAACCACTGAGCATCGAGGCGAGTGATGCGGGCGATGGTACTCGTGCTCGTAGGCGTACTGCTCGCCGTTGGCCTGTGTCTGCTCGCGGCGGTTGGGTACCTCAGGGCCACCGGCTTGAGCGCCCGCGGCGCCGCCGGCCCGATGGAAGCGCGCGCGGCACGCGTCGTGCGTCGCTTTGCCTTGCCACCGAGCGCGCGGGTGGCACAAAATCCAATCCCGTCCTCTGCGGCCGCGGCTGCCGACGGGATGGTGCACTTTGCGGACCACTGTGCCTTGTGTCATGGAAACGACGGCGCCGGTGGCACGCAGATGGGGCGGGGTTTCTATCCGCCGGCGCCGGATATGCGGCTGGCTCGAACGCAAGGACTGTCGGACGGAGAGCTGTTCTACATCATCGAAAATGGCATCAGGTTCACGGGGATGCCGGCCTTTGGCACGGGAACAGCCGCCGGCGCGGAATCGACCTGGCGGCTCGTGCATTTCGTTCGGCATCTACCAGGCCTGACGGCCGAAGAGATTCACGCGATGGAGGCCATGAATCCGAGAGCGCCCGAGGAAATCCGGCAGGAAATCGAGGAACAGCAGTTTCTGCAGGGCGGCGGCGATTCCTCGCCGACGCCATCACCACGGCAGCAAGAACGAGGACACAGATGAGCAAGCAATCAATGATGGGACTGGCGTTGACGGCAATCCTGGCGTGTGCGGTACCAGGCACAATCGCAGCCCACGAAGGCCATACGCACAAAGTCATGGGCACGGTGGCAAGCGTCCAGGGAAAAACCGTCGAGGTCAAGACGACCGCCGGCAAGAGCGTCAAGGTCACGTGCGACGACAAGACGACCGTGACCCGCGGCAAGGAGAGTCTCGATATCAGTGCCTTGAAGATCGGCGAGCGCGTGTCGATTGATGCGATGCAGGAAAAGGACCTGATGATGGCCCATGCCATCAAGCTTGCGGCGCCGGCGCCGGCGAAGAAGTAGGCCAACGACGGCTGACGGATGACGCTCGTCCGTCTCCTGTTGTCGGATTGTCGACCCCGGCTGGTCCGGCCAACGGGCAAATCCCTGTGATTTCCGCGGTTGGGACGAGAGGCATCCACCTTGCAGCTTGCTCTAGTGAACCGTGCCCTTCGTGGGCCAACGATTGAAGCGTCATTAGACAAGAGGAAGCGAGAATGTCAATCAACTCAGTCGCGACCGGCGTCCAGACCCAGAACTTGATCCAGCGCACGATGGCAGCGGCGGATCTCGACAAGAACGGCCAGCTCTCGAGCGACGAATTCGCGAACTTCTTCACGACGCTGCTCAACGGCCTTTCAGGTTCCAAGCCCACCGGCTCGTCGACGAATGCGGGCGCGACCGCGTCGGCCTCGGCCACATTCCTCAACTCGCTCGGATCGACGGAAGCGCCGGTCTTCGCACCTGTTCCCGGCTTCGATACGGCGAAGCTCAACGACCTGAGCCACGTGAACGACAAATACACGGCTTCCGTGCGCGTGTTCTCGCGTGGTCTGGCGGCGCTCGGTCTCGACGCCGTCACGTCGCGCGGGCACCTCGATCCGATGGTGGATTTCGCGAAGGCGAACGGTTTCCCGAACGCGAAAACGGTGAGCGACGACCAGATCGACTTCGGCGACGGCAAAGGATCGATTGACTGCATCACGTCCAGCGGCACGTGGTGGTTCCAGAATCAGAAGTAGCAGCGCGTCGGCACGCGACCACGCACTCATGTGACAGGGCCATCGCGCCCTGTCGCGGCGATGCTTCAAGGGGCCAATGCTCCGTTGCTCGTCGCTTTGTACTCCCGGGATGCGCGCTCCTCGCGCCTTGCCGGGCGGGCGCCTCCACGCGCACAGTTGACAGCCTTATTCCCGCCTGGGTCCTAAGGTCCGCAGATATACCAACGGGACACACGTTCCCCTCCGGGGCACGGCCTCTCGCTGATCAGCACGGGCCGGTTCGACGGATCGAAAAATAGCTTCTGATATTCCTGAATGCGCTCGACGTCGCTGGACGCGACGCGCACGCGCTCGCCCGCGATGAACGAGATGGCGTAGGCCTCCCAGTATCCGGCCGAGGCGACGCGAATTCGCCGGGCCACAAGGCGCTCGGCAATTTCCCGCGCCGGGTTCGAAGGCGGATCGCGAGCGTATCTCAGTAGGATCGTCGCATGGTCGACGGCCATCAGCGCTCCCCATCCGACGACGACGACCGTCGTGAGGTGTCGGAGAATCCGTCGGGGTTCCAGTCGGAGCAGCGCAGCGGTCAAGCCAACGGGGACCAACAGACCAAGCAGGACATACCGGGAATATCCCTGCAGACCGGGCTTGCCGGCGATAAAGGCCGCGATGGCAACGAGCCCCACTCCGAGGATGTAGAAAGCAAACCTCGTCCGAGCGACGCGCAGGGCCGCCGCCTGAAGGTGGGATCGAAAGCGGGGGCGATCGAACTCCTCCGCACCGTCTGGTCGAATGAGCAACCAGACCAGGCGCCCCGCGGCCAGCACAAGAGCCAGACCCCCAGCCCACAACAGCCAGGACTGCGGCCGAATCGGCAGATTGCTGTCGATCTGGATCGCACCCGTCAGCCATGCGGTCAGCTCGATGCCCATCTGCCCGACCCTCTCGCCGAGTGCGCCGGACTGCCAGTTGAACTGAGCCGCCAGATTCGAGATCTGCGATCCCGAGAACCCTCCCAACAGCTGACCTCGAGTCCCGGGTCCGCCGAAGTCCGCAAAGGGCTTGAGGGCTTCAATCGACTCCCACACGGCGAAGAACATCACGGCCGACGTCATCCAATCGCGAACTCGCGCCCGATTCATTTCGCCGGTGAGCAGCTCGAGTGCGAGAAGAACGGGAACGGCGTAGAGGGTGAACTCCCGGTTTCTGGCGCCGAGGGCCAGCATGGCACCGAACCATAGTGGATGCCGGCGCAGGAACCACAGCACGCCAACGTAGACGAACGGCTCGATATTCCCTCCCTGCGCGGCGACCAGTTGTCGAGACACCGATGCCGGCGCGATCAGGAAGAACAGCGCGGGAGTGATCGCCGGCCATGGACGCAGTCCGGCGGCACGCTGCAGTCCGACGATGACCAGAACGGCGAACGCCAGATTCCACGCGAGCATCGACAGTCGAAGCGCCAACACCGTCGGACCGGCGAGGAAGAAGAAGGGCACGGCGATCCACGCCTCGACGCCCAGCAGGTAGGTCAGCCCGTAGTAGAACAACGGAAAGGCGCGCCCTTCCATCAGATGCTTCGCCATCAAACCAACGACGGCTTGATCCGAATCGAACGCGAGTTGTTCGAAGCGGAGATAAACCAGAGTGCGAAAAACGACGATGGCAGCGGCAATGACGAGGACCGCCGTTGTGCCATGAGGCCACCAGCCGACGTCCGGACGACCACGCCACCGCACCAGAGGCATCGGCTCGGTGGACCAAGCGGTCATCGCGCGCATGTTACTATGCCCGCCCACATCGGAATGGCCGTGTCGTCCGCGTCCCATCGCCGCGTCGTGTTCGGGCGCGCGACTCTCCCTTGGCTGACGGGTGTCGCCGCGTTATTACTGCGGAGTCACCCTCTCGAACTGGCCCCCGCCAGTCCCTGCCCCGGCCTGCTCGAGTTGATCGGCATCGCCGCCGTGCGAAGCCATCCGGACTTGACGGCCGGCGTACTGTTCGGAGCAATGCATGCCACGGCCATCGTGGCCGGTGTCGCAATGTTTGTGCGGTTGGTATCCCGCAGGAACGTGGATATGGCGGTCGCTGCGACGACTGGATTGGCACTTGGTCTCAGCCCGATGTTTGCGTCGACGTTGGCGCCGCCCTGGGAAGCGGCCGCGGTCGCGGTGTGCGCCGCAGCCGCGCTCCTGATCGGACCGCTGTGCGATCGATTGGGGCGAAGCGCCGCTGCGCCGCTCGCGATGCTTGGCGTCGCGGTCATCGGCGCTCTCCTGGTGCCGGCATGGACCGCCCTGGCGGCGATTGGCGCCGGCGCGACGGTCCTGGTCTCGTTCGAGCGCCCTCGTTTCATTCGCTGGGTTCAGGGAGCCGCGATATCGGCCGGCATCGTCTGCGCGGTGCTTGCCGTGCTCAGCGTGTTGCCGCAGAACGCCTCGGCGGGAGGTTCCAGATGGTCTGCGCTGGCAGCGTGCACGTGGCCGGTACCGGCGACCGCACGCGTCCTGGCGATACCGGGCACGATCGGGTGGCTCCTGGGGCCGTTCGCGCTGGCCCTCTCCGCACTTGGTCTTGTCGTGGAAGTGCAACGCGAGGTTGCGACTCGACGTCTGATGGTCGCGGCGCTCGGGCTCGCGTGCCTCCCTCTGGCTATCGGCAATACGCTTGGTCTTCAGATCGTGCTGGCGCCGTGCATTGTCGGTCTCTGGTTCCTCGTGGCCTCCGGTCTGCGAGAAATCACGTCGCGGATCAGTCGTGGGCCGGTGCTCCGCATCGCGGGTGCGATCTTCCTGCTATTGGTGCCGACGCTGCAGGCTGCCCGCTTCAGCGCCGAGGAGCGCGACGATTGGGAGCGCCCGAACGGACACGAGAGCGCCACGCTCGCTCAGGTGACGGCCGGGCTCAACAGCGTGTCGCCGGATGCCACCTTTGTCGAAGAAGACTCGGTCGTCGACCTGCTGCTTCGGGCCGCGGTATTTGGTGGACGCCGGAGCGCCAAACGCTTCGTGGTGGGATCGCGGCAGACCGCATCCGTTGTGCAGGCGCTGACGCACGGACCTGTGTACGCGTTCCCGAAAGGGCGCGAAGATCTCAGCAAGCGCGGATTTACCACAGCGGCGGTCGAGGTCACGATGCGTCTGCCCGGAGACGATCGGGCCAAAATTACCGGCCTCGCGGTGGTCACCGGCTCTCGACCGTGCCAGACCGTCGGGGCTGACTGGATCGATCTCGCCGGCGGCTTTCCGAGCGGACGCATGGCGCTCGCGGCTGACACTGACGCGGCACACGGCCCCCTGGTCCTATTTCTCGGCGGCTCGAATGCCGTCGAGCCTCATCCAGACGCCTGGCCTGCCCGAACCACTCGCGGCTTTCGGTTCGCGGTGTTCGATCGGCGCACGGGAAACCCCTCTGAGCGACTCGAGGAAGCGCGCTTGCACGGTTTGGCGACCGAACACCGCGTTCTGACGATGCCCTTCGTGATGCGCCTGCTGCTTCATCGAACGCCTCGTGCCCCGCTGGCGCTGGCGGTGACCCTCGGCGCCCCGTTCCCCGTGGCCGTGGCCAGGCTTCAAGCAGGCGTCGTCGAAACAGGCCACCTGATGCTTTGCGATGCGCCCGAGGTCGATATCGCCCCGTTCGGCTCGCGCGCGCCCTAGCAGACACGAAGTGTGGTTGACCACTTAATTTCTTGCTGTGCTCTCACGCTCGGATGCTGCTTAGGACCGTACAAGCTGCGCGGCAAGCGCTACTTGTCCAGCGGCGCCTGCGACCACTCGGTAGTTTCGCTGTCGACGTAGTCGGGGACGAGACGAATCCGCGCGCCAAGGAAACGACTATCGCTCGCGCCGGGCGCCTCGAGGAACGGCAGGAATCCCGACGTGGTGGCAATCGACACCACATAGACGAAGCTCGTCGGCTGTTCCTGCCGATGGTATGGCACGCCATCCTCTACGGCCAGGTTCAGGCGCGCGACTTCCGCGGGCTGCATGACGAGGGTGCGCGATTCCCGGCCGGTCGATACCGTGACCCGGTCCTCTCTGGCGCCATTTTGAATCTCGATCATCAGGTTGGTGATCGCCTTGGTCACAAATAGTCCGCCGCCCGCCGGCTCCACCGGCGCACGCAGGATCACTTCCGTGCGCGACTTCCCTTTCACCCAGAACGCATCACCTTCGGGATCGTACGCATTGTCGTCTGGAAAATAGGCCAGCACCGGCGGGGTGCCGCCCAGCAGACGCTTGGAGCGATCCGCGTGGGCCGCAACCGGCAGATCGTTCAACAGCGTCAGTTCAATCGGCAGCCAGCGCAGCGGTCCCGACTTCGCGTGTTCTCCAGGATTGAACGACGAGTAGAAGGGATTCAGGACGATCTTGGCGGTGAAGAGCGCGCCCACGACGAGTCCGACAAATGCGGTGCCGAAACCGCGCAACGCTGGCGTCAGGAAAAGAAACAGCGGATAGAAGCTGAGAAAATAGCGGTTGCCGACCGGGCCGCCGCCGCCGGAATACGTGAACGGGGTCAGCAACAGCAGGGTCACGACCGCGACGCCGATCGTCGCGACAATCAGCCACTGCCACAGTTGCCGCCGAGGCATCACGAGGAACAACAACAGGCTCAGTAAACCCGGGAAGAAGTAGGGCATGAATCCGCTGAATCGACCGAAGACGAAGTAGACCAGGTTGTGGCGAAACACCGTGAGCGTGTGCCGATTCAACAGCACGCCGGTCGGCAGCACGGCCTCTCGCCGATCGGACGGATTGATGCTCTCGAACGTCTCGCGATCGTTGGCAAACGGAAAGCCCGTGAAGCTGTAGAACGTCTTGCGGTCTCCACCCTGGTAGTTGAACTCGCCCGAGATCGCGGCGTTGCCGGCAAACAAGGCGCCGGTGGTCAAGGCCCAGGCCAGCGCCATGGCAGAGGCGTGCCACCAGCGGCGTTTCAGAATGGCCATCGCGCACAGCGGGAGCATGAGCACGGCGTGGGTGAGCTTCGAGAACGTCACCACACCGAGCAGGATCGCCGCCGCGTAGTCGGCGCCGCGGCCGCGCAGGAAGCGGCCCCACCGGGTCTGTGGCGTGTCGGTGGCGACTTCCTTGTACGTCCAGAGAAAGAACGCGTAGAGGACCACCGAGAAGTTGAACAGTTCGGGAATGAGCCACACGACGTGCACGGGCACCACGGACGCAGCCAGGAACACGGTGGCAAAGGCGACTGCCGCGCGTGGAGATGCGGCGAACGCGGAGAGGAACGTACAGGCCACGAACAGATCGAGGCTGAGGAGAAGGGCGTGCAGCACCAGAAAACCGTTGGTGCCGAACACGAACACGAAAGGCGCCGCCACGAGCGGGTAGATGTAGGACTTGGCGTAGTACAGCCGGGTCCGTACGGGATCGTCTACCTTGCGCCAGCGCACAAACGGAAACGACGCCGCCCGCCGAAGGGAGCTGACCTTTCCGCGTTTCAGAAAGATCCCCTCGGGACCGGGGAATTCCTCCCAGATGCGAATGAGATCCTTGCGCTCGAACGCGAAGTCGAAGTCGCGCGCCAGGCTGTGTCCGAGGCTGTAGTAGGTCGCCTCGTCGCCTTTGTAGCCGTGCGCGGCCTTGGGAAAATCAACCGTCACCGCGAAGGTCAGCAGCACCACGAGCAGGCCAACCGAGCAGACGGCTCCCAGGTTGCTTCCGGCCGGCGGCCTGGCCGAGGGCTTGGCCGACGGCTTGGCCGACGGGACGGGCACGAGAACATCGTCGTGCGTGGATCCCGGCGCCCCTGCGATCCGGGCCTCCGTCACGCCGACACGCCGGAGTGGAGAAAGGCCAGATCGGCCTGAAGAACGCCTTGACGATGGGTGGCGCGCGAGGTCTCGGCCAGCAGCGTATACAGCCGTTCCATCTTGCGGACGAACATGCCGATATCGTATTGCCGGCCCGTCCGCCTGGCCATCGCACTCAATCGGGCCCGCTCCGCCGGGCGATCGAGCGCCCAGATGATCTTGTCCGCCAGGGCCGCGGCGTTGCGCTTCGGCACAATCAACGCGTCCTGATCGTCGGTGAGAATGTCGAGCAGTCCATCGGCATCGGTCGCGACGATCGCCTTCCCCATCGCCAGGGCTTCGAAGGCCGTCAGCGGCGTCCCTTCCCAGAGCGACGGAAAGACGCTCAGATCGAACGCGGACAGCGTTCGCGCGATGTCGCGCCAGAAACCGGCGAACACGAATCGATCGCCGAGACCAAGCGCCGCAGCCTGCGCCTGCAGATCGCCCAGCAGTGGGCCCTCGCCGACCACGAAAAAGCGCGCAGCCGGCCGCTCGGCCACGACCCGCGCCGCGGCCTCGACCAGGTACGAGTTCCCCTTCGATTCGTGGAGCCGCGTGATGGTGCCGACGGCCTGTTCGCCGTCGCGGATGCCGAGCTCGCGGCGGGCCTCGGCAATCTCCGCCGCGCTTCGCTCGCGGCTGAACTCCTCGAGCGGCACGCCCAGATACACGACCTTCACCTTCGACGGCCTCACCTGCCGCGCCTGGACGACGAACTCGGCCGTGCTGTTCGAGACCGCGAGGGCGATGTCGGTAAAGGGCTCGAGTCCCCGGTCGGCCACCTTCTGGAACCAGGGGGTATCGGTCAGGTTGGCGTGCTCGTGGAGAATGGTCGGCAAACGGCGCATTGCGCCTGCCATCCGGCCGAACGTGGTCGCGCCGTATCCATGGAGATGCAGGACATCGATTCGTTGACGATCGATAATCGCCAGAAGATCCCGGAGGGTCCAGGGGTCGAATTTCGAGCGATTCAAATATGTAATGTCGATACCAAGACTGTCGAGTGTCTCTTCCGAGAGGTCCTTCTTGCGCAGGCTGACCAGCGACACGCGGAAGCGGTCCCGATCGAAGCGGGGGATCATCCAGCCAAACAGCCGTTTTACGCCGTGCATCCGCGAGCTTTCCCAGCCCAGATGATCACAGACTTGAAGAACGTTGAGGGTTCGGGGACTCATGGCACAGATCGGGCTGGGGTGTGAAACCGGCCAATGACCGCCGAGGATTATAGCGTAGCGAGCCCGACGCACCGTGTCGGCGCCCCGGCCGCTCCTTCCTGAACCCCGAGTGGACGCCTTTCCTGCCAGTGGTGGGCTCGACGAACTCGGTGAGTTCCAAACTGACCGTGCACTCGGTACTGATCGTGCTTGACAGAATCGCGAAAGCCCAACTACGATTCGCTTCCCAATCGTTAGTTCTTCCAGTCGGGTCCCCAGCCTGACTCGTTCGCCAACAGGAAGCTCCATGAGCCATGCCTCACCAGGCGAGGGCTCGGGGTTGCGTGTAAGGCCTCAGCCCGTCGGCGGCTTCGTGCAGTGTGGGCCCGGCCAACCACATCCGAGCGGCTTTGCGTAAAGCCGACGGCGGCGCGGCCGATAGTAGGACGTGGACCGAAGAGACCGATTTCCAATGAAGAACTCACGATTTCTGACACTGGGGTTGTCGCCGCTGCTGCTGTTGGTGGGTGCCTGCGCGGCGTCCAAGAGCGCCAATCCTCTCAGTCCGACAATCGCCGGACCAATTCCCGGCGTCGCGATTACTGCCCCGACCCCGATCGAGCCCAATAGCACGAAAGTGGCGGTCGACAAGCAGCCAGTGACGCTCCTGCTGGAGAATGCCGCGACGTCCGGCCCGCGGCCTCTGAGCTACGTGTTCGAGGTGGCCACCGACGCCGGCTTCACCAACAAGGTCTTCATGCGCGAGGGCGTGGCGCCAGGCGAGAACGGCCGCACGACGTTACGGCTGCCCGACCCGCTGGCGGCAGGTCGGACCTACTACTGGCGCGGCCACGCCGAGGACGGCGCGAACGTGGGTCCGTATTCGTCGGGTGCCAACTTCGAGGTTTTTGTTCCGATCGTGATTGACCGTCCGACGCCGCTCTCGCCCATCAACGATGTCCGGGTCGACACGCTCCATCCGACCTTTACGTTTGCCAACGCGCCGCACTCCGGGCCCGTCGGGCCAATCACCTACGTCATCGAGGTGTCCGACACCGACTCGTTTGCCAACCGGCTCGCCATCTGGACCCTCGGTGAGCAGCCCGGACAGACCAGTCTGGTATCGCCGCAGGACGGGATCTACGATCGCCAGGTCTTCTGGCACGTCCGGGCCTTCGATCCCACCACCACTGGTCCGTGGTCGGTGACACAGGTCTTCCGAACGCCCTTGCCGCCACCGCCGCCGCCCACACCCACGCCCACACCGTCGCCGACGCCTGGGGGTGCCGGGAACCACGTCGGCCCTGGCCCGCTGAGCGAAGATCGGGCGCGGCAGGTGGTGTTTGCAACAGGCGCTGAGTTTCCCCATCTGACGCGGGTGTTTGGGAGCGACGGAGAAGCCCTCAGCGCGGCGTCGGAATTGCTCGATCGGACGATTTGGCATCTGCAACTCGCCGGCTATCAGTCTGGGCGCCAGCGGAATCCATCGGGCCTGGTCTCGGACGACAAGCTCACGATCTTCATCAACGGGTCGTGGCACATCTACGACGTCTTCAGCCTGGGCTTCGCCGGCCGGGCGACCACGGTGCAATTCGTGGAACTGACCGGCGCGAGTTACGTCCCAACCTCGGGTCGGCCTGACTGAGGTTCGGTCAACCTGACGCGACGAGGCGGTCATCGCCGTCTCGTCGTGCGAGCTCGAACGTCGGAGCGCCAGGATCGTTCTTCTCTCGCATAACACGAAGAAAGCGCAGAGCCTGAATCCTCCCCCACCGGGCGCGGGGACACAAGATGCCGGCGCTCTGTGTGCCGTCGGGCTATCGTGATCCGGTCAGCGCGATCCGGTTAGCGTGATCCGGTTAGAACTTCTCAGCAGAGGAACGCACAAACGGCGGCGAGGCCTGCAGCCATTGAAGCGGTTCGCGTAACGCGGCCGCGAACCACCACTCAGCCTCCGTGGCCTTTGTGCGTTCTGTGGTCTTCGTACCCTCGCGATTTCATGGTTGCATCCTGCCTGGAGAAACAACCAGGACAAACCATTACCTGTTGGCGAAATCGGGCCGCGGGTTCCGGGAGACCCACACCTGCCGGATCACAATCCCCGGGGCCGTCTGGGAATCCGGACCGCTCCGCGTCTCCGGCGAACCGAGGAACACCTTGAGCGGATTCGCGTCGTAGACCCCGAGCAATGCCCGGTTGAAGTCGTAGACGTTGCGTCCGGACACGCCGCCCTCGTTGATCGTCAGCCTGAAGTCTGAGGCCCAGGTGGCCCGCCAGAAGTACGTGCTGGAGGGCTGAAAGGCCACAAATCGCCGCTCGTCGCCGACTGTTTCGATCGCCCCATCGCTCGCGATGACACGCCACGCGATGGAGCCCGGCTCGGAGGTGCCGCGCTTCTCGATCGTGAATCGCCGGGCGTTCGTCGTGATGTCGTCGTAGCCCTGGCTCATCGAAAACACCTTCGTCTTCAGGCCGGCCGCGCCCGGAACGATGTTCGTCATGAGTACCGAAAACTCGCCGGCAGTGAGCGGTGCGCCCATGTCGTAGCTGACATAGCTGGTCTGGTCGTCGAGCCGGATGCCGACGCCGGGAAGGAACGTGACCGGTCCGTGAATGGTGCCGACCGTCTTGCCCTTCGTCAACGGGTCGTAGAGCTCGTTGCCCCTGATGTAGCCGTCAGGCTCGGTGACCGCTGTCATGAAAGAAGCCCGCGTTGACCACGGGCCAAAGCTCCCCTGATATTCCGCGCGTGCCTGCCAGGTGAACGTCTGATCGCCGTCGAGCGTCGCGGACACCACGTGTGACGTCGTGGACGCTCCGGCGGCGACGTTCGGCGAGGTGTAGACCTTCAGGCCGGCCGCGTTGTAGACCTCGAACTTGTAGGTGAGGGGCACGCCGGAGACGAAAGGGGTCGTCGAATTGGCGATGAGCAGCGTGATCGCAGCGCCAAAGGTCAACCTCACGCTGTTGACCGGCGCTTGAGCCGACGGAGCCGTGGCTTTGAGCGTGGACCCATCCGGGGCCGCGTCGATCTTCGCCGGGTTGACGCTGCTTGGTGAGGACGGACTTGTCGACTGCCTGGCGCACGACGTGGCCAGGGCCAGCACACACACGACCGGAACGATCAACAGTCTTCGCATGGTCACAGAACCTTCTTGAAGGGTAATCTTCGTATCGAGCGTCTCGGCGGGATCCCGTGCTACCCGTTCTTCACTGGTCAGCCATGGACGCGCTTGGAGGGAACGGTCGGAGCATCTACTGATGGGTATCTATCAACTGACGATGTCCCGCTCCGGCTGGCGGCGAATGGTGAGCCACAGTTCGCTGCACCGGCTCGGCAGGTCGTACTAATTCTATGGGATATTAGCTTTTTGACGTGATATTATCAATGAAAATAGATGGCGACCATTGAACTGCTTGCATCGCGACGCGGCCGTCCGCAGAAATTCGGGCGGCCGTCCCGCGCCGTCACCCTGACGTTGCCCGAGGACGTGATCGCGGCGCTCACACGCATCGACGACGATCTGAGCCGCGCCGTCGTGCACGTGATGCAGCCGAAGCTGTCGAGTCGGGGCGCCAAACCGGCGGTCGAGCTGTCCAAATTCGGGAAAGGCGCCGTGATCATCATCAAACCGGTGCCCGCGATGAGCCGCATTCCGGGCGTCAGGCTGGTGCCGCTGCCTGACGGCCGCACCCTGATCACGCTGCGGGAATCGATGAGCGTTTACGAGTTTGAGCTACGGCTCCGCGACGCGCTCGAGAGCAACAAGCGCCTCGAGGCCTGGGAGCACACGATCATGTCTTCAGTTGGCGAGATTCTCAGGGGCGCCAGGAAGACCAACAAGATCACGCTGCAGCAGCGTGGCATCATCGTGCTGCAGTCCTTTCGGCCCCGGCCGGGCGCCGGTGCCGCCGGCGACTGAGCCTCGTCCGGCCTTCTGAATCGCCCTGAGCGGGCGTGGATTCACAGCCAGATCGAACACTCACGCGACTGCTGACTGCCCAGCCGCGATCGCGGTGTTGTCCCTCGCCAAGCAGCAGTCAGTAGAGGACCCCATCCGATCGCGAGCTCGGCATAGCCGAGTCAGAACTGGGAAGGACTGCGAGATTGCCAGGGAATTCGCACTTCAAGGTTCTGAGTTCTCACGTTCAAGTTCAGCGTGCTGGCTTTTTCAGCAACCTGCTAGAACCGGACGCGTGCGCCGATGCCAGCCTGAAAGCCCCCCACCTTGAGACCGGGAGCGCTTGGCAGATCGACCGAGCCGCCGGCATACCTGAGGAAGATCCCCGCGCCGACCCTGGGCGTGAACAGGTAGGTGCCGTCGATGCCGACGTTGACGCCCTTCGCGGTTCCCTCTTCCGAGCCGACGGCGATGTTGATGTTTTGCGTCCCCGACGCAATCGTGACGGCAGAGACCAGCTCCTGCGTGACTTTGATGAACGAGGGACCGATCGACAGCGCGACGTCAATCTTCTCGGTGGCTGGAATGAACCAGACCGCCTGCAGATGCACGCCCTTTTCGCTGTGCGTCAAGCCAGCCTGGGTCGAGGTCACCGTCAACGGCTGATCGAAGACCAGCGGATTCGGGATCGATGCGACCACGGCAGCATCTGACGCCTTGCTGAAGCTCGAGAATCCGATGGCGACGGCCAGGCCGTGCCAGACCCGATAACCGCCCGACACATCGAATATTGCGCCATTGCGAATCTCCTGGCTCGAGAAGATCGTCGCTGTTTCGCCGAAGACAGACAGCGTCTGGGACTTCTCGATGCTGCGTCGCGACGGCTGCGCACCGACGTTGATGTTGACAAAACCGAGGCTCGGCGGAGCCGTTGGACTCTGCGCCTGCGCTTCAGAATGGGCAACGGCCAGGGCGACCGCCAGGACTACCAGGATTCTGCACGTCTTCGTCATTGTTCTCCTCGCGAATTACTATTAGTAAATCAGCCACAAACACAAATATCTATCATTTAATTCCACGAACACGTTCTGCGTACCCGCGAGCGCAAAATTTCCACGAGATCTTAGCACGGACATCGCGGCCTTCCGCCCGGCGCGATTCGGAGACCGAGCGCCGCATGACGTTCATTCAGTGTGCCCGCTGATATCGAACACCACCGTGTCACGAGGCGCGTCGCGCAGTTCGAGCCTCCGATAGAGTCGAAGATAGTCGGCCGTCTCGGGACGCTCTCGCTCGATCCGCGACCACACGGTACTCACGAAGTACCCGGCGCCGCGCCGCTTCAGGCCGTCGACGACCTGGGGGTGCACATCTTCGACGTCGAAGCTCCAGCCCTTGCGATGCGCAAAGTACAGCAGGAGCGGCGAGGTCGCTCCGTAGTCGTCGACGACGACCATCAGCCCGTCGCCGGGCACCACGCGTTCGACGGCTTGCCCCGCCTCCAGCACCCGCACGTCCAGATTGTTCGGCCGAAAATGCGAGTTGATGATGCCGCTGTAGTAGAAGCTGGTTGCGCCGATGGCGACCAGCAGCGCCGCCAACACGGCCCTCGCTCCAAGCCCGGTGCTTCGTCCCGCCGACGTCTCACGTTGAGCGAACACGGGTCCTGCAAACGCGCCAAAGTACAGTGCCCCGAGCGGAACCACCGGCAATTGATAGTACTCGTGCCCGATGTGCGCTTCGCCCATCAGCAGCACGAAAGCCGCCAGCGCCGCGAACCATGCATCGGCGACCAGGCGGCCCTCATCGCGCTTCCAGATCACGGCGCCGAACAACGCCCCCACGAAACCCCACGGCAGCAGCAGAATTTCGTAGAGCCGCGACAGCAGCGTCAGATAGAAATCGCCGCGCATCAGCAGCGCCAGCGAGCTCCATTTCGAGAACGCGTACTTCCAGGGGCCCGGTGCGATGTCCAGCGGGTATGTCCGCGCCGGATGCACCAGGATGCCAAAGGTGATGCCGGTCTGCCGATATAGCAGGAATGCGTGCGCATACCAGGCCACCGTCACCAGCCCCGGCACGATCAGCGCCATCCAGAGCGCGCGGTCACGAAGCGCTGCCCTGCCTTTGGCCTGCCATGCGGCACCCGCGATTGGCGCGACCATGAGCACGGCGGGGACCTTGATCAAACAGGCCACCGCCATCGCGCCGCCTCCCAGCCACAGCGCTCGGTGACTGCCGGTGCGAAAGTAGCGGACGAACGCCAGGACGCCGGCGACCCAACAGAACAGCATCGGCGAATCGGGCATGAACGTGCGCCCGAAGAACACCGCAGCCGGCGAGACGGCCAACAGGAACGCGGCCGCCAATCCACCGGCCGCGCCAAGCAGTTCTGTGCCGAGAAAGAAGATCGCGACGATGGTGGCCGTCGAGAACGCCATGGCGACGACGCGGCCAAGGTAGTCCAGCGGGCCGAACACTTCGTACAAGCCGGCGGCGAGGGCGGGAACCAACGGAAACTCGCTTTCGACGTAGCCGTTGCGTCCGCCCCAATCGACCAGCGGATAGAACACGTTGAAGCGGCCCTCGTAGAGATTCCGTGCGATCGCCGCGGTGTCGGTCTGACGCCAGCGATGGGCGTCGAGCAGCGGCGACCGGATCCAGAGCAGGCGCAGGCCCGCCCCGAGCAGGACGATCACCACCAGCAGGAAGATATCCAAACGAACCGGGGGCCGATAGGGCCGGCTCACGCACTGCGCCTGTTCTTTGCTCGGCGACTCTGACGGGATGGCGGGGCGACCAGGTGCGTCGGCAACAACGTCCGGGCGGAGATGTTCGACGATCTTGGCCAATATTCGGCGGCGTTAAAAGCGAAACGTCGAGAGGAACGCACTCACGGCAGCCTGCGGCTGGAAGTGGCTGTCGCAGAGCTTCCACTGAAAGTTCTCGTAGACGGCGGTCAGTTGGCAGGTGCCCACCGCGATTCCGAACACTCGAGTCGCCAGGTTCGTCGCGGCGAAACTGCACGGATCGAAGGTCTCGGCGAACGACGACTTGTCAGGTTGGACCACCTGTCGCCTGGCGACGCTGTCGTAGAAGCTGGGCGGTCCAAACCCCACGCTCGATCGCGCGGGGTCGATGATGAACATGGCACGATTGGCCCGAACATCGCTCAGTTCCGCCTGTTTTCCCGGACAGCTGTCGCTGAAGTTCCGGACACAGAATTCGGGCGTGCGCTCGGAGTGGATGAAGTCGTCGAGGAACGTGAACGCGAGGCCCGAAACCTCCGCCGGTGAATCGTTGACGTGCACTGTCGTTTTGCCACTGACGCGGTTCTCGCGCGCCTCCACGCCGCCCCCGTCGACCGCCACGGTGTACTTCTCGATCACGGTGAGGGTCAGGTCGTAAGCCGTCGGGCCACTGACGCTTGCCACGCGCCAGCGGACGCTCGCGCCGGAACCGCTGAACACCCCACTCGTCGAGCTCCATTCATACGTCAGGTTCGCCGGACTGGTCTCCTGGTCCTGGACGACGGCGGCCACGTCGATGTCGGTGTTCGCCTCCGCTCGGGTACTGGCCGTAATCGATTGGATCACGGGCGGAGAATTGGTCCCAGCAGCCGTCCGAAACCGAAAGGCGCTCGACCATGGTCCGGCCGCACCGCCCTGAGTGGCGCGGGCGCGCCAGTAGTAGCGCAGACCGGCCTGAAGGTCCTTGGAGAGATCGTAGCTGGTCCGGCCGCCTGCTCCCTCGGCGACGCCCGTTTGCGACGCAAACAGGCCGGTTTCCGGCCCTGTGAGCGCCGACAGACTATCGGCCACCTGAAAATCGTAGGTGCGTCCCGCCCCCTGCCCACTCCCCACGTTGTTGACGACGAGGGCTGGACGCGCCGCAGCAACGGCATCGTCGGCCGGAGACGAGAGTGTCGGGGCGGTGGAGCCGGCGGTTGGTGGGGACGGCGAGGAAGGATTGCTGCTGCCGCAGGCCGTCAGGAATAGTGTGACGGCAAGCAAAATCCCCCGACTCGCAGAGACCGAGCGGGCTCTCGATGAACTCATCGTACGCGCGTCACGAACAAACTCCTGCTACCTGCCCGGCTGCGGCGCACATGGGAATCCTGCCAGCTACCGAGGGTGTGATTCTCGTGACCGCGCGCCGTCGTGTGAGCGACGGCGCGCGATACCTGGGCTACTTGTTGGCAAATTCTGGACGAGGACGAGCGGACACCCAGAGGTGCCTGATGATCATCCCGTCGAGACTGCCTGCTTCGCCGCGGTCGCCTGGCGCATAGGGGCTGCCAATATAGATATTGTGGGGGACCGGGCCGTAGAACCAATCGTAAGGTTTGCCGAAGCTGTAAACGACCCTGCCATCGTATCCGCCCTCGCGGAACTCGACGTTGAAGAAATTTGCGCGCCAGGTCGCCTGGACGAAGTAGGTCAGACTCTCGTGAAACGAATAGACCCTTCGTTCGGATCCAACGGTCTCAATGTACGGGCGGTTGGGCCCCGTCAGGAAACGCCATGCGACGGCCCCGTTGCCACGCTTCTCGACGCTCATCCGGTAGGGGTTGTCGTTGAACGCGGCGTCACCCTGGCGCATCGAGAACACCCGGAGCTTTGGGTCCTCGGTATTGCTGATGACCCCAACATTTGTAATGAGAGCGGACATCTCGCCCTCTTCCAGCGTCGCTGGCAGCTGGTAGCTGACGAAGCTCTCTTCCTCGAGGAGCTTGAGCCCGACGCCAGGAACAAACTCAACGGCGCCGTGAATGTCCCCGATCGTCTTCCCCTTGACCAACGGATCGTAAAGCTCATTTCCGACGACATAACCGTCGACCTCGTTGGGCGGCACGGCGAAGGAAGCTCGCGCCGACCAGGGACCGAACGCGCCCTGAGACTCTGCGCGCGCCTGCCAGGTGTACGACTGGTTGTAGTCGAGCGCGGAACTCAAGACGTGGGAGGTAGTTGCCGCGCCAGCGCCGACGCTGGGCGAGACATAGACCCTCGCGCCCGCGGCGTTGTAAACCTCGAACTTGTAGGTCAGCGCGACTTTTACGTCCGTTGTTCCCACATAGATCGGCGCCACGTTGTTGACGACGAGGTTGACGGGCGCGTTCAACACGAGCCTCACCCCGTTCACCGGCGATTGAGCCGTCGGCGCGGACACCTTCAGCGTGGTTCCGTCCGGGGCGGCGTTTATCTTCAGGGCACTGGCGGCACTCGGCGAGATCGGACCTTCGGAGCTCTTGGAACATGCGACGACGAGAGCGAGCACGCACACGACCGAGCCTAACCAGAACCTTCCATTCATACAGTCTCTCTCCCGAAATGTCTTTCTAACCTGAACGGATTGGGGTGATGACCGCAAATAGTACACGGCAACTGTCATGATTACAAGGGGATAGACAAGTACTTCTAGAATCCTTACGAATTCAACTCGGCGACGAACCGAATGATCCGACTCGACCCGACTCGACCCGACTCGACCCGACGCCGACTGCGTCGGTATTGTGTGTCGGACGCAACGATTCCACCCGAGGCGCGCTCGTTGCACGGCCCTGCGCGCGGGTGCACCCTCTCTCCTTCATGCTACTGTGTGCGTCGCGGTTCGCAGAGGCCGCGCCCAACCGATGGAATCTCAGACGCTCGGCGCCAATGTCATACCGGGCGCGACGGCGCCGAGCCGGTCCGTTCTCGTCCACGCGGTACTGGTATTTTCGGCGCTCGCCGCTCTCCTGATTAGTCTTCGCGGCATCCTTCCCATAGCCCCTGGGCTGGCGCTGCTGGCCGTGCTCGTGTGGTTCGCAGTGCCTGGCGTGGTGCTGGCCCGTCGCCTGTATGGGGCACAGCCAGGCGGGTGGCCGGCCGCGCTTCTCCTCGGCCCTGCCTGGGGATATGTGCTCAGCAGCCTCGTGCTCCTGGCTCTCTGGGCCGCCGGCGTCCGCAGCGGCTGGTGGCTTGTGCTCGCGCCCATCCCGGCGACCATCGCGGTGCTGCCGGCCGGCCGACTGGCCGGGACGCTCTCCGTTCCCCGGTTGGATCGACGCGACATCGGCGCGTGTGCGCTCGTGCTGCTCGCGGTGCCGGCGATTGTCGGGCTGCCCTATGCGCATGTTGGCATCGATCTACCCGAGGGCCGCGCCTATCGCGCCTATTTCACGGCCGACTTTGTCTGGGAGATGGCGGTCGTCGCCGAGGTCGCCAAGGGCGACATGCCGCCTCGGAATCCCTATTACCTGGGCGATCCGCTGCACTACTACTGGCTGATGCATCTGCTGCCCTCCGCCGAGCATCGGGCGGTTGGTCGCGCCTTGACCATTGAGCAGCTGCTCCTCGTGAACGCCCTCTGGTCGGGCCTGGCCTTTGCCGGGTTTTTCTATTTTTTCGTCCGGCAGTTCGTCGATCGTCCGTGGGCGGCAGCCACGGCCTGCGTCGGCGTGTTGTTCTGCTCCAGTTTCGAAGGCATTGAACAAATCTGGTCGCTCTGGCAGCGAGGGCGCTCGTTCGAAGCGCTTCGGTATCTGAACATCGATGCCATGACCCGCTGGGCGCATCAGAGCCTGCCCATCGACGGCCTGCACCGGCTGCTTCTCTACCAGCCACAGCACCAGTTCGGATACCTCTTTGGATTCTGTGCGCTGCTGCTCCTGATTCAGGCCCGCGATCGCACGAAGCCCGCCCTGCTGTTCGTCGTCGGGCTCTTTCTCGCGATGGCGATGCTCATGAGCTCGTTTGCGGCCGTGATGCTGGCGATTGTCGTAGCGGCCTACGAGGGATGGTCCCTATTGTCGGCGCGCCAGTGGAAGGCCCTGGTCCCGTGTGCCCTCGCGGCGGCAGCGCCGATGCTCGCGGCCTTCTTCGTCATCGACAGGTTGGGATACACCGACGCCGGCACGAAGTTCATGGCCGTCGGGGTGAATCCCCTGGCATTCCGGTCCTGGGAGCTGGCGATCTTCCTGAGCTTTGGTCCGGTCCTGCTCGTCGCCGCCGGCGGGCTGGCCACTGCGGCCTGGTGCAAGGCGCTCCCCCGCTTTCTTCCGATAGGCATCACGCTGACGATGTGCACGGTCTTCTATTTCCTGGTGGATGTTCCCGATGTTCAGGGCGTCTACGTCGGCTGGCACGTTGGCAAGGTGGCGTTCGTGGCGCTCGCCACGTTGTGCGGATTCGCGCTCCAGGAAGGTTGGGCGCGGGGCGGCTGGGCGCGGGCGCTGACGACGGGTCTGGCCGGGATTGTAGCCCTCGCGGCACTGCCGACCGTCCTCATCGATCTGTACAACACCCAGGACGTCTGGAATCGCGCGATGGGACCGGGATTTCGTTGGACGGTGCTGGTGACTCCCGACGAGTTGAAGGGGCTGGCCTGGATCAACGAGAACACCTACATCCGCGCGCGCGTCCAGGTCGAGCCCACGGTTCGGGGCCGCGATACGTGGGCCTATGTGCCCGCGTTCGCCGAGCGCCGCATGTCCGCGGGCCTGCCGATTTCGATGATCCCGCTCGCAAAATACGAGAAGTCGAGCGAAGACGTTCGCACACTGTACCGATCCACATCGGCAGCGCAGGCGTACGAACTGTCGGTGAAGCAATGCATCGACTACCTGGTCATCGGTCAGCCGGAGCGAGACGCCTACCCGCGCCTGCAACCGCTTATCGACGCCAGTTCCGGCCTGTTTGTCACCGCCTTCAAGAATGACACGCTCGCCGTCTATCTCGTGTCTCGCGACGCCAGCGCGCCGAACTGTCCGCGGTAGGACGGACGTCGCCCGTTCAGGTGGTCGGCGGACCGCATCAGTATCGAATGCGATGAATCGACTATCCACCGAGACCAACCCGACGGCGGACGAAGCGTTACGACGCATCGTCGGCGCCTATGACGACCCTCTGGTGCGAGCCTACTGCACCGTGCGGTTCATGATTCTGAGGCAGCGTTTCCTGTTCGAGATCGGACAGTACCTGCCGCCATCAGGCCACGTGCTCGATGTTGGTTGCGGCTTTGGGTTGTTCGCGCTGTACTTCGCCACGCGCTTTCCCAGGTTGCAGATTCAGGGATTCGATCTGAGCGAGCGACGAATTCAGACGGCCCAGCGTGCCGCCAGCCGGCTGGGTGTGCAGAATGTCCGGTTTCAGGTTGGCGACGCGGTGGACTGGCGCCTCAACGAGCCTATCTCGGCGGCCTACATGCTCGACCTCGTTCACCACATCCCGGCAAAGTCGGTCGAGCCGCTCATCGCGACGCTCGCGTCGCACCTTTCACCCGGCGGCCGATTGGTGATCAAGGACATCGAACCTGCCCTGTCCTACAAACTCGCGTTCACATGGCTGCTCGACAAGGTGATGGACTACAAGGCGCCGGTTCGCTACTGGGCGCCGGAAGAAATACAGCCGCTGCTCGAAGCGGCCGGATTCGAGGTGCATCGTCATCGCATGATCGACTATCTGCCATATCCGCACATTCTCTACGTCGGCACCCGACGCTCATCGCCTGGCAGCCCGTGGTGACGAGGGGCTCGTCTTTTTCCGACGCGTGAGCCGAGGCGGCGCTGTACAATCTTCAGGTGTCTAAAGGCGCTTTTACGCTCCGCTATCTTGCGCGGACCGCCGCCGGTGTGCCCCGCGACCTGGTCAATACGCTGGTCGTCTCCAAGCTCAAGCCGATCCGGCCGACGGTGCTCATCTACAACTGCACCTGGGTCTGCGACGCGCAATGCGAGATGTGCAACAACTGGAAGCATGGCGACCGCAAGTCGGACATGACCCTGGCGCAGCTCGAGCCGGCCATGGACCATCCATTCTGGGGGGCGATCGAGAACCTGAACATCTCGGGCGGCGAGCCGACGACGCGAAACGACCTGCCGGATCTGGTGGAGATGTTCCAGCGGCGTTTGCCCAGGATGCGGAAGATCGGCATCAACACGACCGGCCTCACGCCGCATCGGGCCATCCCGATGCTGACCAGGATCGTCGAGTTCTGTGACAAGCACGATCTGCTCATCAGCGCGCGGGTCTCGCTCGACGGCATCGGCAACATTCACGATCAGGTCCGCCACGTCAAGCGCGGGTTCGAAAAGGCCTCCCAGACGATTGAGGCCATGCAGGCGCTGTCGCAGCAGCACGCCAATTTTCAATTCGGCATCGCGGCAACGATCTTCGCGACCAATTTCGACGATGCGCAGAACATCCTGGCCTGGGCGCGCACCAAGAAGCTCGACGTGGTGTTCAACATGCTGCGCTTCACCGATGCGATGCTGAACAACAAGGCGCTTGAAGAAAAGATCGGCTTCGCGAAGCGCGAGGAAGAATTCATGCGGAAATTCTTCCTCGACCGCGTGCAGGAAGAGTCGATCCTGAGCGGCCAGTCCTTCCTCTATCTTCACTACGCCGACATGATCGCCAACGGCTACCAGCGGACGATGCCGTGCCCGTTTCGCACGCAGGGCCTGCTGCTCAATCCGTACGGCGACCTGCACTATTGCGAGAACTCGGAGCCGATCGGCAATGTCCTCACCGCGTCTGCCGAGGAAATCTACTTCAAGGCCGAGAACCTTGCACACCGCGACCACGTCGAGAAATCAATCTGCCCCACCTGCTTGAGCCCGTGCCAGGTCAACGTCGGCGCGATGAAGCAGTTCGTGCCGTACGCGAAGTTTCTGGTGAGGGCGTACCAGGTGAAGCACGATCCGTCTCAGCACCTGGCCTCACTTCCCAGCCCGCAGCCTTGACGGACGCGCGCGGAGCCGCGTTGATGCTGCGCTCCCCGGTTCTGCGGCTGTCAGTCCGCGTCGCCGTCGCCGCCGGCCTGACCGGCTATCTGCTGTGGAAGAGTCATCCCCGCGCGGTTCTTGCTGCGGGCGCGGGCGCGACGTGGGGCCCGATGGCCGTCGCCGCCGCCCTGGTGGGCGCCGACCGCGTGCTGATGGCCTATCGGTGGCTGGTGCTGTTGTGCGTTGTCGATCCCGCCGCGCGGCCGCCGTTCACCGACGTCATGCGGATCTTTTTCGTGAGCACGTTTGTCGGCACATTCCTGCCCGCCAGCGTTGGCGGCGACGCCGTGCGGGCCTACAGCCTGGCCAGGTTGAAGGTCGACGGCGGCGACGCGGTCGCGTCCGTGTTCATGGACCGGATGCTCGGCGTGGCCTCGGTGCTGATCATGGCGCTCGTCGGCCTGGGATTGGCTCGCGATCTCGCCGGCAACGTCGCGATCGTGCTGTCGCTCGCCGTCACGACGGCGCTGTGTGTCGCCACGATGCTCCTGATCTTCAGCTCCGCCATGTCCAGGCTGGTCTCGGCCATCGTCAACTGGCTGCCCTCCGTGTCGGTGCAGAACACGATGCGGCGCATCCTGGAGTCGATTCGGCGGTATGCGAAGTACCGCCGGCAGCTCGTCAACGTCCTCGCAAGTTCGATCGCCGTTCAGGTGCTGCGCGTCATCCAGGCGTACTATCTCGGGCGAGGTCTCGGCATCGACGTGTCGCTTGTCACCTACTTTGCGTTCATCCCCTTGATTCTGCTGGCGATGTTGCTGCCGGTCACGTTCAACGGCATCGGCACGAGCCAGGCGGCGTTTCTCTGGTTCTTCGGGCAGGCCGGTGTGCCGGCCGCGTCCGCGTTCGCACTGTCGGTGCTGTTCGTGGCGCTCGGCATCATCGGCAACCTGCCCGGCGCCCTCCTCTACATCGTCGGAGGCACTCGGATATCGAGAAGCGCGGCATCATGACCGACCGACCGACGGTGCTCAGAAGTGTCGCGTTTGTCGCGTTCAGCGCGGCCGTTGCCGGCGTCATCGTCGAGGCGCTGCTCGTGCTGATGCTGCATGTGCCGGGCCTGACCGCCGCGCTGCCACGGCCCATGCGCCGGCTTGTTCAGCAGATCTACCGGCACTTCAATCGGACGTTGATCCAGTTCGATCCACAGTGCGCACAATACGATGCGGGGCTTACCTACACGTTGAAGCCGGGAACCTGCACCTTCGAGAACATCGAATTCCGGACCACCGTCCACGTCAATCGAATGGGGTTGCGCGACGACGAGGAGGCGCTCGCCGCGCCGGACGTGATCGCCATCGGCGATTCTCACACGATGGGCTGGGGCGTGGAGGAGGATCAGACGTTTGGACGAGTGCTGGCGCGCAAGAGCGGACAGAGAGTGCTCAACGCGGGAATTTCCTCGTACGGGACGGTGCGGGAGATGATGCTCCTCGATCGGCTCGACGTTTCCAGACTGCGGTTCTTGATCCTCCAATACAGCGACAACGACCTGCTCGAGAATCAGACGTTCCGGGCGCAGGGCGAGCACCTTCCGATCACGACCGAAGAAGAGTACGACAGGGTCAGGCGGTACTACGGCGGGCAGCATTCCTACTATCCGGGGAAATACCTCTATCGGCTCGTCATGAAGGCCCTCCGGCTCGAGGCGCCGGAGCCCGATCAGCTGGCAATGGCGCCGACGTCACCAGCTGACGAAGCACGACTGTTCGTCAACGCGCTCGCGCACGCCGGCCACGGGCAGCTCGACAACGTGCAGGTCATCGTTCTCGAGGTCAACGAGCAGCTGCAGCCGCGGCAGCCGTTCATGGTCGCGTTGGAACAGGTCAAACAGGAGCCCGCGAACCCTGCGTTCGTCAGGGGACTGACGACGCTCGACTTGTCGGTCCTGCTTGGCCCGAAGGATTTCTACGTGCTCGACGATCACATGAACCCGCGCGGTCATCAGGTCGTCGGCGAGGCCCTCGCCGCGTTGGTCAAGGGTCCGGCCGGAGGAATTCGATAGCAGTTCTCAAGGAGCTCGAAGCCGGTACACCCGACCGGCACCGTCCTCGCGCTGTAGGGTCAGCCATGGCTGGAACATCGCGAGGCGAGCGTCCAGTCGTGGCCGTTCCTCCGGTGAGTAAAGGTCCGTGTGGACCACGACATAATCGACGCCGATTTCGGTCAGGCTCCGGAGACTGTCCTGGTCTGGAAAGGTCAGCAGCCGAGCGTAGAGTGCCTCGTGGAGGGCAGGTCTCAGGCCGCTGTAGCCTTCGACGGTCTTTTGCCAATGGGCCATCGAGTGCAGCATGTACTCGGTATGTCGTCGCTCCCAGCCGCCGAGGTTCCTGGGATTTCCCAGCGGGAGCTCCGCCACGACGAAGGGCTTCGGCTGTCCGGCCAGCCATCGATCGACCGGCGGAATCTGCACAGCGTAAGGAGTGGTACTCAGCGGGAGCGCTGCGAATTCCAGGATCAGTACCCCTCCCGCACAGCCCGCCAGCAGCGCGCGCCGCCTGGGCGTCAGCGCCGCACTCAAGCGGTCGAAGCCGATGCCGGCCAGCACGGCCACGCCCAGCAGCGCGAGCAGCGAGAAACGCGACGGCACACGAATAAAGCTCAGTCCCGGCAACCAGTACACCAGTGGCCAGAGCCCAGCCAGGGGGCCCGCCGACAGCCACATGCTGAGGATCGTCAACAGCCCATAGAAGGTCCGCGCGTCGGAACACCGCGGCATCCATCGTGTCGCGAAGGCGCTGAGCCGGTCGCGATAGCGCCACGGCACGTCAGACGGCCTGTAACCCGCGATCGCAAGCCGCAGAACCACGAAGAGGCCACAGGCGACCCATGGGCGCCACGCGTCTCGTATCGACAGCAATACCGCCGAGCCGATCCTCAGCCGGACGGCTCCGCCCATCGACACGTACAGGCCCGCGACGAAGCTGAGGAGCCCGGCAAGGTCGAGGACGACTCGCGCGACTCCCCACCCGCTGGTCCTCGGCGCATCGGCAACGCGACCCCGCGTGGAGCCCATCCACAAGAAGGCCGCGGCCGCAAGAATCAGCGGAAGGTATCCCGGGAAGAGGAACGCCTGAGCGGTCTCGTTGATCCGTGCGTCCGGAGCGAGGGACAAGAGGAACGTGTGGAGGTGCGAAGGAGAGGCCAGAAAGCTGGACCAATTACTGATCCAGTCGTCCGGCGACCGGCTCAACCCCATTTCCACCTGGACGCGGCGGTATGGAATAAGGATCAGCAGCGTGGGTGCGAGCAGCAGCGCACCAGGAACCCCGGCGTCCTTCAGTCGAGTGGCCAACGCGAGAGGCTCGCCCGACGCCAGACGATACACGGTGAGGCCCGTCATCGCCAGCAGCAGAAACACCGCGCCGTGGCCGCTCGTCAGCGCCTGCAGCGTAAAGAACGCCAGCGCCAGCCGCATGTCCGACTTGCGGCCGGCATCGAAATAGGCGTGCAGCGAGGCCAGGCCGAACGGCAGCCACTGAATCGTGGTCAGGTGAAGCTGTGAAAGGCGGAAGAACCGCGGCGGCGAGAACGCGAAGATGATCCCTGTCAGCAGCGCCGCAGGCGGCCCCAGCCCGAGGCGGCGTCCCAGCACATAGGCGCCAAGGCCGCACAGCACACACGAGAGCAGCGCGACGACATTCATCGCCAGCACCGGGTTGCCGGTCAGCCAGATGACGGGCGCCGAGACAAAGCCGCTGCCGATGAGGTTTTCGGAATACGCCAGCGTGTGGCGCTCGGGATAGTAGATGTTCGCGTCAAAGATCGAGAGCGGCTGATGGGTGAACGCGTGCGTGTCCCACGCCAGGGTCCAGATGAACAGGCGGGTGTCGGGTCCATCCGCCAGCACGCGTCCGGCGGGATTGACGCTCAAGGGATAGGCGAGAACCAGTGTCAGCGCGAGGTACAGCGCTGCGGCGCGCCAGGTTTCTCCGGCTGCCGGCGCGCCGTCAGCGATGGACGTGTCCCACGCCGGTGGCTGCCGGCGCGAGCGAGACCAGTGCCGGCAGTCTGAATGAGCCGAAGGTCGACGGCGGGGGCACGACCTCCATCGTCGTACGAATCGCCGCGAAGAAGCTCTGCGCCATTCGCAGGTAACCCGCCGCGTTTGGATGAAGCCCGTCGTCCTGGAGCAGCCCGACGACATCGCCGTTGAAGTCGTGGTAGACGTCGACGAGCACCGCGCCCTCGGCGGGTGCGAGCGCGCGGATGCGGTCGTTCAACGGCTCGACCAGAGTCGGTGTATACGCCCGAAACCCACCCGGACGTTGCGGTGGGATGGTGGCCAGGAACACCACGACACCGTTGTCGCGGGCGTTGCGTATCATGGCTTGCAGGCCTGAGATGGCTCTCGCGATGCCGTCGACGCCGTTCTCGTTCAGATCGTTGACGCCTTCGAGCAGCAGCAGCGCATCAGGACGATCGCTCGTCAGCACCCGTGGCAACCGGAACCTGCCCTCCGAAACCTTCTCTCCAGACACCCCTTCGTCGAGCACAGTGAGTCGCTGCGTCGTGTACCGGCCAGCCAGCAACGTCAGCACATCGGCAGGATACGAGTTCGGCGGGCTCGGAATGAAGGTCGGTCTATTAACGTTGGAGCCCTCGGTCATGCTGTCGCCGAAACACACGAAGACCGTCGCACTCAGTCGCGGCGGAGGCGGCGGCGGAACGACAGTGATCGAAAAGCCGCAGGAATCCTCGCGCTGCTGCGCGTCGGTCGCCTGGCAGCTGACGGAGGTGGTACCAATCGGAAAGCTCGACGCGGCAGCGGGAGTGCACTTCGCTGTGACGGGCGCCGTTCCTCCCGTGACCGTCGGCGCATAGGCGACGTTGTCGACCGGGCCTCCGGCCGACTGGATCATCTGAGGCGCAGGACAGGTGATTCGCGGCGGATCCGTCGGTGGCGGCGTGGGAGTGATCGGTGTGGTTGGGTTATTCGCACACGCGGAGGTAAAAAACGCGGCGAAGATCGAAATCAAAAAAGCGCGTCTGTAGCGGGCACTCACAGGCAAGCTGGACATCGTATGGTAGCATGCCGGTTCGTCATGACGGTAGCCGCGCTCGTGTGCGCCGCCCTTGCCATATGGGCTTCGGGCGGGTCTCTGACCCTGCTTCCGCTTCAATCCGGCGCACCACGAGCAGGACTGCTCCCCTCGATCCTCTGGCTCGCAATCGCGGTCGCCGCCGCCTTGATCCTCGCCTGGCGGTTATCTCCGGCGGTGGCAAAACGCGCGCCCGTGTGGCTCCTGTCGGCTCTGGTGCTGCTGCCCTGGCTGCCGATACGGGTGCCTTACGCATTCTTGATATGGGCCGGCCCGCTTCGCTTCTGGGTCCTGGCGATGCTGGCGGTCGCCGTCACCTCGTCCGCCTTGGCTCAACGCGCGCCGCCTCTGCTTCGCGCCCTGGTGATGGACCCTCGCCGGGCGCCGTGGCTGGCCGGGACGATTGCGGCGTGTCTTTACATCGCGGGTGCCTGGGCGGTCTCTCCGCACCTTCCCGCCGGAGACGAGCCGCATTACCTCGTCATCACGCAGAGCCTGCTCCGCGATGGCGATCTCAAAGTGGAGAACAACTACCTCCGCCGTGAGTATCGGGAATTCTACGCCGGCGACCTCCAACCCCACTACCTGCGCCGCGGCCAAAACCAGGAGATCTATTCCGTTCACGCACCCGGTCTGCCGGCCGTGGTCGCCCCGGTGTTCGCACTGTTCGGCTATCCGGGCGTGATCGTCTTCCTGTCGCTTGTGAGCGCCGCGGCCACGGCGCTCACCTGGACAGCCGTCTGGCGGATCACACGCGACGCTGCGGCGAGCTGGTTCGGTTGGTCTGCGGTGGCACTGTCGGCGCCGTTCTTCTTTCAGGCGTTCACGATGTATCCCGACGCGCCAGGCGGCGCCCTGTTGATGGTGGCGGTGCTTGCGCTCACGGCTGACGAGGAGCCGTCGACCGCGCAACTTCTCGCATGCGGCGCGGCGCTCGCGCTGATGCCCTGGCTGCATACGCGATTCGCGATCCTGGCGTCAATGGCCGGCGCGGCACTCGCTTTTCGACTGATCACGGCTGAGCGAGCCCTTCACAGGATGTCGTTGCTGTTGGCCATTCCGGTCGTCAGCGCGCTCGCCTGGTTTGCCTTCTTCTACCTGGTCTATGGCACGGTGGATCCTGCGGCTCCATACAACGGCTATACCCAGACATCCGTGACGAATCTCGGACGCGGCGTGCCGGGACTGTTGATCGATCAGCAGTTCGGATTGCTTCCCAATGCGCCTGTGTACTTCTGCGCGGCGCTGGGTCTGCTTCCGCTCGTACGGCGATCGCGGCGCCTGGCCGCCGAGTTGATCGCCATCGCTGCTCCGTACGCTCTCGCGGTGGCGGCGTACCAGATGTGGTGGGCGGGATACAGCTCGCCCGCCCGCTTCCTCACGCCCATCCTTCTCCCACTCGGCATTCCACTGGGCGTGTGGTTCGCCTCCACCCGATCGTCGGTCGCTCGCATCCTGGGCGTCGCCGCCGTGGCCGTCAGCCTACTGATCACCGTGACGGTCGCTTCGGTCGAGCGTGGAGCGCTCCTTTTCAATTCGCGCGATGGGGCGTCACGACTCCTCCTCTGGTTGTCGCCGCTGGTCGACCTGACCAGGGGTATGCCCAGCCTTTTTCAAAATCCACCGGCGACCGCGATCGCGCACGCCGTCGTGTGGCTGCTCGCGTTTGCCGTGGCGGCGATCGCGACGCTCATCGTGGGCCGTCGGAACGTGAGACCAGTCACCACCGTCCTCATTGCCGGCGCTACCGGGGCCGCGTCGGTCATGCTGGCGCTCAGCCTTGTCTGGCGAAGCAACGGCGTGACGCCGACGACGGCGGCGAACGCCAGCGCGGCGCTGCGTCGAAGTTTCGCTGCCGACGCCGGCCAGCTCGGTGTGCGGTACTCCCCGTTTCGTGTCCTCGCCGCATCCGATGTCGTGTTGGCGGCGACGCGCGAGGAGTGGCCAGGTACGATGCGACCGCTTAGCGGGCCGCTCGTGAGCCTGCAGTACCCGCTGGCGGCAACATACGAGCTGGTCGCCACGGTCGCCCGGCCTGGCGCCGGCCGCCTCTCCGTGGTGCTCGATCGCGAATTCGGCGCGGCCTGGAGTTGGGTCGTCCCCGACCAGCCTGGCGAGTGGCGGCAGACGTTTACGCTCCCCACGCCCGCGACGGGGATGCTGGTCGATGCCGATGCCGCAACCAGGCGCACGCTCAATCGGCTGGTCCTGCGTCCGGTCCAACTGCTCGACCACGGCGGCCTCGCCAACATTCGACCGCTGCACGCGGTTCGATACGGCCCGGCCGTCGTCATGCTTCTGGGCGGTCATGTGTACGTCGAGCCTGGCGGAGCGTGGATTGCGGGAGGCAGCGAAGCCGATCTCGCGATTGCACCGGATCCGGGGAATGGCATCCGGCTGTTCCTGCGGAACTCGCCGGTCGACAATCGCGTGACGCTGACGAGCGGCGCCTGGCGGCAGGAGCTGACCCTGACACCCCGCGAGGAACGGCTGCTCGACGTGCCCGTCGACAAGGGGACCGGCGGCGCGAGAGTACGGGTGTCCTGCGCGTCCGGTGCACGACCCTCGGATGTCGAGCACAGCGACGACACCCGACTGCTCGGTTGTTGGATCGAGACGCGTTAACCACGAAATCAAGAGTCAGAACTTGAAGTGATTTTGAAAGCCGTACAGCGAACCACAAAGGGCACAGAGATCACAAAGCTGTTTCTCCAAACCAAAAACGCTCAGGCTTCGTGTTCTTCGTGTTCTTTGTGGTTCCAACAACTCGCGATGATTCCAGCTTGTCTATTTCCGAATCCTGACCGTGTGGGCGCGTCCGTCGGCCAGGACACGTTGATATACCCGCAGATCGTCGGCCCCTTCCAGATTGGCCGGATGAACGTACTTACCGATTTGAAACTCGAGCGGCACTGATTTCGCGCCATTCGCCCAGGCGCGCGCGCACTCCAGTTCCGTATCTCCCCAGAGGACGCTCAGTTTTCCAGCCACCGAATGGAACGCGCTCCCAGCGCACAGCAACGCCGCGCCAGCCGCCGCGTCAAACGCTATCTGCGGCGACTGGCAGCGATCGGGGAATCGTGTGTTCTCGTTGCTCAGCACCGGGACCCGGGAAGCCGCCAGGCTGTCAGTGCCCTCCGATAGCTCCATCGCGTTGTGACCGGTCTTGCGATGCCACTCGGAGGCATCGTTCGTGTGGAACTCCTCGTAGCTCCACCACGGACGCACCCCAACCGCCTGAGACCCGTTGCTGCCGTGCGACGAGAGCAGCGGCGCCGGCGCCTGCTTGTGCAGCGCCAGATTGAACACACGTCCCTGCGCATCCGGCTCGTTGGTATTGACGTCGAGCTCGTTGACGAGCTCGAGAAGGGGCCGCGGGCGACAGGCCAGCGCGGCCTGGCAGAGGCGCGACCAGTGCTGCGGATCGTTGATGCCGGTGTAGGCCGTGAACTCGACGTAGAGCCCGTGGTCGGCGCAGAGACCGACAAACGCGGGAATGCGATCGTAATCGAGCGCGGTCAGGGTGCCGATTTGAGGGATGTCGAACAGGGTCCATACGCGCAGCAGGTTGAAGCCGCTCGACGCCCGCTGATCGAGGGTTGGCAAGATGTCTTCGCCGCCCAGGTACCGTGCCAGCAGCGCAAAATCCGAGCATTGCACCGCTGTCCACCGCTCCCCGGTTTCCAGCGCGAAGAACGCGCCCCGCACAACCAGGTTGGCGGTCACGGTGGTCGGCCGAATCGTGTGGGTTGGCGCGGTGTTGCCGAGGGCCGCCTTCAGAGCGGCGAGATGCTTCGCCCGGGCGCTGGCGTAGCCCATGGTCACGGCATCGAATTGCATCCGGCCCAGCCAGATCGCGGCCGATCGATTCGGCTGCACGCCCGCCGCTTCGAACGCGGCCACGGCATCGTCGGTAAACGCGATCACCTCTCGTTCGTCGTAGGGTGTCATGGCGGCTCCCAAAGAAGAGGGATTGAACCGGTCAGCGAAGACTGGCCACCGGCTCTTCGACCGTTTCGAGAATCTCGCGAATCACGTAGATCGGCTTGTTCTGGGACTCGTGATACGTGCGGGCCTGGAGCTCGGCGAGCAGCCCCATGGTCACGAACTGGAGGCCGCTGAAGATCAGCAGGATGCCAAAGAGGAGGGCCGGCCGGTTGGCAATCGACTGCGCGCCAATCAAGCGCACAAACGCGAGCCATCCCGTGATCGCGGCGCCCGGCACCAGCATGGCAAACCCAATCAGTCCGAAGATTTGCAGGGGCCGCGTGGAATAGTTCAGGAGAAACTTGACCGTCAGCAAATCGAGAATCACTCGAATCGTACGGGAAATCCCGTACTTCGATTCGCCATGCTGCCGCGGGCGATGATTGACGACGCGCTCGGCGATCGACACGCCCTGCTCGCTGGCGATCGCCGGTAGAAAGCGATGCATCTCGCCGTACAGTTTCAGCGGCTTGACCACTTCCGCTCGAAACGCCTTGAGCGAACAGCCGTAGTCGTGGAGGTGGACGCCGGTCGACATCGAAATCAGCCAGTTCGCCATCATCGACGGCACCCGGCGTGACAGGAACTTGTCCTGGCGGTTCTTCCGCCATCCGCAGGCGATATCGTGGCCGCGATCCAGCAGGTCGACGAGCGCAGGAATGTCGGCCGGGTCGTTCTGCAGATCGCCGTCCGAGGTGACAATGATCCGACCCCGGGCGAGGTGGAAGCCCGCGGCGAAGGCCGCCGTCTGGCCGAAGTTGCGGCGGAAGCGAATCACGCGAAGGCGCGGATCCGACCTCTGCAGCCGCGTCAGGATCTGGAAGCTGTCGTCCGTGCTGCCGTCGTCGATGATGATGACCTCGTACGAACGGGCCCAGGACGTCATCGTCCGGGCGATCTCCTCCGTGAGCGTCTGGAGCGACGCCGCCTCGTTGCGCACCGGGATCACGATACTCAGATCGATCATGCGAGTTGGGTCTTCTGGCCTTCGTTGGTCGATTGGCTCACGGAACGGCCCGCCGGCGGCCCATCAAGGCGAGGCGCCCGCATGACCCCGTGATCCACTGAAGTATACGGGCTATCGCCGCGCCAACGTCACGGCTTTGCGCCACAGGACGTATCCGGCCAGGGCAATCAACAAACCGGCGACGATCCAGAGAGATACGGTTTTTCCGTTCTCGCGCATGAATTCCATCGCCTGATCGCCGTATCGGAGTGCGAGAAATCCTTCGGTGAAGTATCGCGCTCCCCGACCGATGGCCACGGCCGTCGCGAATTTGCCCACGCCGATTCTGGCCACGCCGGCGAGCAGCACGAAGATCTTGAACGGCGCCGGCGGCGGGAGGATCGACGGGATGAGGACGGCCATCAGCCCATGGCGCTGAAACGCCGCCAGGCCCCTGTCGACCGTCGACGACTTGAACCGCTTGCGAACCAGCGCATCGCCGCCCTTGCGGCCGATGAAGTACAGCGCCAGGCAGCCGCTCACCGATCCGAGCGTCGCGCTGGCGGCGTACAGGACCAATCGCTCCTTGTGCTGGACCACCATCCAGATCACCAGCAGGTCTGCGATTTCCGGCAGCGAGAGGATCGACGAATCGAGCAGAGCGACCAGGAAGAGGCCGGGAGCTCCCAATGCGAGCGCGAGTACCTGGACCCGCGCGACGATTCCACCCATACAATAAACCAGTGATTATACCGTCGCGCCGGGGGGCGCTGCCTGTGGCGATCTTCGCGGCGACGATCGCAGGCGGCGCGATTGCCGCCTGGCACTACGCGCACCTCGGCTTGACACTGAGCCATTACGACGCGCGCGGCCACCTCATCGTGGCGCGCCGCGTGCTCGACAGCATCACGCCAGGTTGGCAGCAGATCGGCGCCGTCTGGCTGCCCCTGCCGCACCTGTTGAATTTCCTGCCGGTGCAAATCGATTGGTTCTATCGCACCGGAGCCTCCGGCGTGGCGATTTCGGTGCTGTCGTTCGCCATTGCCACCGCAACCATCGCCTGGATCGTGATCCGGTTGACCGAGTCCATCGCGGCGGCCGTGGTCGCCTCGGCAGCTTTCGCGCTCAATCCCAACCTGCTCTATCTGCAGTCGACGCCGATGACCGAGCCGCTCTTGCTGGCCCTCACCCTGGTTGCGGTCGCTCGGCTGATGTGGTGGTGTGGCGACGACCAGTCGCATCGTTCAGGCCTCGGGACAGCGACCGTCGGCCTTGCGTTCTCGTTGGCGTGTCTGACCAGATACGAAGCCTGGCCGGTGACGGCGTGCGCCCTGGCGGCGGCCGTGTGGGCCCGCTGGCAAGCCGGAGACTCCCTGGCACAGTCGGTCCGCCGGATCGCGGAGATCGCCGTCTACCCCACCATGGCCGTCATGGCCTTTGCGGTGTTCAGCCGCGTGGTGGTCGGGCAATGGTTCACGGCCAGCGGCTTTTTCGTCCCGGAAAACAAGGCGCTCGATCGGCCGTTTCTGGCGCTGGCTGAGATCGGCTGGGGATCGCACGCCCTGACCGGCACGTTGACGCTCGCGGCCGCCGCGATCGGGGTGTGCTCGCTGCTTGCGTTGGGCCTCTTCACGCGCCGGCGGACTGATGCGTTGGTCGTGCTCTCGCTCGCCGCGACCGCGGCGCTGCCCTGGGCGGCCTTCGTCAGAGGGCACCCGTTCAGAATCCGCTACATGGTCCCGCTGATCGCGGTGGAAGCCATCGGAATCGGCACGGCGATCGGGCTCAGCCGCCGCGCCGTTCCAATCGTGGCGCTCATCGTCGCCCTCGCGCTCGCGACCGAAGTCCGGCCGCTTTCCTCCATCGCGCCGATGGTGCTGGAAGCTCAGTGGGATCGCCCCAACGTCCGGGCGCGGCAGCGTGTCACCGACTGTTTGCTGGCAAACGACGATGGCGAGACGATCATGGCGAGTATGGGATCGCTCGGCCACTATATGCAGGAGATGTCACGCGATGGCTTCAGCCTCCGTCGCTTTCTCCATGAAGGCAACGGCGACATCTGGCTGTGGGCGCTCGACGGTCCACAGCACTACGCAGGTTGGCTGCTGATTGAAGAGAAGGCGGAAGGGGGCGACGTGCTGGCTCATATCGCCCGTGAGCGGCCGGGATTTCTCGCCGGCTACCGGCGGATCTGCGATGGCGCGGGTGTCGCGCTTTACCGGCGAGGCACGCCACGGGGCCGCGACATCGAGCGGCATCCCACGCCGAGGCCGTGAAGACCGGGCTCTATCTTCTTGCGGGCCCCAGCTCCTCACCGTTTGGTCCAGGATGCACCACGTTGTATTCCATGCAGTCCCACGACCAATCCTGCGTTCGATCGTTCCAATCGGATTCCCGGTTGAACGGCCGCGCCCCGATGTACCCTTCGGCGGCTCCGGTCAACATCAAGTTGGGCGTCCACAATGGGAATCGGTGGGCGGATTAGGGCGTCACCCGTCAATCAATTGGAGACCAGATGGAATCGGAACTCCATCTGAAAGGGAGTTGATCATAGCCACTACATTAGAATATTGCCATATACTAATTCAGTGAACGCTTCTCTGCGCACCTTTAAAGCCCAAATCTTCCAGGCATTGGCCAATCCCACCCGAATCGCGATTGTGGAGGCTTTGCGAGACGGCGAGCTCACGGCCGGCGCACTGCTCACTCTGCTCGGGGGCGAGCAATCGAACCTCTCGCAACACTTGGCTGTCCTGCGGGCGAAACACGTCGTCGCCAGCCGTAAGTTGGGCAACCAGGTCTACTACGCGCTCCGCGACCCCGTCCTCATCCAGGTACTCGACCTGCTGAAGCAGTACGTCTCCACTCATCTCAACGACACCCTGTCCATGCTCGGCGAGATGGCCCCTGAACACGATCGGCGCGTATGAGCGCGTTGTTGAATCGCATTCCATGGCGAACCTGGCAACCGAAGCTGTTTCAGGATTTCGCCACGTATGACCGCCGCGCATTCATCGCCGATGTGATCGCCGGTCTGACGGTGGGCGTCGTCGCGCTGCCGCTGGCGATGGCGTTCGGGATCGCATCGGGTGTGACCCCACAGGCGGGCATCTATACGGCCATCGTCGGCGGATTCGTCGTCTCCTTCCTCGGGGGCTCACGTATTCAAATCGGCGGACCGACGGGAGCGTTCGTGGTGATCGTCGCGGGCATCGTCGCCACGCACGGTCTGTCCGGCCTGCTGATGGTCACGATGATGGCGGGCGTGATCCTGTTGTTCCTGGCGGTCACCGGCCTCGGCCAGGCGATCAGGTTCATCCCGAGGCCCGTTGTCCTGGGGTTCACCAACGGCATCGCACTACTCATCGCCTCCACCCAGATCAAAGACTTCTTTGGCCTCGGCATCGGTAACCCACCGATCGAGTTTTTCGCGCGGATGAAACTGTTCGTCGAGTCGATCAACACGTTCCATCCTGCGGCGCTGGCGCTGGGCATCGGCTCGCTCGCGCTCGTGCTAGTGGTGCCGCGGTGGTTGACGCGCGTGCCCGGTTCCATCGTGGCACTCGTCCTCGGCACGGTCGCGGTCGTCGCGTTTCAGCTGCCTGTGGACACGATCGGCTCCAAGTTCGGAGCAATCCCTG
>JBDTVS010000098.1:0-26304 GCA_040007095.1 Acidobacteriota bacterium
CCTCGAGGAAGCGCTCGATGTGCTTCTTCTTGAACTGGTAGTCGTGCTCGTCGACTTTGGGTCGAAACTTGATCTCCTTGACCAGGATCACCTTCTGGTGCTTCTTCGCCTCGCGCGTGCGCTTCTGCTCCTGGTACTGGTATTTCCCGAAATCCATGATGCGGCAGACCGGCGGCACGGCCGTCGGCGAGATCTCGACCAGGTCGAGCCCCTTCTGCTTCGCGATGGCCAGCGCCTGCGGCGGCGGCATGATGCCCAGCTGCTCGCCGGTGTCGTCGATGACTCGGATTTCCCGGACGCGGATCCGTTCGTTGACTCGCGTGCGGTCATCACGTCGTGGACTTCTATCGAAAGCTATAACGCCTCCTCTTTACCTCGCGCGAATCGCCGGACGCGCTCGCGCGTAATCGTTCGTCAGTGCGCCGTCTCGTTTCCGGACTGTTGACCGTCACGCTCGAGTTGCGGCACGCCGGTGGCGCGCAGCTGCTCGACCGTCGTGCCACCCTTGCTCCGGATCTCTTCCTTCGTCCAAGCGATGAACCCCCCGCCCTGCTCGTATTCAAGTTGCCACGCGCCGAGGTCGCCGTCGGCGCGCCCGCGAACCGATACCGTCATATTCTGCTGCTCGCGGTCGCCCACGACAAGCATATACGGCACCTTCTGCAGCTGCGCTTCTCGAATCTTGAATCCAATCTTTTCCTGCCGTTCGTCGACGACCACCCGCAGCCCGGCGGCGTTCAGCCGTTCCCGGACCGTCGCTGCGTACGGGACGTGGCGGTCGGCAATCGGCAGGATCACGGCCTGGACGGGGGCGAGCCAGAGTGGAAAAGCGCCCGCGTAATGCTCGATCAGGATCGCGATGAATCGCTCGAAGCTGCCGAAAATCGCACGATGGATGACCACCGGCCGATGCGCCGTATTGTCCGCACCGATGTAGGTGAGGTCGAAGTTTTCCGGCTGCATGTAGTCGAGCTGGATCGTGGCGCACTGCCATTTCCGGCCGATCGCGTCGGTGACGTCGAAATCGATTTTCGGGCCGTAAAACGCGCCGTCCTTCTCATTGAGGTCGTACGACAGGCCCGAGCGCTCGAGCGCCGCCTTGAGCTGCGTCTCGGCATGGTCCCACGTCGCGACCTCGCCCAGGAACTCGTCCGGCCGCGTCGAGAGCTTCGCCGTGAACGACAGGCCGAAATCGCCGTAAACGCGCTGCACGAGGCGAATCAGCCGCTCTATCTCTTCGCCGATTTGATCCTGTGTGACGAAGCAGTGCGCGTCGTCCTGCGAGAACTGCCGCACCCGCGTCAGCCCGGAGAGCACGCCCGACGCCTCGTTGCGATGCAGGGGCGTCTGCTCGTGAAAGCGGATCGGCAGATCGCGATAGCTCCGCGCCTCGCTCGCGTAGGTGAGGTAATGCCCCGGGCAGTTCATCGGCTTCACGCTCATCGTCTCGTCTTCCGATTCGATGAGAAACATGTTCTCGCGGTAATGCTTCCAGTGCCCGGAGCGTTCCCACAGCGCTTTGTTGTAGATCAGCGGCGTCTTCACTTCGACGTAGCCCGCGGGGAACAGCACGTCCCGCATGTAGTTCGCCAGCGTCTGGTAGAGCGTCGTGCCCTTGCCAAGCCAGAATGCTGCGCCTGGCGCCCACGGGTGGAACGTGAAGAGCCCGAGCTCGCGACCGAGCTTGCGATGGTCGCGCTTCTTCGCTTCCTCGATCTGCGTGAGATGAGCTTTCAGATCCTTGTCGGATAGGAATGCGGTGCCGTAAACGCGCTGCATCGGCTGGTTGCGCGCGTCGCCCTTCCAGTAGGCGTTGGACGTGTTCAGCAGCTTGAACGCCTTCAACCGGCCGGTCGAAGGCACATGCGGCCCGACGCAGAAGTCGACGAAGGTCTCGGGATCTTTGATCGTGTAACAGGAGGCCTCGGACTGACCTCCGGTCTTCTCATCGATCAGCTGCACCTTGAGAGGCTCGCCGCGCTGCTCGAAGAACGTCTTGGCGCGGTCGCGGCTCCACAACTGCCGCTCGTAGGGCAGATCCTCGGCGGCCAGCTGCTTCATCTTCGCTTCGATCGCCTCGAGGTCGTCCGGTACGAATGGCCGCTCGACCACGAAATCGTAGAAGAAGCCCTCTTCGGTGGCCGGACCGATCCCGCACTGCGTGCCGGGAAAGAGTCCCGTGACCGCGGCCGCGAGCAGGTGCGCGGTGCTGTGACGACAGAGCGCGAGGGCCTCGGGACTGCGGTCGGTCACGATCCGAATGGCGGCGTCCCGTTCGAGGGGAAACGTCAGATCCACGAGCGTCCCGTCCACCACGCCGGCCAGCGCGGCCTTGGCAAGCCCGGGAGAGATCTGTCCCGCCACGTCGCGGATGAGCGAGCCGGATGGCACCGTGCGACTGGAGCCATCTGGAAGCGTGACGGTTACCTGACTCATTGAGGAAATTGGCGTCGGAGGCCGCTCTTCGTTCAGCCGGTCCAGCTTCCGGTGCGGCGTCAGCTGAACATCCGTCGCTGATAGCTGCGCTTGGTAGGCACGGGTGGACTCGAACCACCGACCTCCTGCGTGTCAAGCAGGCGCTCTAACCTCTGAGCTACGCGCCTACATCTTGAAAATACAGGCGTTAGACGACCGCTCAGTATAGCAGAATCTCGTGACCAGGTTGCGGGCCAGATGGCCATGTGATCACCAGAGGCCCGGAAAAGTCCCAGGTTCGGACGCCGGGGATCCGACCCCGGTATCCGAACGCTCGAGGACAACATCACCCCAAGTCGAGATGCGGTCGTTCTGTTTCTGATTTGCGAACCGCGCGCGCCGCGCGCGCCGACGCGCTACCTGACGGCTTGCTTGAGCGCTTTGCCGGCGCTGAAGCGAGGCACGCGACGCTTCGGAATGCTGATGGCTGCGCCGGTCTGCGGATTCCGTGCCTTGCGCGCCTTCCGGTGGGACGTTTTGAATGTGCCGAAGCCGACCAGCGACACCGTGTCGCCCTTCTTCAAGGCTTTCGTGATCGTCACGATTAAGGTATCGATCGCGCCGGTGGCCGCGGTTTTGGTCAGACCGGTCTCGTTGGCCAGCTTCGTCACGAGTTCACTTTTGTTCATGCACCCTCCTGCTTCGCCATCGACCTCGAGAACATCACGAGGCTCGCGGACAAAAAAAAGTCGCCGGATCCGCCAGCGCTCTCGAACCCATGAAACGAGCCTCTGAGGGAGTCGCGATGTGGGGAAGAGGACCGGCGTGCGTTCCAGCGAAACGCTGTGTCGTTATACGTGACGGTACGCGAAAAGTCAAAAGAGAAAATGCACGTTTTGACTACGCGGCCGCTTTTTGTGTGAGGTGCGCGATCGCTTTTTCGAGCGCGATGTCAGTCGTGGGCGCCGGCTGACCAAACTCGACATCTGGCTCGTCTACCACAACCGTGGGGTCGAGTCCTTTTTCGTGCAGCGACACGCCGGCAGGGGTGAGGTAGCGCGTGGTCGACATCCACAGACCGCTGCCATCAGGCAGCTTGATCAGCTTCTGAATGGCGGCGCGCCCGATGGTCCGTTCGCCAATCAGGGCGGCGCGCTGATTGCCGGAAAGCGCCGCCGCGAACAGTTCAGCGGCGCCCGACGTGCCGGTGTCGACGAGCAGCGCCGCCGGCACGGTGACCGCGCCGTCGCCCGCGGACGCGGCGATCGTCTGCCGTTCGGCGCCCTTCGCTTCCCGCATCGCGAGCGTACCCTTGGCCACGAACAGCCGTGCGATCGCGAGGCCGTCGTCCAACGCGCCGCCCGCGGTACGGCGGACGTCGACGACCAGTTTGGTCGCGCCCCCCTTGGTGAGGTCGCTGACTTCCTTCTTCACCTGGTCGGCGGTCTTGGGACCGATCGCCGCAATCCTGATGTAGCCGACGCCCGGCGTCGCGATGCGACCGGTCACTTCGGATGGGTTGAATGCTTCGCGGGTGAGCTGGAGCTCGTGCGGGTCGGCGGCATTGCCGCGGATGATCGTCAGCTTGACAGTGCTTCCTGGCGCGCCGCGCAGCGCGCGCATGCCCTCCCACACCGACAATTCGCGGGTCGGTTGGTTGTCGATCGCCCGCACGTAGTCGCCCGTGCGCAACCCGGCTTTTGCCGCGGGCGAACGATCCCTGGCCGCCACCACGCGCAGGTAGTACTGCTTGGTCAGGTCGAGGCCGATATCGCCGGCGGGTGAGGAGGCGCCGCCCTCGACTTGCTTGACTTGCTGCGGCGACAGGTAGGCGCTGTCGGCATCGAGGCCGTCGGCCAGACCGCGCATCGCGCCGTGCATCACTTTGTCGACGTTGACCTGTTCGACGTAGCTGCTCGTAATCATGCCGACGACATCGTCGAAGACTTTGAGATGCTGATAGGTGTCCTCTCGTGCCATGACGCGACCGAGGAAGCCGCCGACGATCGCAAACGCGACCACGGGGGCCGAGATGGATATCACGATCAGTCGCGTTCTTGAAGTCATACACACCTATGAATGCTGCGGCTCGGTGCCCTCTGACGACTGTCTGTAGCCTGCTATCTTGACTTTCGCTTGAGCCATTGTAGCGGGTCTACCCCTGCCCGTCGATGCGAAGCTCGAGCTTGAGAGCCTCGCCCGGCACGATCAGCCGCTCTGTCATCGATCCCAGACGTCGGCCGGCCATGAGAAATCGGCAGACCGACGGTCCCCCATGTTCGCAGGACGCCGCGAAAAGTATAGCATCTGGTCATGGCGCGAACGGGTGCTCACAAGCGAAAACAAGTGCGTCAGTCTCGACCGGGCGACGTAGGATCACCACCGAGCGTCACGAGTTCGCCGAGAACACCGGACTGTCTCGGGCCCTGAAACTCGGACGTGCTTGGCGAGTCCGGCGGCAAGGGTCCTAAGCTTCCGACTGCCAACACCGCTGAAATGAGGCGTTGGACGTGGGACGGCGTGTGCTCGGCATCGACTACGGCGAGCGGCGGATCGGGCTGGCGATTAGCGACGCAACGCGTACCCTGGCGCGGCCGCTGACCACGTTGACCGTTTCAGGAGGCGATGCGGTGGCGCGTGTGGCTGGCGAGGTGGAACGCCTGTCGCGTGAGGAGGACGGCATCGAGTCGATCGTCGTCGGCCTGCCCACGTCGCTCGACGGCGCCCCGACCGACCAGACCGCGAGGGTCCTCGCCTTCATGGAGGCGTTGGCGGCCCGGACCTCGCTGCCGATCGCCCGGGGCGACGACCGGTTGACCAGCCGGGAGGCGGAGAGCCGTCTGGCCCTCCACGAACGAGATTGGAAGCGTCGCAAGCAACGATTGGACGCGGCCGCCGCCGCCGTCATGCTGCAGGACTATCTGGATGTCGAGGCACGCAAAAGGGAATAGGGCCGGTGGGGCAGTGGTGCTGGTGCGGCGGGTAGGGCAGATCTGGCAAGCAGGCAGCGACCGCGGCACCTGGCATTCCAGGACCGATACGGAGGGCGCGCGGTGCGGCGGAACCTGTGGACGCGGAGATTAGATGCTGGCACCGCTCTGGACGTGAGCTCGCCGGATGCGAGCGGCGGTATCGGCAGACATTGAAGAGGCGTAGATGAGCAGGGCACGTGCGTAAGGTCGCGCTGTTGATCTTCATGGTGATTGTCGCCGCCGGTACGGCAGCGGCCACGGTCTACTTTCGGACCCAGCAGTCGTATCGGGGCTACGAGGGCGACGAGCAGTTTGTGGACATCCCGCCGGGCTCGAGCACCAAAACGATCGGCGACCGGCTGGTCGAAGCCGGCGTCGTGCGCGATCCGCTTACTTACCGTCTCGCGCTCCTGCTCAGCGGACAGGCTCGTGGGTTGAAAGCGGGCGAGTATCGGTTCGAACAGGCGATGACGCCGTTGCAGGTGCTCGAAAAGATCGCACGGGGCGAGGTCTACTCGATCGCCGTCACGTTCCCCGAAGGATTGACGATTGCGGAGATGGCGGCCATTGCCGAGTCGCATCGGCTCGGCTCGGCGTCCGCGTTCATCGCGGCCGCGTCGGACAAGGCGTTGGTTCGAACGCTCGATCCGCTGGCGCAGGATCTGGAAGGGTATCTATTTCCCGAGACCTATCGCGTCAGCCGGCACACCGACGGACCGGCGCTCGTGCGGCTGATGGTGAACCGCTTCGACCATGTGTTCTCGCCAGAGCTGCGGCGCGGTGCCGAGAAGCACGGGTTGTCCGTCCATCAACTCGTCGTGCTGGCGTCGCTCGTCGAGAAGGAAACCGCGCGGGCCGACGAGCGCCCGATCGTTGCCGCCGTGTATTTGAACCGTTTTCGGATCGGGATGGCGCTGCAGTGCGATCCGACGATCATCTTCGCGCTCCAGCGCGCCGGAACCTATACCGGCAACCTGCGTCGCGAGGACCTTGCCCTCGACTCGCCCTACAACACCTATCGATACCCGGGTCTGCCACCTGGACCAATCGCCGCCCCGGGCAAGGCGTCGCTCGAGGCCGTGGTCAATTCTGCTGACGTGGATTATCTCTACTTCGTCAGCCGCAACGACGGCTCACACGAATTCGCGGCGACGCTGGCCGCACACAACCGCAACGTCCAGAAATACCAGGTCCAGTACTTTCGAGATCGGAAGGCGGCTCGGTCGAGCCACTAGATCGTCCCTCACTTACGTACAAAACCAGAAGGCTCTGGCAGTGAAGACAGCCCGTCAGAAGCCGCTGACGTAGGGCAGGTGGTTGGCGACGGCGCGGACCTGGTCGAAATCGGCCAGCAGCATCGCCGTCGGGTTCCACTGACCGCTCAAAAACGCGTCTCGAAACGCCTGGTGCACGGTCGCCGTCAGGCGCAGCGCGCCCGCCGTCACGATCCCCGCTTCGACGTCCGCCTCGATCACGACGTCCGGCGTGGCTTCGATGAGCGACTGCAGCCGCTCGACGGCGGCGTGATCGGCGCTGAAGCACGGCAGGCCGAGTATCGACGAATTGCCCAGGAAGATCTCCGAGAACGACTCGCCGACGATCGCGCGGATGCCCGACCGGGCGAGCCCCTGCGGCGCGTGCTCGCGGGAGGATCCACAGCCGAAGTTCTCGTTGACGACCAGCACCGTCGCGCCGGCGTAGCGCGGATCGTTGAACGGATGCTCGCGGTTGGTCTTCCGATCGTCTTCGAACAGGTGCTGCTCGAGCCCTTCGAAGGAGACGACCCGCAGGTATCGCGCGGGCATGATGCGATCGGTGTCCATGTCGTTGCCGCGCAAAGGAATCCCCCGGCCGCTGATGTGGTAAATGCGCTCAGGCGATCCGCTCATGCCGGCACTCCTGCCTCGACCATCTGACGAACATCGGCCACTTCGCCGGCCACGGCCGCCGCGGCCACCATCGCGGGGCTCATCAGCAGCGTTCGTCCGGAGGGGCTGCCCTGCCGTCCCTTGAAGTTGCGGTTGGACGAGGAGGCACACACTTGCTGTCCCTCCAGTCTGTCGGTGTTCATGCCGAGGCACATCGAGCAGCCGGCGCCGCGCCACTCGAACCCGGCCTCCCTGAAGATTTCGTGCAGACCCCGCGCTTCAGCATCGCGGGCCACTTCCTTCGAACCCGGCACGACGAGCGCCTTGACGTGCGGCGCGACGTGATGACCGCGGACGATCCGTGCCGCCTCTTCAAGATCCGACAGCCGGCCGTTGGTGCACGAGCCGATGAAGGCCACGTCGATCTTGGTGCCGCGTACCCGGGTGCCACGGCTGAAGCCCATGAACGCCAGCGCTTCCTCGTCGGCATCGGCGGGGATTGATTCGGTGACGCTGACCGACTGCCCCGGGTTGATGCCCCATGTCACGGTCGGTTCGATCGACGCCGCATCGTAGACGACGCGATCGTCGTACGCGGCATCCGGGTCGGACGCCAGCCCCTTCCACCACGCCACCGCCCGGTCGAACGCGTCGCCGGTCGGCGCGAACCGGCGGCCGCGCAGAAAATCGAACGTCGTCTGATCCGGGTTGACGTAGCCGGCGCGCGCCCCCCCTTCAATCGACATATTGCAGATGGTCATCCGCTCGTCGATCGACATCCGGTCGAGCGCGGTGCCGCCGTATTCGTAGGCGAAGCCGTTCCCGCCTTGTACGCCGAGCCGACGGATGATCGTCAGGATCACATCTTTGGCGTACACCCCCGATGCGAGCCGGCCGTTCACGTCGATGCGCCGCACTTTCAACGGTTCGAGCGCGAGGCACTGCGAGGCGAGGACGTCGCGCACTTGTGAGGTGCCGATCCCGAACGCAATGGCGCCGACCGCGCCGTGGGTCGACGTGTGGCTGTCGCCGCACGCGATGGTCATCCCCGGTTGCGTCAGCCCGAGCTGCGGCCCAATCACGTGCACGATGCCCTGGTCGGGACTGTCGGACGACCACAGGTTGATGCCGAACTCGCGACAATTACGCTCGAGCGCGGTGGTCATCTCCTCCGCCATCAGATCGAGAAACGGCCGTCGCTTGGAGTCGGTGGGGACGATGTGGTCGACGGTCGCGAACGTCCGCTCGGGGAAGGCGACCCGCCAGCCGTGCTGGCGAAGCATATCGAACGCCTGCGGGCTCGTGACCTCGTGCACCAGATGAAGACCGACGAACAGCTGGGTCTGGCCGCTCGGCAGCGTGCGCACGGTGTGCGCGTTCCAGACCTTGTGAAACAGTGTCTCAGGCATAGTTTGAAAGCCTTGCTTTCAAACTAGAATACCTGAATGCGCGGCCTTCGTCCCGCTCTCTTTGTGGTTGCGCTGCCAATCGCCGCGTTTCTGACTGTGGCGCTACGCGTTCGCGGACACGCCCAAACTGTTGCGCCGTTCGACATCGTCATGGGCGTGGGCCTGCCCGGCATCGACCGTGGACAGGTCGTCGACGACACGCGTGTCCCGGGCAGCCCCGACGCGGCGCGGCGCCACGGCATCCAGTCGGGCGCCGAGGTGCGCGAGCGCGTCGGCGCCGGGGGCGCGCGCGTGGTCACCGACAGGTTGATCGTCAGGTTCCGCGACGGCCTGTCCGCGGCCGAGCGTCAGGCGGCCCTCGCCCTTGCATCCCCCGGCGCGGTGTCTGAACGCCCGTCGGATGCGGACTTCGACGTCGTGCGTCTCGATGCCCGCGACGATTCGGAGATCGCGGCGCTGCGGCTGTCTCAGCGTGCCGACGTGGAGTACGCGCAGCCGGTCCATCGCCTCCGCACTCAGTTCGTCCCGAACGATCCGCTCTACAAGAGCAATCAGTGGAACCTGCCCCTCATCGACCTCGAGCGGGCCTGGGATATTCAGCCACAGGCGGGCTCCGCCATTGTCGTCGCGGTGATCGATACGGGCGTGGCGTACACGAATGCGACCCTGACCGTCGATCTCAGGAGCTTCAGCTCGGGCGGAGTCCGTTATCCGGCCCTCGGCCGGGCGACCATCCCGTATGCCGCCGCTCCGCAGCTCGGTCCCGCATCGAGATTCGTCGCACCGCGCGACTTCGTGTGCGGCAGCACCGCGCCGCTCGACTTCGATGGCCATGGCACGCACGTCACGGGCACCATCGGGCAGAGCACGAACGACGGTGTGGGCACGGCGGGGGTCGCCTTCAACGTCAAGATCATGCCGGTGAAGGTGCTCGCCAGCACGTGGGACGTGGCCTTCGGCTGCGCGGACAGCGAAGGCGGCTTCGACGACGATGTGGCGCGGGGCATCCGCTATGCGGTGGACAACGGCGCCAGAATTCTGAATCTCAGTCTTGGCGCGGACGGGCCGGCGGGTTCGGCACCGGTCGTCGAGGCGGCTATCAAGTACGCGGTCGGCAAAGGGGCCTTCGTGGCGCTTGCCGCCGGCAACAGCTTCGAAGACGGCAACCCGATGCAGGTCCTCGCCGAAATCGCGTCGCGCGTGGACGGCGCGGTGTCTGTCGCGGCCGTCGACCCCCAGAAAAGTCACGCGTTCTACTCGAGCAGCGGAGCGTTTGTCGAACTCGCCGCGCCCGGCGGATCGGCCAGGGGTTTCGGAGCAAGTGGCGCCATCTGGCAGCAGACATTCGATCCCAATTTCTCGGACACGTTTCTGCTGCCACTGGCGCGTTTCGGCGCCCCGCGCTTCGACGTGTTCGCCTACGTGCCGTATCAGGGGACTTCGCAGGCCACACCGCATGTGTCCGGCGTGGCGGCGCTGCTGATGCAGCAGGGTATCGTCGATCCGGTGGCGATTGAAAAGGCGCTCGAGACGACCGCGACCGACCTGGGCGATCCCGGCCGCGATCCACTCTTTGGGTTCGGGCTGATCGAAGCGCGTCGAGCGCTGCGGGGACTGGGAATCGTCAAGTAGCCGATGCAGCTAGTGTCCTGTCTCAGAAGTGCGTTGTCATTTTCAGGGCGGGGCATCCCGCCTCGCGGCGTTGCTCGTCGCTTACATGTTCCCGATATGCGCGCTCCTCGCGCCTTGCGATCCGGGCGCCGCGCCCGCAAAATTTGCCAACGAACTTCTGAGACAGGACACGAGACCATCGATCCATGGCGGACATAAGTTCGGCGCTTCAACGCATGCGCTTCGCGGTCTCGCTGTTGTTCTTGCTGGCCTTCGCGGCGACGCTCCAGGCGCAGACACGCTCAGCCACGGCGGGCGCCGCGGAACCGGCCGTTGTCTGGCGTCCATTCTTTCTGGCCTCGGGCGAACGGTTCGCCGCTCGGAAGACATTCGATGCGGTATTGGGCGCGCAGGCGCTGCGGCCGTTCTGGGGTGGCGGCGTGCAGATCGGGCTACGGCGGGGACTGTTTGTCGAGATTGCCGTGTCGCGTTTCAGCGCCACCGGACAGCGCGCCTTCGCCGCCAACGGTCAGGCGTTTCCGCTCGGGATCCCGCTGACGGCGACCATCACGCCGATCGAGGTGATGGGCGGCTATCGTTACAGATTGTCCAAGACCATCGTGCCGTACGCCGCGGTTGGGGTCGGACGCTACGCATACTCGGAAACCTCCACCGGCAACGACCCAGGCGAGGATGTCGCCGAGAGTCGCGCGGGACTGGTGGTCCTGGGCGGTGCGGAATTTCGCGTGCACCGATGGGTCGGCGTCGGCGTCGAGGTTCAGTACACCCGTGTCACAGGGGTGCTGGGCAAGGCGGGCATCTCTCAGACCTTCGGCGAGGACGACCTGGGAGGCACGGCCGCACGTGTGAAGATCCTGGTCGGGCGATGACGCTCTCGCTAATCCGCGCACATCTGGCGGACATCCTGCGTGGAGCAACGCGCGGCCGCTACGAACGGGAGATTCGACAACAGACCGCGGAGCTCAACGATCTGTTCCTCCTCCTGTGCTTCATGGAAGCCGCAGGCATGCCAAATCCGGCGACTCTGTACCTTCTCGAGGTCTATCCGTACCTGCTCGAACAGTTCCATCAATGGCATCAGCGGATGGGAATCGTGCGGTCGCCGCTCGACAGCCTCCCGTGCTGCTGATCCCGGTCGGCCTATAGACATCTTCTCAAGCCAGAGTCTCGCAAAATGAAGCAAGTTTTGCCCGGTTCGGCTTTGGAAGCTGTCTCAGTCGGTTTGAGGCGAAGCTTCACTGACAGCCGGTGGTGGAAGTCTGGCGTCGCACCGAGATGGGCGAGGATGCCTCGCCCGTCGAATGCAGCCAGACTTTCACCACTGGCTACTGACGTCGTCGCGACGGCCCGATTTGACCGGGCTGTCTCCGGCCGATCGGTTCGTATGTTCCCGTACGCGGCGCGGATAATGGCATGTGCGAGGGAGACCGGGCATCACCTCGCCTGTCAGCTCGACTGCCAATGAACTCGCTGCTCGACCGCGACGTCGTGTTTTTCGGCGGCAAGGGGGGCGTCGGCAAGACGACCTGCTCATCGGCGTTCGCGTTGGCGGCGAGCCGCCGCGGCCGGCGGGTGTTGTTGGTGTCGACAGATCCCGCGCATTCGACGTCGGACATCTTCGAGCGTCGCATCGGCCCCGAGGAGCGTCAGATCGAGGGCGGTCTCTCCGCCCTCGAAATCGACGCCGATCGCGAAGCCTCGCGATACGTCGCCGACGTCAAGCGGGACATCGAGCGGATGTTCGCGCCGGCTGTCGTCCGCCAGGCCCATCGGCAAATCGACCTGGCGGCGGCATCGCCCGGTCTCGCGGAGGTGGCGCTGCTCGATCGGATGATCGACGTGATCGTCTCTCGAGAATCCTCAAACGACCTGATTGTGTTCGATACGGCGCCGACCGGCCACACCCTGCAGTTGCTTCGCATGCCGGAAGCGATGGATGCCTGGATCCAGGCCCTGATGAAGCATCGCCGTGCGGTGCTCGAGATCGATCTCGGGCACGAGGAGGAGGACGAGCCTGCCCTGCCGTCCGCCGATCCGGTGTTGACCGCGCTCGAGCGGCGCCACGAGCGAATCACCTTGCTCCGCCGTACCGTCCTCGATCGCGAACGCACGTCATTTGTGCTGGTGACGATACCTGAGCGTCTGGCGATCGAGGAGACCGCCCGTGCCAAGGAAATGCTCGGGGCGACGGGCATCGACGTCGCTGCGCTGATCGTCAATCGCGTCCTGCCCGACGAAGTGGAAGGGGAGTTCTTTCGCTCGCGCAAGGCCCAGGAAGCCCAGTATCTTCAGGAAATCACCCAACGGTTTGCGCGCACGCCCCGGGTGAACGTGCGCCAACTTCCGCGCGATGTCTATGGCCTGGCGGCGCTCGAAGCCATCAGCGATCAACTGCTGTGACAGCCCGTGGTGAAGTCTGCCAACTGGGAAACGCGCGTCGGGGGTCTCGGGGTCGCGCCTTGTCCGCGGGCGCCTCGCCGTCTCGGTGCGACGCCAGACGTTCACCACGGGCTGATAAGAAGTCGTAAGGGCTGGACGCTGCCGCGAGACGCCTGATCGTGAGGGTCGGCCAGGGGAGCACGGACAGTTGTATACGTGGGGTACGGAGCGTATCATCGAAGGAAGAATGTGGCTCTTTCGCACGGGTGGTCGTTGGCGGCGTTCGATCGCCCTGGCTTCCGCGATGTACGTGCTCGTGCTGGTCGCCTCCGCATTCGAACATCACGATCTGCTCTGCCACCTCAGAAATCCCCAACACTGCACCGCCTGCACTGCCACCCAGCTTGGTTCCGATCCCCAGACGCTGACCGCGCCGCGCGCCGCTGAGCTTGCGGACGCCGGCTACGCGACCGCGCTACATGTAATTCCCGACAGCACGCTGCTCGTCGTCCGGTCGACCGGACGCTCGCCTCCATTCCTCGCCTGATCGTCGCGGACCGAGCACTCCGGCCGGGCAGGTGGTCGTTCGAGCCTTCCACTCTATCCGGGCGGGCGCATCGATCCGTCATCGTCAGTTTTTGATGAGTGATCGTCTGTGCGCGCGCGGACGCGCACCGGGGAGGGGAAGATGCGAGCGGTCCCGATCGCGAGGGCAGTTGTCGTCGCGGCAGTCTTGTCTACATGGTCTCGCGTCGCGTGGGCGCAGGCGCCCGAGACGCCGCAAGCGAGTGAAGCCCAGTTGCTGCGTCAGCAGATCGATCAGCTGCGTCGAGATTTCGAGGCGCGGCTGGCGATGCTCGAGGCCAGGCTTTCGACGATTGCGGGAGCACAGCTTCCGCCTGCTGGTGCTCAGGCCGGCGCGGCTCCGTCGGCGCCGGCTGCTGCGTCGGCTCCGGTCCCGCCCGGCGCGGAGGGCGCCGGCGGGCCCAGTGGCGCGCTGCCCGTGTACGGATCCGCGGTGGGCGGCTCGAAGGTCTTCAACCCCGACATGGCGGTCATCGGCGATTTCCTCGGCGCCGCGGGGCGGAATCGAGTGGCGCCCGATCCGGCGTTTGCGCTCCACGAGTCGGAGGCATCCTTTCAAGCGGTCGTCGATCCGTACGCGCGTGCCGACTTCTTCATCTCCTTCGGCGAGGAGGGCGTCAACGTCGAAGAAGGATTCCTGACCTTCACGTCCCTTCCGGGCGGGCTGCTCACGAAAGTCGGCAAGATGCGCGCGGCGTTCGGCAAGGTGAACACGCTCCACAACCACGTGCTGCCCTGGGCGGACCGCCCGCTGGTGATCAAGAACCTGGTCGGCGGGGAGGACGGCATCAACGACGCCGGGATCTCGGTGGCGCGGCTGATCCCCAATCGATGGATGTTTCTCGAAGCCACCGGCCAGGTGTCTCGCGGCGACTCCGGCGACAACTTCCTCAAGTCGAGCGAGCGTGGCGACCTGAGCTACGTCGGACATCTGCGCGGCTACCAGGACTTGTCCGAATCGACCAACGTGGATCTCGGCGTCTCGTTCTCCAGCGGGCACAATCCATCAGGCATCGTCGGGAACGTGGATCTCGGGCGGTTCACGACCGAACTGTGGGGCATCGATGCCACGCTGCGCTGGAAGCCGCTGCAACGGTCGATCTATCACTCGTTCATCGCCCGCAGCGAAGTGATCTGGAGCCGGCGCGATCAGCCCGGCGGTCTGCAGTCTGCCAACGGCTACTACCTCTCTGGCGACTACCAGTTGGGGCGCCGCTGGTTTGCCGGCATTCGCTTCGACCGTTCGGACCGGGCCGACGCCGCGGCGATCACCGATACGGGACAGTCGCTCGTGTTGACGTACTGGCCGAGCGAGTTCAGCCAGGTCAGAGGGCAGTATCGGCGCACGGCGTACGGCGATGGGCCTACCGCGAACGAACTGCTGTTCCAATTTCAGTTCTCGATCGGCGCGCACGGCGCGCACCCGTTCTAGCCGCGATGTCTGAACTGCGAGACCTGGGACCACAGCATTGGCAGGAATCTATGAACCACAAAGATCACAAAGCCCACGAAGCCTTCAATCGCAGGAATGCATGAACGACAAAGACGACAAGGGCCACAGGAATTTGGCCGGGCGGAGAAACAACATGCGCAACGCAGAGATTTTCTTGTTCACGTTGGCGCTGGGCGCCATGTCAGTGTCCGCATCAGCGCAGGGCAAGGTCAACGTGGTCGCCACGACCGAGGATCTGGCGTCGATCGGGCGCGAGATCGGCGGCGAGCGGATCACCATCGAATCGATCGCGAAGGGGTATCAGGATCCGCATTTCGTCGAGGCGAAGCCGAGCTTCATCCTCAAGCTCCAGCGCGCCGACCTGCTGATCGCGGTCGGCCGGGAGCTTGAAATCGGCTGGCTGCCGCCGTTGATTCAGCAGAGCCGCAACGGCAAGATTCAGCCGGGCGCGGCGGGCTACCTCGACGCCTCGCTCGAGGCGGCGATTCTCGACATCCCGACCGGGCAGATCACCCGGGCGATGGGAGACGTTCATCCCCTCGGGAACCCCCACTACTGGCTCGACCCGGAGAATGGCAAGCGGATCGCCAAAGAGATCGCCGACAAGCTGTCGGAGTTGCGGCCGAACGACCGGCCCTACTTTCAGCAGCAGCTGGCGAGTTTCGTCTCACGCCTCGACGTCGCGGAGAAGCGCTGGCTGGCGACCATGGCGCCCCACAAGGGGATGAAAATCGTCACCTACCACCGCTCGTTCCCGAACTTCGCCGAACGTTTCGGGTTGGACATCATGGGTTATGTCGAGCCGAGGCCCGGGATCCCGCCGACACCCCAGCACACGCTCGATCTCATCAACGAGATGAAGCGGCAGAACGTGAAACTGGTGCTGGTCGAGCCGTACTTCGACTCGAAGACACCCAATGCCATCGGCCGCGAGACCGGCGCCCAGGTGTTGGTCATGCCGCCTTCGGTCGGTGGGACCAAGGATGTCCCCGACTATTTCAAGCTGTTCGACTATGACATCGCCTTGCTGGTGGCGGCGATTCAGAAGGTGAAGTAGGCGGATGGAAACTTCAATGCTGGCGTTCCTGGCGGCGCCCTTCGTCGCCAGCCTGATCCTGACGGGCATCCACGCCTACCTCGGGGTCCATGTGGTGGAGCGGGGGGTGATCTTCGTCGATCTGTCGCTCGCGCAGATCGCGGCGCTTGGCGCGACGATTGCGCTTCTCACGCCGTTTTCCAACGGCGATCCCCACTCGTCGTACGTCTACTGGATCAGTTTGCTGTTCACCTTCATCGGCGCGGCCGTCTTCTCGACGATTCGCGGCCATCGCGCCAGAATCCCGCAGGAAGCGATCATCGGGATCTGCTACGCGGTCGCCTCGGCCGCGGCGATTCTCGCCATGAGCAAGTCGACTTCGGAGAGCGAGCATCTGAAGGACATGCTCGTCGGCAACATCCTCGCCGTCTCCTGGCCGGAGGTGGGGAAGACCGCGATGCTCTACGGAGCGGTCGGTCTCTTTCACTTCATCTTCCGCAAGAAGTTTCTCGCGATTTCAATCGATCCGAAGGCGGCCGCCGCCCAGGGGATCTCGATCCGGTTCTGGGACTTTCTCTTCTACGCGTCCTTCGGCTTCGTTGTCACCTCGTCGGTGTCGATTGCCGGCGTGCTGCTGGTGTTCTGTTATCTGATTGTTCCGTCGGTCGCCGCCATGTTGTATGCGGACACGATCGGCCGACGCCTGGCCATCGGCTGGACGATGGGGACGGTCGTGTCGGCGTTGGGTGTGTACTTCTCGCTGCAGCTCGATCTGCCCACCGGTGCGACCATCGTGTGCACGTTCGGCCTGGCGCTGATTCTCATGGCCATCGTCCGCCCCCTGATCGTCCGGACGGTGACCGTGGGTCAGGTTTGACACTACACTAGCCAGATTGTGAAATGCCGATCGTGCCAGACTGAGATTGCCGACAAGGCGCTGATCTGTTATCGCTGTGGCACGGCCACCACCGAGGCCAGGTTCAAGCCCGCGGCGGTGCCGCGCCGTTCGCCGTGGTCGCTCATCGTCAGTTTGATAGCGATCGTGGTGCTTGCCTTGGCGGCGCTCTACATCCGCCAGGCCGAGTCCGGCGGGACCTCGCGCCTCTTCAATTGGCTCGCAGTGGCAGCCGCCGTCCTGATCGTCGTGATCCGCGCCTACCTGCGGCGGCGCAAACGATGAGCCCAGAGTCGAAAACGCTCCAGCCCCGAATCATCGTCAATGATTCGATCGACGAGCGCGTGAGCGGATGACTCGATTCGAGAGTCGAAGGCGGGTCGCGGTGGGGCTGTGGATCGTATGGGCCGTGGTCGTCTGGAACGTGGTGTTCGACCACACCATCGAGATTGCGGGGCGCGCCTACCTGCGCGCGGCCGCGATGGCGGCCCAGGCGGGCGGGCCCTACGCCCGCATCGACGACTGGATGCGTCCGGCGGCCGCGAGCGGTCTATGGATCGCCACCGCTTCGGCCGCTGGAATCCTTGCGGTGGGGCTCGTCGGCGTGCGCGTGGCCTCGGCTGGGTCGCGCCGAAACGCCAAGCGACGTCTCCACAGCGAGGTCGCCGGATAGGTCGAGCCACAAATAGAACCAAGCTCCACAAGGGTCAAAGAAGGATTTCTTCGAGCGAGCGGCTCACTCTGCGTTCAACAGCTCTTCGAAGAAGCGTACGGCCTGCGGATCTCTGGACCGTCCCAGCCACGACATTGCCTGCTTTCGCAGCTGACGATCCGCCGTGGTGCGAACGATCTGGATCAATTTCGGCGCCGCATCGGTGGCGTGCAGGCCGATGGCGTTGAGCGCAGGCCTGGTGAGGTCAGCGGCTTCCCCGCGGCGATCCGTGGAAGGGCTGACGAACCCTGCGAGCCAGGCGACGCTCTGAGCGGGGTTCACATTCGTCAGCCAGACGACCGGCACGTCGCCCGCGTCCACTTCGCAATTCGGTGTCAGCGTCCTCAGCTTGGCGACCTTGCCCTGGTCGAGTCGAGCCAGGATCAGAAGCTGTGTCGGAGGCTCGAGCATCACTGCCGAACAGAACCCGCCACTTCCTGGGCCCATCGGCACGCTGTAGCCGATCCACACTGGGGTTCCGCGTGCCGCGATGGTACCAATCTCGCGCTCGAGCCCTTGCGCCGCGGAGCGCGTCTCCGTCACGACGTTGGCGATGCGCCCCTGACCGACCGCGAGCGCACCCATGGCGAGCACCCAGCAGGCGGCACTCCCGACGAGCCGGCGCGATGACGACCGTTTTGCTCGGGTCGATGTCGCCCCGCTCCCGCCCGCGACTCCGCGCACGGCGCCAGGCGTGCCGCAGACTGCCGATCTGATCCCGTTCATTTCAACAACTCGAGCAGGTAGTCGGTCGCTTCCTTCGATTTGAGGTTCGAGAGCCGCTGCACGATCTCCTTCTTGAGCATCGGGTCCTTCTCCATGCGCGCCAACTCGACCAGCGTCGCGCCCGCGTCGCGGCGCGACAACGCGCTGATGACTTCCCTGCGCACGTCAGTCGTCGTGTCAGTTCCATAGATCGAGCGCAGCGCCTCGCCCGTCTTGGCATTCGGGTTCGAGCCGAGATAGCGAATGGCCATGCGCCTGACGTCGGCATCCTTCTCGTTCCTGGCGATCTCGATAAGCTTGTCGGTGTCGCCGCTTGCCATCAGCGCCTGCAGCGCCGCCCTCTTGGTGGCGCGGTCGGTCGTGCCGCGGTACACCTCGTCCAGGAGTTGGCGACTCTCTGGCCCTCCGATCGCGCCGAGATAGCGAATGGCTCGCAGCTGGAGGTCTGGATTGGCGCCGCCCTTCGCGATTCCGGCGATGATGTCGCGCCCTTTCGGCGTTCGGCTCTGGCTGAGGACGAACAAAGCATTTTCGCGCAGCTTCACCGAACCGCTGCCGGCCAGGATCTTTTCGATCATCGGCAAGGCGCGCTCCGGATCGCTCTGCATGATGCCCCGCAGCGCCAGCAGTTTCAGTTCCTCGTCGTTTTGTGCGTCCGGCGACACCGATTGACCCGATGCCTGCCGCACCTCGACTTCGAGCGCTCGCGCATCCTTCAGCCAACGGCTATCGGCGAATCGTTTCATCAGGTCCGCAAGAGCCGTCAAGGCTTCGGGGCGCTGGCCTTGTTTGGCGAGCGCGTACGACTTCCAGTACAGCGCCGCGTCAGTCCGGGTGTTGCCGGCGAGGCTCATCAGCCGGTCCAGTTGTTCGATCGCGCGCTCGTACCGCGCCTGATCGATTGACTGGCGCGCCTGGTTGTACAGCGCGTCCGCCTGCGCTTCCTTGTTACTCCCTCTTGAAAAGAATGGACCGGGCGGGTTCGGCGGGTTCTTGCCGAACTGCGAGAAGTCGTATGCGAACGTGCGCGCGGACTCGGTCGCCTCCCGTGCCATCTCGCGCGCCGACTCGGCCGCCTGGCGAGCCGAATCCCGGATGGCGTCAACGTCCAGGTTGAAGGCCCCGTTCAGATCGTTGAAATCCAGGTCGACGTTGAAGTCGAAATTGAAATCGTTCCACGGCGGCAAGGGCGCCAACGGAGCGAGTGGTGCTAAAGGCGCCGCAGGCGCGTTGGGCGCCAGTGGCGCCAGTGGCGCAGGTGGCGCAGGGGTTGCCCGCGGGGCCCTCGGCCCCGGCCGGGGTGCAGGCTGCGCCCAGGTGGTTCCTGCTGTTGACAGGATGCCGGCGAATGCCAACCACACGATTTGTTTGTTCATCACTCTGCTCATCACTCTGCTCATCACGACGCTCATGTCGTTTTACGGGGTTGAACGGGTGCGATTTCTCGCTCGTGAAGCTCATCGGCGAGCACGCGAACTTTGAACAAGAGGGCATCGGCGTCCAGCCGAGTACGGACCGCCTCGAACTCTGCGGGCGTTGGTGTCGAGGGGCCGTGGACGACTTCCAGCAGGCCGCGCTCGAGCTCGTCAAGCACGCCGGCGACCAGGGCGTCCTCGGCCTGACTCGCGGTGGTGCGATACAGTCGATTCGAGTCGAGGAGATCGGCCGCCCATGCCTGCTCGGTCGACAAGTCCACGCTGTCGCCGTCGGCATTGACGACGTCGAGCAGCACCCGCTCCGACCGCTCCAGATGATCGCTGATGGCGGCCAGTCGGACGCGCTCTCCTGCCTCCGCGTCGATCGACGACAGGGCAGGGACGGTTGCTGGAACCGGTCGCGGCCACACCCGGCCACCCACAAACGCCGCGACGACGACGGTGGCAACGGCAACAGCTACCGCCACTCGGTCCCATCCCAACCAGACGTGCCACCAGGGCGCGGCCTGTTCGGGAAGTCGCGTGCGGATCCGCGTCCACACGTCAAGGGCATACGAATCATCGCGCTCTGGCACCGCGGGGGCCACCACCAGCTGCAGCGTCTCAAACATCGCGCGATATTCCGCGGCGCACTCGGCGCACGCCGCCAGGTGGCGTTCGACGTCGGGGCGTCCGCCGTCCTCGCCGTAATAGTGAAGAATCAGTTGTTCTTCCGTGCAATGCGTCATGGTTCCCCTGCCTGCCCGGGCGCATCCGCCTTCGACCGCACCTGATCCACCGTAGTCCCCGGCTCGAGCCGGACCGGTTGCGTATGCAGCGGCGCGAGCGTGACTCTCAGCTTCTTCACCGCCCGAAAGACGCTGTGCTTGGCCGCGCTCGTGCCGATGCCCAGCAGTTGCGAAATCTCCTGAATCGACCGGCCTTCGTGGTGGCGAAGGGTGAACGCTGCCCGCTCGAGTGCGCTCAACTCCCGTAGGGCTTCGGTGACCTGTGTGGCGATCTGCGCGCTCTCCGCCAGACGTTCGGGACCGTGCCCCGTAGACGCCGGCAGCGACGCGACCTCGTCGAGACTCTGTCCCCGTGATTGGTCGTGCCGTGATTGCCGGGCCCGCATCATGTCGACCGAACAGTTCGCGACGATACGGTAGAGCCAAGTGCCGAAGTTGGCTCGTGATTCAAACCGGCCGAGCTGACGGTAGGCGCGAAAGAAGCTCTCCTGGACCACATCTTCTGCGTCCTGCTCGTTGCCCGTCATGCGAAAGGCTAGCCGAAAGACCGCACGGCCGTGGCGTTCGACCAGGACGCGGAACGCGTCGCCGTCGCCCTGGCGGGCGCTCGCCAGGATGGCCGATGCCTCGGTCGCGTCCATTCGAGTCATTAGACGAAGGTTGCCGGATCCAGTTAGGGCCGTCCGGAAATAGGTGCGTCATTCTGGTGTCGAGGCGCCCGGCTCCCAAGAAACTAGGTTCCACATGTTAGGGGACCGCAGTCAGGATCTCGCCGGTGTCGCGATTGACGAGGTCGAAGCCAAGGCTTGCGACGCGGCGTCGGATTTGACGGAGGGCGCGAGTCCGTTGTTGGGCGTCGTATCCCTCGGCACCGAGATCGCGATAGACGAGCTCACCTTTCAGAGCGCGATAGACGAGGATGGCAAGCTTGCGGGCGGTGGCGGTGATGGCTTGGGGCTTGCCGATCCGGGCCGCGAGGCGTCGATAGAAGGCCCCGAGCATGGTTTGCGTGCGGCCGAGGCTCATCGCGGTCATCCGAAAAATCCCGGCGGCGCGATTGGCGGACGATTGGGTGCGGGAGCTGAGGAGACGCCCGCCCGAGATCTTGTTTTTGGGCGCCAGCGTGAGCCAGGACGTGAAGTGCTTCTCGGTGGGCCACCGGGACATGTCGGTGCCGATCTCGGCGAGCAATTTGAGCGTGGTGTACGGTGCGATGCCATCGATCTGTGTGAGGTCGACGCCGCCCGTGAGGTGATGCATCGACGCGCGGATCTCAAACCGCGGGGCGTTGTCGCGCGCGCGCGGGGTTCGTGTCACGCGGGGGGCCGGGAGCGCGGTGGCCGGCGCCTCGACGGTGGCGACCAGTCGCTGGACATGGGCCTCGATGGCGCGGTCACAGGCGGCGAGTTGGGTCTGACACGTGTCGAAAAGCTCGAGATTCTGTTGCAAGACAAAGAGATGCTCCGGCCGATAGTTGCCCGTCAAGGCGGCGATGATCTCCGCCGCCGATGCGTGGCACCGATGATCCCGATGTGCGGCGAGTTGATGCGGGTCGTGCTGGCCCGCGACGACATCGCGCAGGATGCGGAGGCCGGTCACCCCGGTGATGTCGCTCACCACCACCGGCAGTTGCAAATTCATGTGCAGCAGAGCTTTCTGCATGCGCTGGATGTACATCCCGGCGCTCTCCAGCAGCGTCTGCCGATGGCGGAGATACGCGCGCAGCGCGACGATCGCGTCGGTCGGCCGAAAACTTCCGCGCAGCAATCCCACGATGTTCAGCTCGCGCAACCATTCGCAGTCCGATACGTCGCTCTTCCGTCCCGGCACATTCTTCACATGTCGAGCATTGACGAGCCGGACCTCGAATCCGCGCGCGTCGAGGATCTCGTAGATGGGAATCCAGTAGACCCCAGTCGCTTCCATGGCGACGCTGGTGATCCGGCACGTCGCCAGCCAGTCAGCGAGCCGGACCAGATCGCTGGTGAAGGTTTTGAACGATTGGACCGGAGTCGCGTCGCGATCGGGCGGCACGGCCACGTAGTGTTCAGCGGACCCGCAATCGATCCCCGCCGCATTCGGGTTGATCCGTTCGAGCACCGACGGAGACACGCGGGGCTTCCCAAGGCGTCGATTGTCTTTCATGGACGGCTCCTCCATACTGCACAGGAGCATCCGGGAACAGGGAGACGGCGTGGAGGACATTCTCCCAAACGGGATCACGTGCGTGTCACCGCGCGTGTCACCAATGATGCAGCCGTAACTCCCCGGGCCACGCTGGCAAACGGGCTGATCGGCACCAGTGACGGTTCGGCCTCGGTTCCCGGGTGCTCCCGTCATCTTACCCACGAAGTCACCCACGATGCCGCGACGCTGAATAGTTTCTCTTCCGATGCTTCGCGATCCGATCGCGTGGGCCGCTGGCAAGGCGCGAGAAGGTGGCGCTTACCAAAAATGGCAGCGCCTGGGGAAGTCCGGGGTCTCGCCGAGACATCGGGTCTCCCGGACAAAACGCGACGACCGGGATTACTCGCAGTGCGTCAAGTTCCGCAAGTGTGGCGCGTTGGCGACCCGCTCGGGGTCATTCCAGGTGGGGGCTACTTGGACGAGGCGAGGCGTTTCTCGATGTCCGGGAGCGCGGCAAGGACGACGTCGCCGACGACTTGCAGGCTGCGGGCGCTGACGGCGTCGAGCGTGTCCTGGGCGGTATGCCACTGGGGATAGTCCAGGTCGATGATGTCCACCGACGGCACGCCGGCCTTCATGAACGGCACGTGGTCGTCCTCAACCTGGGTCGTCTCGGCAATGAAGTAGGTATCGAGCTTCTGACGTCGCGCCGCGCCCCACACCAGATCCGTGAGCCACGGCGTGGAGTTGGAATCCCGGCGAATCTGCAGGCTGCGGTCGCCGATCATGTCGAGCAGCACGAGCGCCTTCAATCCCGTCAACGAACCGTCGCGCTTTGCCGACTCGACGTAGTGCCTGCTGCCGTAGGTATTGTCGGTGCCGGCCCACACCTCGTTCACGGCTTCCTCGCCGTCGAGAAACAGGAGCTCGATCGTGAAGGGGTTCTTGCGCGCCTTGAGGACGCGCGCCAACTCGAGGACGAATGCCGCGCTCGAGCCGCCGTCACTGGCGCCCACGAACCGGAACTGGGGAAATCTCTTGGTGTCGTAGTGTCCGGCGAACACGATCCGTTCTTTTCGCGCGCCGGGGATGGTGGCGATGAGGTTCACCATCGTCAGCTTCCCGGCCGGCGTGTCGTCCACCCATTTCTGTTCGGCCACCGAGACGCCGCTGGCGCTGAGCTGTGCCTTGATGTACTGGCGCGTTTGCTCGATCGCCGGCGACCCGGAGGGCCGGGGACCGATAGAGATCACCTGCCGCAGGTGCTCCCACGCGCGGTTGGAGTCGAATTGGACCGTCGGCGCGGTTTGCAGCAACAGCGCCGCCAGCACCAGAGACAGTCTCAGCATATGGTCATCTTAGAAGATGTCTAGGGTCGCTTGTCGCGAGACACGTAGTCTCGATGCGCCGGTCCCGTATAGACCTGGCGAGGCCGGGCGATTTTCTGATCGGGATCGAGCAACATCTCCTCCCACTGGGCGATCCAGCCGGCCGTGCGCGGAATGGCAAACAGCACGGGAAACATTTCCGTCGGGAACCCCATCGCCTGATAGATCAAGCCGGAGTAGAAATCGACGTTCGGGTAGAGCTTCCGGGTGACGAAATAGTCGTCCTGCAGTGCGATGCGCTCGAGCTCCAGCGCAATCTCCAGCAGCGGGTTCTTGCCGGTGATCGCGAAGACCAGATCCGCGATTCTCTTGATGACCTTGGCGCGCGGATCGTAGGACTTGTAGACGCGGTGCCCGAATCCCATCAGCCGGACGTTGCCGTCGCCCGATTTGACGCGGGTGATGAACTCCGGCACCTTCGACACCGACCCGATTTCGGCCAGCATTCTCAGGACCGCCTCGTTCGCCCCGCCGTGCAGAGGGCCGTAGAGTGCGGCGGCCGCGCCCGCGAGCGACGAGTAGGGGTCGACGTGCGAGCTGCCGATCGACCGCATGGCGGTCGTGCTGCAGTTCTGCTCGTGATCGGCGTGCAGGATGAACAGCACGTCGAGCGCGCGCGCCAGCACCGGGTTCGGGTGATACTTCAGCTCGGTCATCTTGAACAACATGTTCAGGAAGTTGCCCGTAAAGCTGAGCTCGTTGTCGGGATAGACATACGGCCGGCCGATGCTGTGCCGATAGGCGTAGGCGGCGATGCTCGGGACTTTCGCGATCAGGCGGTGCGTCTGCCGCAGCCTCGAGGGCTTGTCGAAGATCTGCTTCGCGTCGGGATAGAACGTCGAGAGCGCGCCCACTGTGCTCAGGAAGATTCCCATCGGGTGGGCGTCGTACTGAAACCCTTCCATGAACTTCTTGATGTTCTCGTGGAGCATCGTATGGAGCGTGATCTCCCGGGTCCAGGACCGCTGCTGCGCCGCCGTTGGCAGCTCGCCGAACAGAATCAGGTACGACGTTTCGAGGAAATCGCTTTCCTCGGCCAGCTGTTCGATCGGATAGCCTCGATAGAGGAGGATGCCCTTGTCCCCGTCGATATAGGTAATCGCGCTGTGACAGTTGGCGGTGTTCATGAACGCGGGGTCGTACGTCATGAGCCCGAAGTCGTCGGGACCGGACTTGATCTGCCGCAAGTCCATCGCGCGAATCGTGCCTTCCTGAATTGGCAATTCGTACTGTTTTCCGGTCCGGTTGTCGGTGACGCTCAGCGTATCAGCCATAAAAGAGAACTTCGAAAGAGAGCCAAGAATGAGAAGGATTCAGTCCTTCTGGGTGTCGGCGTCCGAGTGTTCAACTTCGCCTGGTTCGATCAGTGCTTCTCCCGGAACCGCGTAGCTGCCGTCCGCCCATCGCGCCAGATCCTGGATCCGGCAGCGATCGCTGCAGAATGGCCGCCATCTGGGGTCGACCGGCTGTCGGCGGCAGAACACGCACAGAACAGGCACAGGATATTCTACTTGCTCGCGCCGACTGTTTCGTGTGGGTCGGTGGTGAGTCTGGATTTTCGCGTCGGTTGCGTGCCAAGGGCACTGAGAGAGGACGGTCTTTTCAGCTCGGTATTCGGCTGATTCCAGACCGGACGACCAGTGGCTCTCGATCTGAAGGGCGGCGGAGGGATGCCGGCTTCCGGGGTCGGCCGGACTTACTCCTGCCGAAGGTCGGCATGGTGCCGGACGTCGCGGGCCGACACGATGAAGATAACGTCCTCCGCGATGTTGGTCGCGTGGTCCCCGATGCGCTCCAGATGCCGCGAAATCAGGATCAAATCGAGCGCCGCCTCGATCGTCGAGGGATCCTGCAACATGTAGGTGAGCAGCTCGCGGAATATCTGCGTCTTGAGCGCGTCCAGCTTGTCGTCTTCGTCGAGGACACGCTGCGCCAGTAGGGTATCGCGGCGCACGAAGGCATCGAGCGCGTCGCGCAGCATCGATTGGGCGATCCCCGCCATTCTCGGAATATCGATCAGCTTCTTGACGGGGGGCAGCTTGATGCAACGCTCCGCCGCCTCGGCGATGTTCACGGCGAGGTCGCCCACCCGTTCGAGGTCGGTGTTGATCTTCACCGCGGCGACGATGGCACGCAGGTCGGCCGCCATCGGCTGATAGAGCGCCAGCAGCGTGAAGCAGCGGCTGTCGACCTCGATGTGCATCGCATTCACGGGCTGATCGCCGGTGATGGCGCGAGCGATCAGCGCCTGGTCGCGCTCGACCAGGCCCTTGATCGCCACGCGCACCTCTTCCTCGGCCAGCCCGCCCATCTCGAGCAGCCGCTGCTTGAGCAGTTCGAGCTCTTCCTGAAAATGACGGACGATTCGATCGGCGCCGCGCTCCGGACCGTCCATCACCCGAACCTTCCCGTGATGTAGTCCTCGGTCAGCTTTTCGGCCGGCGCCGTGAAGATCTTCTTGGTCTGGTCGCACTCGACCAGTTTGCCGAGCCAGAAGAACGCGGTCTCGTCCGAGACCCGCGCCGCCTGCTGCATGTTGTGGG
>JBDTVS010000099.1:0-76457 GCA_040007095.1 Acidobacteriota bacterium
TCCGGGCGCCTCGTCCGCCTCGGTGCAACGACGGACTTTCACCACGGGCTGCTAGCCCTGGATTCTTCGAGCTCCGACGAAACGCTGCGCCCAGTATTGCGTATTGACGTGCTCGACCCGCACGACCCCGGTCGAGCTCGGCGCGTGCACGAACTCGTCTCCGCCGAGCGAAATGCCCACGTGCGACGCCCCGGGCGCGACCGTCGTGAAGAACAGGAGATCGCCGGGGACGACCTCTTCCGGCTTCACCACCCGACCGGCCGCGTATTGCTCCTTCACCTCTCGCGGCAGCGCCATCCCGTGCTGGCTGAACACGTACTGGGTAAATCCACTGCAATCGAAGCCGCTCGGATCGGATCCCCCATTGCGGTACGGTATGCCGCGCAGCGAGAGCGCCGTGCCGGTCAACGCATAGGTGTCCGATGGCGGCTGACCTGGAGTGGCCTGAGCGGGACTTGCCGGGGATGGCGGCGGCACCGCCTGGGCCGCGGTCGGCGCCGCTGCGCGGTCCGGGACGGGAAAGGGACGCGGAACCGCGCCCGATGAGGCGCAACCGCCCGTGACGGCAGCGGCCGTGACCACGAGCAGGCTTAGCAGACCATGGTAAAAGTCCGTCTGCATTCGGCGAACGCTGCATCCCTTCTGCACCCCAACGCGGGTGCCGCGTTGGGGACCCCGCGCCTCGCGGCGTTGCTCAATGCTCAAATACTCCCCGTATTCTCGCGTTTCGCGCCTTGCGATCAGGGCGCCTCGTCCACCTCGGTGCGACGTCGGACTTTCACCACGGGCTGCTGGGATGCGGCGCATCATGACAGTCTATCGGCGGGTGCCGGCGGGCCGAACAGTGCCGCTAACCGCCCTTTTTACAAGGTGTTTGCGATGTCACTGTCTTGACACCCCTCGCGGCGGTCGGGCAGAATTCATTGACGCTCGGCTGGTCGCCATTTTCACATGGAACAGACGCTGCTGCTCAACGCCACTTACGAACCGCTGAAGATCGTCCATTGGCAAAAGGCGATTACGCTGCTGTGCCAGGGCAAGGTCGAGGTCATCGACGTCTACGACCGCGAAATCAGGGCGGTGTCGTTCAGCATCAAGCTCCCGTCGGTCATCCGGCTGCTGCGCTACATCAAGATCAAACGCCGCTTCGACTACGTGCCGTTCTCCCGCGCGAATATCTACGCACGAGACCACAGCAGCTGCCAGTATTGCGGCGAGGCGTTCCCGACAAGCGAGCTCACCTTCGATCACGTGGTGCCGGTTGCCCAGGGCGGCCGGAAGGATTGGGAGAACATCGTCACGTGCTGCGTGATGTGCAACCGCAAGAAGGGCGGCCGCACTCCGGCCGAGGCCGGGATGCATCTACGACGCGTGCCGAAACGTCCCGAGTCCGCGCCGGCGCTTCGAATCACAGTGGGCCTGCGTCACGCGCCGGAGAGCTGGCGGGACTATTTGTACTGGAACGTCGAGCTGGACGATACCTAGCGGCAAAAGGCCTCCGGTCTTTTCAGGCGTTGCGCTTCAGGCTTCAGATTTCCGACTCTCGACTTCAGACTTGAGGCCTCGTGCCTGTCCAAGCCCAGATCACGACCATCCGTCCCGGCGCCGCCATCGAAGGCGGTCGCATCACGATCGAGGGTGTCGGCTTCGATCTCGACGGCCCGCGGCTGCCCGACGTGTGGCTCGGCGACGATCGCGCGCGCGTTGTCTACGCGTCGACGACGAGGCTGGACGTCGTCGTGCCGCCGCGGACCGAGAGCGGACCGACGGTGGTGCGCATCGACGGCGTCGGCGGGCCCGGCGCGTTCGTGAACCTCGCCACGCCGTGTGCGACCGGTCTGCATCAAGTCGATAATCCGGTCTTCGACTCCGATGGCAACCTGTATGTGACCTACAGCGGTTCGCGCGGTCAGGAGGTGCCGGTCTCGATCTTCCGGGTGCGTCCGAACGGAATGCGGGAAACGTTTTCGTCCGGGATCGTGAACCCAACTTCGATGGCGATCGATCCGGAGGGCCGGCTCTTCGTCTCCAGCCGGTTCGAGGGCATCGTCTATCGAGTGTCCGACGATGGTTCGGTGACGCCGTTTGCCAGCGATCTGGGTGTCGCGTGCGGACTGGCCTTCGCTCCGGACGGCACCCTGTTTGTCGGGGATCGCTCCGGAACCATTCTGAAGGTCGATCACGCGGGGCATGCGGACGCGTTTGCGTCTCTGCCGGCGAGCGTTGCGGCGTTTCATCTGGCGCTCGCGACCGACGGCGCGCTGTATGTAACCGCACCAACACTGTCGACCTACGACGCGATCTACCGGATCGCGCCGGACGGGACGGTCGAGGCTCTGCCCGAACGATTCGGCCGTCCTCAGGGGTTGGGCTTCGACGCACAAGGTGCGCTGTGTGTCGTCGAAGCGTTGGCCGGAAGCAGCGGACTGTATCGCCTGTCGTCCACCGGCGCGCCGGAGCTCGTGCTCGCCGGCCCCAACCTCATTGGCGTCGCCTTCGACCCGCGCGGCGGCTTCGTCGTGTGCTCCAATGAGACGGCGTATCGGCTGCCGCGGTCTTCCTGACCGCCGATTCCGGTTCCATCGCGATTCAACGCTCAGCCCGGCGCAGGCCGCTCGCTGTCGCGAGTCAGTCGAACCACAGACCACGAGTCGTTTTCCAGGGCGGAGTGCACCGACCTTCGTGATCTTCGTGTGCTTTGTGGTTCAAGAGAGCACGCCCGGTTGCTGGCAAGAAATGCTCAGGCGGAACGCAGTCCGCTCTTTCGGTAGCCATAGGCGTAATACACGACCAACCCGACGATCAGCCACAGTGCAAATCGCAGCCACGTAATCCACGGCAGGCCGAACATCAAGTACAAGCACGACAGAACGCCGAGCACCGGGACGAGCGGCACCCATGGCGTCTTGAAGGCGCGCGGCCGATCGGGATCGCGCTTGCGCAGCACCAGAATCCCGATGCAGACGAGGACGAACGCGAACAGCGTCCCGATGTTCGTCAGGTCCACCATCTCGTCGATGCTGGTGAACATCGCGCACACGCCGACCGCGACCCCGGTCAGAATCGTCGTCACGTACGGCGTGCGGAAACGGGGGTGGACACGCGCGAAGGTCGGCGGCAGCAGTCCGTCGCGCGCCATCGAGAAGAAGATCCGCGGCTGGCCGAGCTGAAACACCAGCAGCACGGCGGTGTGCGCGACGACGGAGCCGAAGGCGACAATGCCGACAAACAGGTTGCTCCATTTCCCGATGTCGGCGTATTGCAGCGCCATGGTCAGCGGCTCGGCCTGTTCGGTCGCCAGCTTCTGCCTCAGGACGTCGTAGGGAATGATGCCGGTGAATACTACGGCGACGATGATGTAGATGAAGGTGCAGATGATCAGCGAGCCGATGATCCCGATCGGCAGGTCGCGCTTCGGGTTCCGCGTTTCTTCGGCCACGGTCGAGACCGCGTCGAACCCGATGTAGGCAAAGAACACAATCGCCGCGCCCGACTGCACGCCGGCCCACCCGTTGGGCGCGAAAGGCCGGAAATTGGCGGCGTGCACATAGTTCCAGCCGACCACGACGAAAAATCCCAGCACTACGAGCTTCAGCAGCACCATCCCCGTATTGACAGTGACGCTCTCGCGAATGCCGATGACGAGCAGGATGGTGATCGCGGCGACGATCCCGAACGCCAGGATGTTGAAGACGATCGGGATGCCGAAGATGTGCGGAGCGCTTGCGAACAGGCCGGGGATGTGGGCCGCGGTCCGATAGTCGGTCGAGAGCCAATCGGGGATGATGATCCCGAACCCCGACACCAGCGTCTTGAAGTAGTTGCCCCAGCTGATCGCGACGGCGACGTTGCCGACGGCATACTCGATGATCAGGTCCCAGCCGATGATCCAGGCCACCAGCTCCCCGAGCGTGGCGTAGGCGTAGGTGTAGGCGCTGCCCGAGATTGGCACCATCGCGGCGAACTCGGCGTAGCACAATGCCGCGAAGCCACAGGCGACGGCGGTGAGCACGAACGACAGAATGAGTGCCGGCCCCGCGCCTGGCCGCGCGGCGTCGCCGGCCGCCGCGGTGCCGATGGTCGCGAAGATACCGGCGCCGACGATGGCCCCGATGCCCAGCATGACGACGTCGAAGGCGCCGAGCGTGCGTTTGAGCTGATGCTGTGGAGACTCGCCGTCCGATAGAATCGCGTCGAGGCTCTTGGTTCTGAATAGTTGTGTGCGCATGGATCGCTGCTGGGCCGCGGCGCTGGGTGAAATCCTGTCGACAGCGGAACGGCCGAACAATAACATGGGCGGCGGGGGCCAATGCTAATGGCGATGGCGAACGGCCGATGGCGAATGACTCATAGCGTCGCGATGTCGCTGGCGTGTGCGTGGTCGAGCGCTGCCGCTAGGACCCGGGCAACGCTCACGTTGGCTTGGTGGGCAAACGTTGTTCTCGCGCGGGCCCTTCGGTCGTGCAGACGTCGCCCGGCGGCGTTGGCCATGATACTTGCCGCGTCGCTTGGCGTCGCGGCCGCTCCCCTCGTGCTACACGCCGAGCGGCGGCAGCTCGACGCCGAGAAATCGACGTTGACTGTGTATGTCTACAAGTCGGGCCTCTTTTCCGCGCTCGCCGACGACCACGTCATCGACGCGACGCTCGCGGCCGGCACGATCGACGAGGGTGCCCCTTCCTCGGTGTCGATCGACGTGCGCGCGGCCGATCTGCGCGTGCGCGACCCGAAGCTGTCGGCTGGCAAGCGGGCGGACGTCCAGGCGCGGATGGTCGGTCCGGAGGTTCTCGACGTCGAGAAATTCCCGTCGATTGCGTTTGAATCGACGGCGATCCAGCCGAAGGGCGCCGACGCGTGGACGGTCGCCGGCCGGTTGACGATCCACGGGCAGACGCGCGACGTCTCGTTTGCCACGACCCGCAGCAATGGCCGCTATCGGGGAAGCGTGACCGTGAAGCAGCGCGATTTCGGGATCAGTCCGATCAGCATCGCCGGCGGCACGGTGAAAGTGAAGGACGAGGTCAAGATCGAGTTCGACGTCGTGGCGCGGTAGGGATGTTTCGGACTCCGCGTTTCCTGTCGGTCAGTGGTGAACACCGGCAACAGTGCTCCTGGAGAGAGGTCGATGACGATGAAGCGTTTCCGACTCTTGAGTGTGATGGCGATGGTCCTGGCTGCTGCGGCGGCCGGATCCATGCTCGCCGCACAGCCGCGACCGAATCCCCCCTCGTCGCCCAGGCTGTACGTGTTCGACTGCGGGAGTATCAAAGGGCTCGATCCAGCGTTGTTCACCTTCAAGAAAGAAGAGCTCGCCGAAGTTGATTTCGTCGTCACCTGCTACTTGATCGTGCATCCGAAGGGCACGCTGATGTGGGACGTCGGCGTGATTCCGGACGCGGCCCTCAAGGCCGACGGCACACCGGTCACCGAAGGGATCTCGACTGCGACCAGGCCGCTCGTGCCGCAGTTGGCGGCGATGGGCTACCGGCCGGCCGATATCACGTATCTGGCGCTGTCGCATTACCACTCGGATCATACGGCGAACGCGAATGCCTTCGCGGGCGCCACCTGGATCGTGCAGCAGGCGGACCGCGACGTGATGTTCGCCGAAAAGCCACAGGGCATCATCAAGCCCGATCACTACAGCGCGCTGAAAAGCAGCAAGACGATTGTGCTCCACAACGAGGACCACGACGTCTTCGGCGACGGCACGGTGGTTCTGAAAACTACGCCGGGCCACACGCCGGGTCACCAGGCGCTGTACGTGAAACTGGCAAAAACAGGTCCGCTGCTGCTCGCGGGAGATCTGTACCACTATCCCGAGGAGCGGACGTTCAAGCGATTTCCGAGTTTCGAGTTCAACCAGGATCAGTCCGCGGTGAGCCGTGCGGCGATGGACGACTTCATGAAGAAGACCGGCGCCGTGATGTGGATCGAGCACGACAAGCCGACCCACGCGAAGCTGACGAAGGCGCCGGCGTTTTATGAATAGTTGGCTGATCGCTACTTCGAGCGCGCGTAATTCTTCAGTTCCATGCCGGTGACATCGCCGATGTCAACGTTGCCGCTGGCGTCGGCCGAGACGCCTTCCGCGCCGGCGTTGTTGTTCCGGTCGGGATCCGGATGCGTGTCTGGAATGAAGGCGGTGACCTTGCCGTCTTTGGCGCTGCCGATCCTGACCCCGCGCGTGAAGCCGGGATTCTGCGTGGCGTTGCTTTGCGAATCGGCGACGTAGAGGATGTCGTTCCTGTCGATGTAGACGCCGCTCGGCCGGCCGAACTGCTTCCACTGATCGATGAATTTCCCGTCCTGGTCGAAGATCTGAAAGAAAGCGACGCCTTCCGTCTCGGTGTGCTTGGTGGGCTCGGTCTGCTCGGCGGTCAATTTCAACCGGCTTCTGCCGGCGCCACCAGGGAAACTTGCCAACGAGCGTCCGAGACGGGACACTAACGCGTCTTGGCCCGACTCTTCCTCAGCTACCGTCGCGTCGACGAGCCTGTGGCCCATGCGGTCGAGGCCGCGTTGGCCGCCGAAGGCCACGACGTGTTCATGGACTGCCTGCCCGATGCGGGCATTGCACCCGGCGAAAACTGGGAAGCGCGTCTCTACGACGAGCTGCATCGAACCGACGCCGTCGTAGCGGTAGTGTCGACCGCGTATCTCGACTCGCACTGGTGCTTTGCCGAGCTGGCGATCGCGCGCTCCCGCGGTGTGACGGTCTTTCCGCTGCTGCTCGAAAAGAATGTGCAGCATCCGCTGCTGACCGCAATCCATTACGTCGACGCGTCGGGCGGACTCGACCCGGCGCTTCCGAGGCTGGCGGCGCGGCTGCGTGCGCTCGATGCACCCGGCGGCCGCGCCTGGAATCCCGACCGTCCGATCTATCGTGGCCTCGAGGCGTTCGATGCGGACGATGCCGCGGTGTTTTTCGGGCGAACGCGGGAGATCGCGGATCTCGTCAGGCTGCTGTCAACGCCGGCCGCGCGCTCCGAGAGGCATCCGCTTCTGGTCGTGGGGCCGTCGGGCAGCGGCAAGTCGTCGGTCGTCCGAGCCGGGTTGATGCCGGCTCTGGCGCGCCGCGACGAGTGGCTCGTGCTGCCCGCGTTCTTTCCCGGCGACGCGCCCTTCGCGGCGCTCGCCTTTCAGATTGCCAAGACATTTCGGCAGGCGAACGCTGCCGCCGACCTTGCCACCGTCCGACAGCGGGTGCATGACGACCCCGATACGCTGGTCGCCGATCTGGCGCTTGCCTGCCGTCCCAGCGCCTCACGCGTGCTCATCGTCGTCGATCAGTTCGAAGAACTGACAACTCGGACGCCGGTCTCCGACGCGCAGGCGTTCCTGGCCTGGATCGAGAAGGCCGTATCGGCCACCGCACTGGTCGTCAGCGTCGTCGGCACGCTGCGATCGGATTCCGTGTCGCGGATCCAGAAGCTGTGGGGACGTCCGTCACAATCAGTGGTGCCGTACCTGTTGGCGCCGCTTGGCACCGCGGAGCTCGTCGAAGTCGTCAAAGGCCCGGCGCGCGTCGCCGGCATCCACGTCCCCGACCCGCTCGTCGCCACCCTCATCGCCGAAACGACCGACGGCCTGGCGTTGCCGTTTCTGTCGTTCGTGCTCCGCGAGCTCGCGGCCGAGAAGCGCCGCGGCGACACGCTCAGCGCCGATCGCTATCGCGAGCTTGGCGGCGTGAAGCATGCGCTCGCTCAACAGGCGGATGCGGCTCTCGAAGAGACCGTCGCGGCCACCGGGACGGCCAGCGACGCCGTTGTTCAACTGCTGCTCGGCCTCGTGACCGTTGACGACGCGGGCCGTCCGGTTCGTCGGCGTCGGTCGATGTCGTCGTTTTCGGAGGACCAGCGGCGCGTTCTCGATCTGTTCGTGAGTCGAAGACTGCTCACCTCGCGGGTCGATGGTGATGCCGTCGTCGAGGTCGCACACGAAGCCTTCTTTCAGTCGTGGCCGCCGCTCGCCGAGGCCATCCGCGGGCAGCGGGTCGAGCTGGAGCTCCGGCGTGACCTGGGGCGCGACGCGGGCGCCTGGGCGCGTGCCGAACGCGCGACACGGTATCTCTGGTCCGGAGAGCGCACGCGAGGTGTGGCACGCGACGCCGACCTCTCGCCCGACGAGCAAGCGTTTCTGCAGGCGTCAATCGATGCGGCCAGACAGGCAGACCAGGCGCGTGCGGACGCCGTGGCGTCGCAGATCCTCCTGGCGGATCTGCCAAAGATCCAGCCAGAGACGGCTCTTGCGTTGGCGACTGCGGTTGCACACGAGATCGCGCTGACGCCCAGGGTCGCACGATGTCTGCACGACGCGCTCGTCTGGCACGAGGCTGAAGAGGCGCTCCGTGCGTTCGATATCCCCGGCCTCCAGACGGCTCACCTGACCGATGCGTTGAATCTGCTGACGGTGAGCACGGGCGTGGCCTTCCGCCCGCCGGAGCCCGCGACGACTCGAGTGTCACCGCTCCGTCGCCAAGAATCGGCGCCGCCGGCGCCGGTGAAGTTGGCCGTCGAGAAATGGGACCTCGACCGTCCCGACGCCGTGTGGCGCATCGACATCGAAGGGACGGTGGTGCAATCCGTATTCAGCGCCAGCGATCGAGTTCTCGTGTGCACGGACGCCGGAGGGACGTGGGTCGCGCTTTCCGACGGCCGGGTGTTGCGGCGCGATCCCGACTTGTCGCAAGGAGTCCTGGCGGTGTCGCGGGATGGAACCCGTGTGGCGAAAGTACGACACGGTCTCGGTCAAACGGTCCCGCCCACACTTGAGGTCACAGACACGGCCAGGGGCGCCCACGTGAAGTCATTCGACGTCAAGGAGGAGATTCGGGACGCCCGCTTCTCGAACGATCCGGGCCGCATTGCGTGGCGGACGAGCAAGGGAGTATTCGAAGGGGATCTCGGCGGGGAGACGGTGATGGTGCAGCGCGTCCGTCACGTTTCCTCCGAACAATCGGGAGCCGTCGGCGCGGTCTGGCCCCAGCCGAAAGTCGTCCGCGGGTCATTGCCTCGCGAGCAGCGGGACTGGTCGCACGCCGTCGTCGGCGAGCGAGCCGTCCTCTGGAACCACGATCAACTTGTCGTCTGGAAGCTGCGATCGCCCGGATCGATCCTGACGATCGCTTCGGTTGAGGAAGGCACCGCCGGGCAATCGGACGCCGCCGTGCCGCAATCGCCGCCGCGACTGATGGCAATAGCGGTCGGGCCGCCTCGTCGGCAACTTCTCGCGGCGCCTCTACGGATCGTCACGGCAGGCGGGAAGATCGTTGCGATTCCCGGCGGTGAGCATCGATCATTTCGCGCCGCGGCCTTTTCCGCCAACGCACGATGGCTGGTGGCGTGCGGACGAACGTTCATCGAGGTCTACGACGCCGACTCCGGCGGCCTGGCAGCACGCTTTGGCGAGCACGACGACGAAGAAGGTGACACGTACTGTTCAGTAGCCATTTCAGACGATGGCGCAGTCGTGGCCACGGGATCGCTTGGGGGACGCCGGTCCTTCGTGTGGGATACAGGTACCGGCAAGCAGGCCGGCGTCGTGAGCGGGGTGAAGGTCGCGATCGATCCGGGCGGGCGGTTCGTCCTCGCGGGACGCCAGAGCTCGGCGTGGGTGACGGTTGTCGGATCGGCTGCCGAGGCGACCTCCGCGCCGTCCGGCGTGCTGCCGGTCTCCTCGCCACCGAAGCCCGCGGCCGATCGGCAGGGCCATACACAGCAGACGGCCGCATGGAATCCCGGGAGCTTCGCGAGTCAATTGACCGATCTCGCGGTCTCTGCAGACGGAACGCTTGGCGCGATCGGCTCGTCGCGGTGGACGATCGTGTGCGCGCTGCCATCCGGCGAGCCGCTCTTCGCCCTGGATGTGGCGGCGGACAGCGTGCTGTTCGCCGGCGCAGCGCTCTACGTCCTCCCGGCCGAGGGCCCCGGCCAAATCGTGAACATTCCGTCGCCGGAAGAGCTCCTCCGCCTCGCGGACGCCCGCGTGCGCGATCAGCCAACCGTCGAGGAGCGCGCGGCGTTCGGGCTCAGCCTGATTCCCCTTCGGGCCCTCATCTAAGGGCCTGCGGCAGAATAAGGTGCACATTGTGGCCGCCGATGCATCCCGGCCGGGCTGCGTTGCTCGTCACTTGCATACGCCCGGTATGCGCGCTCCTCGCGCCTTGCCGGGCGGGCGCCTCGCCGCCCACAATGCACACCCTATTCTGCCGCGGGCCCTAAGAGCGCGTTCCGAAATTAGATAGGGAACCACAAGGGGCACAAAGATCACGAAGAAGACCGAGAAGATCAGGATGAGAAGGGTTTTCGTGTCGTGTCCTATTCCCGCGTATCAACGTGCGCATGCGAGTGCGTCGTTGTTCGAGGAGACCCGTCCCGCACGGACTCCGCTGAGGAAATCGTCGATCGCGCAGAGCGGGTGGGAGTCCCCACTGCCGCGAACGCGCATCGAGTAGGGCCGGATGAAGACGCTCTTCTCGGTAGTGGGAAGCATCGCGAGGTTGTCGTAAAAGGCGCGGTCCTTTCTGTCCTGGAAGAGGTATTGCTCGACGTTCGACAGGTAAAACGCGCTCACGATCCCGCCTTGAGCGCGCAGGTAGGCGCCGATGGCGCGGATCGCCTTGGGACCTGCGAAGTCGCCGCTGACGGGCACCACCAGATTCCGTTGCTCGAGCGATTTGACGTAGCTGAAATTCTCCTCCGTCGACAGGAAGCTTTGCGGTTGACCTGCCGCGTCGAACGACCAGCCGGTCAAATCGGCGAAGTTCATGTTGTTGCCGACGCCGCGTTGACCGGACGATGACCCCCGCGTCGAGATCGCCGGTCCGTACCGGAGAAACGCGTGGAAGACCGACTCGAGCTGCGAAGACTCATTGGCGGTCAGCGTGAATCCATGCGAGCCGGTCAACTGCTGAACGATGCGCTCATAGCTCTTCTCGGCCGCGGTCCGGTCGGTCGCCATCGACTCGTAGGCGTTCCAGATCTGCTGGATCGGCGTCGTCGGCGTCAGTCCAGCGGGGCGTGGCTTCGAGAAGAGCAGCGAAATGAAATCCGCCCGGTCGGCCGAGAGCTCGAATACGGCTTTGAACAGCAGGTGCTGCACCACCGCCTGACGCCGGATGTCGATCACGAAGGCCATGGCCGGACGGATTGCCGCGATGTAGGACAGGTTCTGCTCTGGACCAACGCCCAGGTACACGCCGCCCTGTACGCCGGTCTCGCGCAGCATGCTCGCCAGTTGTCCGACTTCCCGTTCGTTGGACGTGTAGTTATCCGTGATGCGGAAGTAGCCGCCCGGCTCGGAGATGTCCGAGATGAGCGTCCAGAACTCCTGGTCGCTCAGGCGTTCCGGCAGGGCCGTGGCCGCGTTCGCCAGGGCGGGGAAGGGCGCCCCGGCCGCGACCGAGCCGGACGACCGACCCGGAAGGACGGACGGCGCCGCGGGCGACCACGCGAAGACGAGCAGCAGCCCGAGCATCGCCGCGCAAGCCGACCTCGAGGACCGTCTCCTCGAAACCATTGCCGGCCGCTTTGTTGTCGTGGCCGAAACAGTTTCAGTCGGCAGCAGGGTCACATGGTCCTGCTGCTGCAGGAACCGCTCACTGGTCCGTCGCGAGCTGGGCATCATCTACTCCTGCCAGGAAGGAACGCGTACTACCGCCTGAGACAGCGCGTCATCTTGACACGAGAACGGGAACGGCGGCTCGTTCAAGAGGGATGTGCCCCACCAATCCAGGCATCCGATGGGCCCGTTGCCGAGCCGCCGGTGCTACGATAGTTGTTTGGCGATTCGCCGAATTTGTCACCGGGATAGTTCAACCAATCCCGACTCTACAACCGGCGGTCCTCGCAGCCCGTGGTGACAGTCTGGCGTCGCACCGAGGCGGGCGAGGCGCCCCGCGGGCAAGGCGCGACGACCGAGAATACCGGGAGTATTTGAGCGAGGGGCAACGCAGCCGGCGGGGATGCATCGCCCGTCGAATGCAGCCAGATTTCACCACGGGCTGAAAGCCCCAGCGAGCAACAGAGGTTATGGCCCACGATTGGATTACGGTTCGCGGCGCCCGCGTCCACAACCTCAAGAACATCGACGTGGACATCCCGCGGCGCAAGCTCGTCGTGATTACCGGTCTTTCGGGATCGGGCAAGTCGTCGCTCGCCTTCGACACGATTTACGCGGAGGGACAGCGCCGCTACGTGGAGTCGCTCTCCGCCTACGCGCGGCAGTTTCTTGAGCAGATGGAGAAGCCGGACGTCGATGTCATCGACGGTCTGTCGCCCGCCATTTCGATCGAGCAGAAAACGACCGGCTCCAACCCGCGCTCCACGGTCGGGACGGTCACGGAGATCTACGACTACCTCCGGCTGCTGTTCGCCAATATCGGCGTCCCGCACTGCCCGACCTGCGGTAAAGCGATCACGTCGCAATCACTCGAGCGCATCGTCGACATGGTGATGCTCTATCCGCAAGACGAGCGGATCAACGTGCTGGCGCCGATTGTGCGCGGCCGCAAGGGGGAGTTCAAGAAAGAGCTCGCGGCGCTGCGGGCGCGCGGCTTCACGAAGGCCCGCATCGACGGTCAGTTCCGATCGCTTGAAGACGATCCCAAGCTCGATCGCCGTCGCAACCACACCATCGAGCTGGTGGTCGATCGACTCATTGTCCGGGGCGGTATCGAGCGCCGCCTGACTGAATCGGTCGACATGGCGCTCAACCTCGCCGACGACATTGTCGTCATCAACTCGTTCGACGCGGGCGACCGGCTGTTCTCGCGCAAGCTCGCCTGTGCGGATTGCGGCGTGAGCATGCCGGAAATGACGCCGCGGGCCTTTTCCTTCAATTCGCCGCATGGCGCGTGCCCCGCCTGCCAGGGGCTCGGTGCGACGATTGATTTCGATCCTCAGCGCGTCGCGCCGGACGAGGCCAAGTCGCTGGCCGACGGCGCGCTTGCGCCATGGGGCAAAGGCGATCGCAAGCTGGTCCGTGCGACGCTGCAGGAGCTGAGCCGCAACTTCGGCATCGATCTCACCGTGCCGTTCGGCAAGCTGCCGCGCAAGTCACGCGACGTCGTCCTGTTCGGCGGCAGCGCGGGCAAGAGCGTTTTCGAGGGGCTGATTCCGAATCTGCGGCGCCGCTACGACGCCGGCAATTGGGCCGTTCAGGAAGAGCTCGACGTGTATCGCGCCTTTCGCGCGTGTGCGACGTGCGGCGGCGATCGGCTCAAGGTGCAGAGCCTGGCCGTGCGGGTGAAGGGGCGCACGATCGCGGACTATGTCAACCTGCCGATCGGCGAGGCCTTGACGGTGTTCGAGCGCCTCGAGCTGACCGACCGGGAGGGGATCATCGCCGATCGCATCCTCCGCGAAATTCAGGACCGGCTCCGGTTTCTGCACGACGTGGGCGTCGGTTACCTGACGCTTGCCCGCAGCGCGACCTCGCTGTCGGGCGGCGAGGGGCAGCGCATTCGTCTCGCGACCCAGATCGGTGCGAATCTCACCGGCGTGCTCTACGTCCTCGACGAGCCCTCGATCGGGCTGCACCAGCGCGACAACCGCAAGCTGCTCGGAACGCTCGCGCGCCTGCGCGATCTCGGCAATACCGTCATTGTCGTCGAGCACGACGAGGAGACGATTCGAACCGCCGACTACGTGATCGACCTCGGGCCCGGCGCCGGCGAGCATGGCGGACACGTGATCTTCCAGGGGACGCCGAAGGCGCTGATGGAAAGCGCGCAAGAACCCGAAGGGTCCGTCACGGGCGCCTATCTGACGGGCGCGCGCGCGATCGCCACCCCGGCAGCGCGGCGGCCGCAGTTGCGGGGTGACCTGGTGATCCGCGGCGCACGGGAGAACAACCTGAAGAACATCGACGTCAGGATCCCGCTCGGCGTCTTGACGGCCGTCACCGGCGTCAGCGGGTCGGGCAAGTCGACGCTCGTCAACGACATCCTCTATACCGCGCTGGCGCGCACGCTCTACCGTGCGGGCGCCGAACCCGGGCTGCACGACCGCATCGAAGGGATCGAGCTCATCGACAAGGTCATCGAGATCGATCAATCACCGATCGGCCGGACGCCGCGTTCAAACCCGGCGACTTACACCGGGCTGTTCACGTTCATCCGTGATTTGTTCGCGATGATGCCCGAGGCGAAAGCCCGGGGCTTCAAGCCGGGCCGATTTTCGTTCAACGTCAAAGGCGGCCGCTGCGAGGCGTGCCAGGGCGACGGCGTCATCGCGATTGAAATGCACTTCCTGCCGAACGTCTACGTGACCTGCGAGCTGTGCAAGGGCCGCCGATACAACGCGGAGACCCTGGCCATCAAGTATCGGGGCCGCTCGATTGCGGAGGTGCTGGACCTCACCGTCGATCAAGCGCTGCCGCTGCTCGAGAATTTTCCGGCCGGGTTCAACAAGCTGCGCACGCTCCAGGACGTGGGCCTCGGCTACATCAAGCTGGGTCAGTCGGCGACGACGCTGTCTGGCGGCGAGGCGCAGCGGGTGAAGCTCGCCAAAGAACTGTCGAAGCGGGGCACCGGCCGAACGTTGTACATCCTCGACGAGCCGACCACCGGTCTGCATTTCGAAGACACCCGCAAGCTGCTCGACGTCTTGAACAAGCTCGTCAATCAGGGGAACACGATCGTGGTCATCGAGCACAATCTCGATGTCGTGAAATCTGCCGATTACGTGATCGACCTCGGGCCGGAAGGGGGCGCCGCGGGCGGCCGAATCATCGCCGCCGGAACACCGGAAGAGGTCGCCGAACAGGAACTGTCCGCGACGGGCCGGTTTCTGGTGTCGGCGCTTGTCCCTGAAGGTGGAGTACGAATGAGGTCGGCGAGTTGAGGGCGCCGTGGTAGGATTACCACGCCTTTCGCACTTTTGCCTGTGGTCGGAATACCACACGTGCGATGGGACAGCTTGCGTCGCGCAGTGGTCATAGCTCTCTAAGGTACTTCCATTCATGAGGTTACAGGTTCCAATCGTCCAGGAGCTAGGCGGGTATCCTTTTTGCTAGCCCTTGGCCGGATCGCCCCTCAATGACCGAGAGGCTAATGGACCTACAGCGCACGCTTCGTCGTCGAATTTCTTGTGTCGGAATCGGTCTTCATTCCGGCAATAAAGTCACGCTTTCGCTCAAGCCTGCTCAGGCAGACTTCGGGATCCGGTTTCGTCGGACTGACATCGGGCACCACGAAGTGCCCGCGATGGTCCAGAACCTGGCGGGAATTCAGCTCGCGACCGGTCTGGCGCGGGAGGAAGTTTCGGTCGAGACGGTCGAGCATCTGTTGGCCGCACTGGTCAGCATGGGCATCGACAACGTCATCGTCGAGCTGAACTCGCCCGAAGTGCCGATCATGGATGGCAGCGCTGCACCGTTCGTCTACCTGGTGCAGGAGGCTGGGGTCAAGCAACTGCAGACCCCGCGCAAGTACCTGAAGATCATCCGGCCGATCGCGATCTCGCGCGGCGACAAGCGCATCGCGCTCTATCCGTCGGACCACTTCAAGGTGACCTACAGCGTGAGCTACGACCATCCGCTGCTCCGGCATCAGTCGCGCACCCTGTTGATCAACGAAGAGTCGTTCGTCGAGCAGATTGCCCCGGCGCGGACCTTCACGTTCCTGAAGGACGTGGAAATGCTGCGGCAGAACGGGCTGGCGCTCGGCGGGTCGCTCGACAACGCCATCGTGCTCGGCGAGACCGGCGTGCTCAACAACGCGCTGCGCTTCGAAGACGAGTTCGTCCGCCACAAGATCCTCGATGCGATTGGCGACCTGGCCCTCGTCGGCTATCCGGTGATCGGCCACCTCGTCGCGCATCGCGCCGGCCATGCCCTGCACACGGAGTTCGCGGCCAAGATTCTCGAAGACACGCACGCGTGGCGGCTCGTCGAGGCGCCAATCGACACGACTGCGGTGCCGGTGGGCCTGACCGTCAAGGACGCCGCGCCGCGGCTCGCCAACTAGCAATCCCCACACCACTGCAGGTCGAAGCACAAGAGCAGGCCACAAGGGTGTTCTCCAGAGCGGAGAACACCTTGGTGATCTTGGTGGTTCCAAAATTCGCGGTGGTTGGTCTTCTGGCCATTCCTTCAGACCGTCGACCGTGACGCGCTATTGCACCAGCAGTGTTCTCGTCGTGGTGGGTGAGCCGCAGCGCTCGAACCAGTCGACCCCTTCGTTCACGAGATCGAACTTCAGCGTGTAGCGTCCGGGCTCATCGGGCGCCGGAATCTCGATCGGCACGTCCAGCGCGTCGCCGGGTCCGAGCGTCTGCGGCAGCCACGCCCGGGCGAAATCACGGTTGATGAGCGTGCCGCCGGCGTCGCAGAGCTGCGCGCCGAGGCGCACGAGCCGGCGGCCGTAGCTGGCCTGCGCCGGAAACGGCCGCGCCGACAGGTTGTGCACGCGCGTGCTGACCTGCAGCGGCTGTCCGACTCGAGCGACCAGCGGCACATCCGGGATCAGCGTGCGCACGTCGATACGGGCGCGTGGAGTTGCTCCTGGGATGGCGTTGCCGAGGCCGTTGTCGTCCCAGACTTCATGTTTGATCGACGCCAGGTCAGCCGATCCGGGGGCGAACCGGCGCGAGTAGGCACCCTCGGGATGATCCGTCAACTCCCAGCTCAAGCGGTCGACGCCGAGCTCGACCGCGAGCTGCCGCGCCCGATCCATCTCGGTGTCAGCGTCGTTCCATTTGAACAGGATGTAGCGCCAGTTGAGGAATGGCACGTCGCGTCCCGCGCGGTGCTTTTCGTCGGCCATCGCGCGCAGCGTCGAGATCGCCAGGTCGAACCGGCCGCGCTGGCGGTACTGCACGTAGGTTTCCTGCGACGCACCGTCGATGGAGAACGTCACTTCATCGATGCCTGAATGCACCAGCCGCCTTGCTTGCGCCTCGGAGAGCGCGAGGCCATTGGTGCTCGTGTAGAGATAGATCTGCGGGAAGTTCGTCTTGATGTACTCGCACATTTCCACGGCGCGCTTGTGCAGAAACGCCTCGCCGTAGTTAAAGAAATCGATGCGTCCGAGCGACGGTCCGGCCTCGTCGACGGCCCGGCGAAAGAGGTCGAAATCGAGCATCCCGGCCTGACGCGTCCGCGTGATGCCGGTTTCCGGGGCGCAGCACGCCTCCGTGCACGAGATATTGCAGGCGGCCGTGCACTCGATATACAGCCGCGACGGCAGCTCGCCGGCAGACACCGGCCGCGCCAACGGCCGCTCGTCCTTGGCCAGTGGCAGCTTGAGGGGGCAGTCGCCGCAGAACTTCGCGCCGCCGCCGTTCAGGTCCGATCGCAGCGTCGTGATCGTCGGCCCCGTCCACACGTCGTGCAGCGTCGACGTCCGCAGGTCTCCGAGCGGACGATGGCCGTAGGGGTCGGCGCAGCCGCAGACAATGCGCCCGTCGCAGAGAAGCACGGCCGTGCTCCAGGGCCACGTGCACTGGAAACGGGTCGCCAGGAAGTTCAGAGACATGGCGTTACGACTTCTCGCTCAACTTCTTCAAGTACGCGTCCAGTTTGTCGTTCTCGTATTTCACCGTGCTGAGAAAAAGACTCTCGGCCAGATAGGTCCGCCGCTCGCTGTCGTCCATCTGCTCGATCAGGTGCTGAATTTCCTTGACCATGTCCTCGAACGATCGCTCCAGCTCCCGCCGCGCGGTGACTTCGTGATAAAGCGCTTCCATGATCGCCAGCACGTCGCCGTCCAAGGTGATGGGCACGCCGGTAGTCGTCTTGATGATGCGCATGATCTATGCCCCGAAGCTGGTGACGGCCGTCGGCTCGTCGGCGTGAATCTCGATGAAATTCTGGGCGCCGGTCAACGTCAGCATCGTCTCGACCCGTTTTTGCACACCGGAGAGCTTCAACTGTCCTCCCGCGGCGTGCACTTGCCGGTAGAGATCCATCAGGCAGCCGATTGTCGCGCTGTCGACGTAGGTGACGGGGGTGAGGTCGATCAGGACATCGCGGTGGCCGCTGGTCAGCAGCGCGCTGACCGTCGCCGCGAAATCGGTGAGGATGGGGTACATCAAGCGGGTCTCGCCGACGCGGACGATCGAGACTCGGCCCGCCTGTTCGGTGGTGACGTTCATCGATAGTGCTCCTTGGCCGATCCAACCACGACGAAGAATTCTCGTGACAGAGGCGCCCGGGGACTAGATGACGGCATCGGGTCCCCCGAGCCGTTTCACGTGGCGCGCAAGCTCGGTGCGGCCGCGGTTGATCCTCGATTTGACGGTGCCTTCAGGCAGCCGCAGCGTGTCGGCGATTTCCTGATAGGTCATCTCCTGGATGTCGCGCATCAACACGGCGGTCCTGAGTGTTTCGGGCAGCTTCGCCATGGCGTGGCGCAGCAGCGACACACGATCGCGCCGCTCGAGCCCGGCCATCGGACTCGGCTCATGCGAGAGCGGCGAGAGCTCGTTGGCGTCGACCTGATGATCGATCGTCTCGCGTTCCTTGCGGACCCGTCGATAGTGATCGATACAGAGGTTACGGCTGACGCTGATGAGCCAGGTCTGAAAATTCGCCCGGCTGTCGAAGGTGTCGAGCGACTTGAAAATCTTGAGGAAGATGTCCTGGGTCAGATCCTCGGCCTGCTCGTGCCGGCCGACGAACTTGTAGGCGGTGTTGAACACCTTGCGCCGGTACTGGCGCACGATGCTCTCCCATGCAGCCTGATCGCCTCGCAGGCATCGTCGAATCAAGGCCTCGATGGCGTCGCTGGAGGGCGCGGCTTGTGTCGGGGAATCGGACATGAACGGAATGAGTAAAATAGCCTATCACGTTGCCTCCACCTGACGGCTTCTATCGGCATGACGGGGACCTGTTGTGCGACGGCGTCTCTCTGGCCGACATCGCGGCGGCCGAGGGCACGCCGCTCTACATTTATAGCGCGGCGGCGCTGCGCGATCGCTTCCAGACGATCGATCGGGCGTTCGGCGACTATCCCCACGCGCTGCACTACGCGCTGAAGGCCAATTCGACTCTCGCGATTGCCCGGCTCATCCAGAACCTTGGCGGCTCGGCCGACGCCAATTCCATTTGGGAGATCGATCTGGCACGGCACGCCGGGTTCTCCGCCCGCGAGATCGTCTTTACCGGAGTGGGCAAGTCGATGGCCGAGCTGGAACGCGCCGTGCCCCTTGGTCTGAAAGCCATCAACGTCGAATCGGCTGGAGAGCTGGCGCGGGTCGAGGCGATTGCCGAGCGCCTGGGTACCACCGTCCGGGTGGCGATCCGGGTGAATCCGGATATCGATGCGAAGAGCCATCCGCATATTTCCACCGGCCTCAAGATCAACAAGTTCGGCATCCCCTTGGACGAGGCCCGCGAGCTGTTCAGCGGCATCGCGAATCGCGGCGCGCTGAAGTTGGTGGCCGTTCACCTTCACGTCGGTTCGCAGATCACCACGATCGAGCCGCTGTGCCGCGCGGCGGCGGTTGCGGCGCGCCTGTCGACCGATCTGCTGGCCGCGGGCGTGATGCTCGAGTACGTCGATCTGGGCGGCGGCCTCGGGATTTCGTATGACGGGCGCGAAGTGCCGTCCGCGGAGGCCTATGTCGGCGCTCTTGTCAGCGAGATCCGCGCGAGCGGCCTGCCGATTGTGATCGAGCCCGGACGCGCGATCACCGGCCCATCGGCGGTGCTCGTCGCCCGGGTCATCGATCTCAAGCCCCGCGATGCGACGAGCGACTTTGCGGTGATTGACGCCGGCATGACGGAACTGATGCGGCCCGCGTTGTACGGGGCGTTCCATCGAATCGACGCGGTGACCGCGCGCGCCGACGCCCCTCGGCAGTACGAGCTGGTCGGCCCCGTCTGTGAGAGCAGCGACGTCGTCGGCCGCGATCGGTCCCTGCCCACGCTCCGGGTGGGCGACCTCGTCGCGATTCGAGACGCCGGCGCGTACGGATCGGCCATGGCGTCGAACTACAATCGCCGGCCGCTACCCGTGGAAGTGCTCGTCGACGAGGGCCGCTGGCGCGTGATTCGTCGGCGCCAGACAATCGAGGACATGCTTGCTCTTGAAACTTAGAACTTAGAACTAAAAAGTAGAACGCGTTGGAGAGTTGAAATCCGGAACCACAAAGACACGAAGAACACAAAGAATCGCTCGGTCTTCTTCGTGATCTGTGTGCCCGTTGTGGTTCATTGCATTTAGGCAGGCCGCAATCTGTGCGGGCGTAACGACATATGTTCATCGTGTTCGAAGGGCTCGACCAGAGCGGCAAACAGACCCAGGCCGAGCGCTTGCGCGATTGGCTCAAACAGGGAGGCCGGAAGGCCCGCCTGGTGTCGTTCCCCGACTACGGCACGTCGATCGGCGAGGAAATCGCGCGCGCGCTGCAGGGCGAGCGCGACTACGAGCCCGACGTGATGCAGCTGTTGTACGTGGCGAACCGCTACGAGCGGAAGCCGGATCTCCAGCGCTGGCTCGGAGGCGGCCTCGTACTGGTTGCCGACCGCTACATGGCGTCGAGCATCGCGTACGGCGAGGCGCAAGGCCTCGATCCGATCTGGCTCGCCGAGATCCAGAAGTTCCTGCCGCTCGCGACGCTGACGATCCTGCTCGACATCGCTCCGGAAACGGCGGTCCAGCGCAAAGCGGTCGATCGCGATCGCTACGAACGAGACCTGGCCCTGCTTGGGCGCGTGCGCGCCAGCTACCATCGCCAGGCCGAAGCCAACGGCTGGGTGGTGCTCGACGGCGAGCGCTCGAAGGATGCGATTGCCGCCGACGTCCTCAGCGTGGTCGGCCCACAACTCGCGCCGCCGTAATCGCCCGCACCTCCGCCGCGCCGGCCTCCTTCAGCACGCGAGCGCAGGCTTCCAGCGTCGCACCGGTCGTGCACACATCGTCCACCAACACGACGACGGCGCCGCGCAGTGCCCGCGCTCTGCGCGTGGCCACGAAGGCGTCACGGACATTCTGGTGGCGTCGCGCGGCCGGAAGGCTCGCTTGCGCCGCGGTCGGCTTCGATCGGCGCAGCGCGCGGAGCACGGGAACTTGCAGCTGCCGCGCCAGATCGGCGGCCTGATTGAATCCGCGTGTGCGGCGCCTCCGGCGGTGCAGCGGCACCGGCACCGCGTAGGCCGCACCCGCGAGAACGTCTGCGCCGCGGTCGCGCATCAAGGCGCCAAGCGGCACGGCCAACGATCGCCGGCCGTCGTATTTCAACGAATGAACGATGGCGCGAAGCGCCCCGTCGTAGGCGCCGATGGCGCGGGCGCGCTGAATGGCCGGCCGGGTGCGACGGCATCGCGGACACGGTTCAGAGGCTGGAACGGAAAGGCGCCACGTACGAAGCGGATCGCCGCAGCGATCGCACAGCGGAGGCGTGAGCGGGAGGATCGACTGCCAGCAACTGGGGCAGATGGGCCCACCTGTCGGATGTTCGAGTGGGCGTTCGCACGACGCGCACGCAGGAGACAGCGCGACGCTCAGGACCGCGTCGCAGAGCGCCGACAAGCGCCTCATATTCGGGCGCGGTCCAGGCCGACGAAATAGTCCTTCGGGCTGAATCGGGACGTGTCTGGCCGATGCGGGCCACCGACCGGGTCGGAGACGATGAGGCAGGGGCGCGCCGTCCGTGCTCGGTGTCCGTTCGCCGATCGCGGGCCTGATCCACGACCAGAGTCGGTCGATGGCGGCGCACAGTCGCTGGACGACTAGGGAGTGTCGGCTGCGGACGGCTGGCTGTCGGCCCGCGGCTGGTGAGTGTGAGTCGGTGTCGGGAGCTCGACCCGCTCCGCGTTCCCCCAGAGTCGCTCGAGGCTGTAGAAGACGCGCGGCTCGGGCGCGAAGATGTGCACGATGAAATCGAAGTAATCGAGCAGGATCCATTCGGATCGGTCGTACCCTTCAACGTGCGCCGGTTTCGAGCCAGCCGCGGCCAGCGCTTCCATGATTGCGTCCGCGATGGCGCGAATCTGCCGCGCGTTGGTGCCGGAACAGATCAGGAAGTAGTCGGCGAACCCGGCCGCTTTGCGAAGGTCGAGCAGTGTGATGTCCACCGCCTTCTTGTCGTCGGCCGCGGCGACCGCATCGGTGACTTCCCTGGGCAGTCGTCGCGCTTTCTGACGTTTCTCAGTCTTGGCCATGCAACCTTCCTGCCTGCGCGCTCGATAGGTCGTAGCCGCCGCCGTCGGTCGGCGCCGGTACGGTGTAAAGCGCGTGCTGCTCAATGTGTTGCTGGACGGATGGCGGAACCATTCCGGCGATCGATCGATGATCCAGTCGCGCTTGACGGATCGCCGTGGATGACACATCAGCCGTCGCGGCATCGATCAAAAAAATCCACGTGGGCCCGCCGCCTGCGGGTTGCGCGAACGCGGCATCGCCAGGCGCGTCCATCGAGGCCGGTTGATCCAACCTGGCATGAGACGCCGCCCACGCGGCCGCGGGTTCCGCGGACGTCGCGGCGACGTCAACCCGCCGCATTCGCGACGCCAGTGCGGGCAGTCGCGCGGGCAGTTCCGAGACCTTGACACCCCGCCGCGCGACGACGGTGAAATGCGCGAGGTCGAGCAGGGCGGGGTAGTCCTTCCAGGTGGCGATCTCCAGAAACGCGTCGGCACCCGCGATGAAGAACAGCTCGGCGGGCAGAAATCCGATCGTGTGGAAGTGCCGCAGCGTATCCGATGTGAACGAACGGGTCGCCTGGCCAAGCTCGACATCCAGGGCCCGCCATCCCGAGTGTCCCGCGACGGCCATCGCGACCATCGCGAATCGATGATGACTGCTGGCAATCGGCTGCGGACGATGCGGCGGAATGTTCGACGGCACGACCAGCAGCTCCCGCAGATCCAACGCGCGTTGCGCCGCCGCCCCCGTATCGAGATGGCCTTGATGGATGGGATCGAACATGCCGCCTAGAATGCCGAGCCGTCTCGACGGATTCATGCGCGCGCGGGCGCCTCGACTGGCAGCGGGCTCTCGTCCGGTCGGGCGTCCTTGTCGGCGAGCCGCTGCCACATGGCTTCGAGCAGCTCGGGCAGCCCCTCGCCGCTCGCGCCGGAGATGCGCAAGAACGGCAGGCCCAGCTCCGCTGCGCGGCGTTCGAGCGCGGCGACACGATCCGGATCGTCAACCGCGTCCATCTTGTTGGCCGCGACGATTTGCGGTTTCGCGGCGAGCGCCTGGTGAAAGAGCTCGAGTTCCTTGCGTACCGTGTCGAGATCGTTCACCGGATCGCGCCCGGTGGCGCTCGTCACGTCGACCAGGTGCACGAGCACCTTCGTCCGTTCGAGGTGCCGGAGGAACTGATGGCCGAGGCCCTGCCCGCGGTGAGCGCCTTCAATCAAGCCGGGCACGTCGGCGACTGCAAAGCTGCGGTCGCCGCTCAAGCGCACGACCCCAAGATTCGGCGTGAGCGTGGTGAAAGGATAGTCCGCGATCTTCGGACGTGCCGCGGAGACGCGCGAGATCAACGTCGATTTTCCGGCGTTCGGGAAGCCGACCAGGCCGACGTCGGCAAGCAGCTTCATCTCGAGGCGCAGGTGCTTGTTTTCCCCAGGCCAGCCACGCTCGTGGCGGCGGGGCGCCCGGTTGGTCGACGAGGCAAAGCGGGCGTTGCCTCGTCCCCCGTCGCCGCCCTTTGCGGCGAGCACGCGATCGCCTTCGTGCGTCAGGTCGGCGAGCAGCCGCAAGGGCGAGTCGGGCGCTTCGTCGCGCTCGTACACCAGGGTGCCGATCGGTACCGCGAGCTCGAGGTCGGCGCCGCTGCTGCCCGTGCGGTTCGATCCCATCCCGTGCTGGCCGCGCTGGGCCTTGGTGTCCGGGTGGAAGCGATAGTTGATGAGAGTGTTGGTGTGCGCGCTGGCGACGATGAAGACCGAGCCGCCTTTGCCGCCGTCGCCGCCGCTCGGCCCGCCCCGCGGGACAAACTTCTCCCGCCGGAATGCCAGGCAACCGTTCCCACCGTCACCGGCGACGACGTGAATGTCGACTTCGTCGACGAACATACATCATCTGGTCATCTGATCATCTCGGTCCTTGGTCATTCAATCGATCAATCAATGACCAGACAACCAGATGACGAGATGACCAAATGCACTATTCGATACCCACGTGCATTTATTCAAGGGGCAGGATGGAAATGAGTCGGCCGGCCGCGCCGTGATCCTCGAACTTCACGCGTCCGTCAATCTTTGCGAAGATCGTGTCGTCTTTGCCCAGGCCGGCGTTGCGGCCGGGCTGGAACCGCCGGCCCCGCTGGCGGACGATAATGGTGCCGCCGGAGACGACGTTACCGTCGTGCGCTTTGACGCCCAGGCGCTGCGAATTGGAATCGCGGCCGTTGCGTGAGCTGCCTTGTCCTTTTTTGTGAGCCATTGCGCTAATTCCTACGCGTCACCGCTGGTTAAGCCACGATTTCTTTGATGCGCACCCGGGTGAACGTCGAACGGTGACCTTTCGTCCGTCGCATGCCCTTCCGGCGCTTCTTCTTGAAGACCCGGATCTTCGGGCCGCGGGCCTCGCCCTCGACGATCGCCAGCACGTGGGCGTCGGCGACAAAGGGCGCGCCGGCGACTGCGTCTCCGCTCTCCCGTTCGACGAACAGGACGGGCCCGAGCGTCAGTTCGGCGCCCGGTTCACCGGCCGTACCTTCGAGATTGATGAATCCGCCCGGCGTCACTTTGACCTGTCGCCCGGCAGTCTGAATGATGGCGTACATTTTCTGCCCCTGTGGAAAAGAGAAAGTTTACTATCGAAATGTCTCGCTTGTAAAATTTTCGGCCTGAGGGAGGTTCATATGTCGTTGCGGCCAAGACCGTCGCCAAGACCGTCGCCAGGACTCTCGTGATGGCGCTGTTGTGTGTCGTCGCGCTCGCCTCCTGGGTGTCAGCACAAGCGGTTCAGCGACGGGCAGAGGCCCCTGTCGTTCTCGCTGGCAGCGACATCGGATTTCGCGTCGAGAGCCGGCGCGGCAACACACCGATTGGCAAGCTGGTGGTTCGCATCGACGGCCAGTGGGTCGAGGCGCAGTTTGCAGGCGGCGTGATGTAGATCGGCGCACCGTAGACCGGTTCGGCCTGCGCGAGGCAGGCGGCGGCACGGCGCCGCCAACACACCTATTTCAGCAGGATGCGCGTGCCCTTGATCTTCTGGCTGCTGAGAGCGCTCAAGAAATTCGGTACGAGGCGGTCCATCAGCTCGAAGTACGAAGACAGGGCCGGCGTATTCTGCTGGGCGTTGTAGAGGATCTCTTCCCGGTAGCTTTCCGAGTACATCGTCGCGCCGGTCCGTCCGTCGATGAACACGAACTTGGGTCGGAGCACGAACCCCTTCCGCTCCATGTACGTGCGGACGGGGCGGACGCTGCGTCGGCCCAGCTGATCGAACACTTCCTGATCGCGTTGAACGAAGCCGGCTCGGGAGTGCGGCGTGAACAAGACCGTGCCGGTCACGATCAGCGGGTTCTGATACTCTTCGCCGATCTTCTTCCAATAGGAGACGTTCGCGAACAACCGTTCATACGGCTCCAGATCCTTCTCGTCCTTGATCCGCTGCGGCAGCGGCAGTGCCTGATTGGCGGGATTTGCGCCGGTGCCGGAGCCGTTGCCCACTGACGCCGAGGCGGCGAGTTCTTCGGCGCTTGCGTTGGCGGTCTTGTTTTGATCCTGCGCGATGTCGAGCAGCGGCATGACGTCGGCGTCGATGACCTTCATCGACGACTTGTTGCGGAGCTGACTGCGCAGCAGTCGGACCGTTTCCTGATTGGTGTCGAGATCCTCGGTGCCGCCCGCGACGAAGCCGGCAATCAGCACGCGCTGGAAGGCCGTGACGTCGAGCTTGGGCTGGATTGGCGTTTCGATCGGGATCTCGAACGTATCCGGACCGCAGGCCACGAGCGTCGCGGCGCCGACAGCCGCGAGCGCGCCGAGCAACAGCCTGGCGGCGACGCGCCTCGGTGCCCCACCGCCGCGCGTCCTAGTTCTTGTCTTTAGCGGCACCGGTCCGGTCATTGATTTCCTTGAACAGCTCGAAATTCTGTTTGATTTCCGCGTTGTTCGGATCGAGCTCGAGCGCCTTCTCGTACGCCTTGCGGGCTTTGTCCAGCTGGCCTTCGTGCTCGTAGGCAATCGCGAGATCGTTGAACGCCGCCGCGTAACCGGGATCGAGCTCGACGGCTTTTTCCCATCGATAGATGGCTTCCCGCCACAGTCCTCGCTGAGCGACGTTGATCCCGAACGCCACCTGCGACTTGGCGTCCGAGCGGGCATCGGCGACCGCCGGGGCGGCCGATCCCAGCACGGCGAGCGCGACGAGAAGAGCGAAAGGGCGACTCATGACCAGATGAAGATCCAATATATCTACTCGTCAGACGCACTTGCAAGGCATTTAGTGTTCACGTGCCGAGGCCCGTTCCCCATCGTTGTCGCCGATTCCGCTTGGGTTGGGCGAGTCCGCGATCACGTCGGCCGGAGGCCGATGTCACGCGGACAGACGTCGACGGATGAGCAATCGATGTGCCAGAAGCGTCTGCACAAAACGTTGGGCTTTTGCACGCTCGGACTTCACGCTTTACGAAATCAGTCTACAATCGACGACAGAAGGTCGAGCCCCGTGTCCTTTTGAGCGGCGGCGCCGGCCTTTTTTCGGGTCGCGCGCCCCGTGAAAGGCGCGCGTTCATGATCGACCCGACCTTCGTCGCGCTGTCCCTGCTTCCCATCCATGTCTGGCGCGATGTCGGCCGGCGGCTGCGCGCCGGCGATCCGCCAGGCCCGGCGCTCGACCAGGTCTTGGCGGATCGATGGCCGGACGAGCCGGACCGGCGATCCGATCTCCTGGCGCGGGCCGCGGCGGCGATTGTCCGCGGCGCCGATCGCAGCCTGGAGCCGATCGCCTGGAGCGACGCTACATATCCGCCGGCTCTTGCCGCCATCGTCGATCCGCCGCCGGTCCTGTGGACCAGGGGGGCGCGCGCGGCGTTGACGCGCCACGCCGTCGCGATCGTCGGCTCGAGGGCGGCCTCGCCCTACGCGCTCGACGTCGCCGAGCGGCTCGCGGCGGATCTCGCGTCGCGCGGGTTTGCAATCGTCAGCGGTCTCGCGCGAGGCGTGGATTCCGCGGCGCATCGAGGCGCGCTCTCGGTAGGCGGATCGACCATTGCGGTCATGGGCTGCGGTGCCGACGTCATGTATCCTCCCGAACATGCGGCGCTCGCGGCGGCGATCCAGCCGTGCGGCCTGATCATCAGCGAACTCGTCCCGGGTACCCGGCCCCTGCCTCAGTATTTCCCGCAGCGGAATCGAGTCATCAGCGGCCTCTGCCGCGCCGTCGTGGTCGTGGAAGCGGGAGAGCGGAGCGGCTCGCTCATCACGGCGCGCTGCGCACTCGAGCAGGGGCGCGACGTTCTCGCCGTCCCGGGAAACGTGTTGAGCGGACGCAATCGCGGCGGACATGCGCTGCTTCGTGACGGCGCAAAAATCGTGGAGACTGCGGACGACATCCTCGAGGAATTGAACGGCGTCGGCTACCAGGTGTCGTCGACCCCTCGAGCGCGTGCCGCCGCGGCTCCCCGCGACCCGCTGCTGGCGTGCCTCCCGGCCGGAGAGGCGTGCGATCTGGACCAGCTCGCGGAGCGATCCGGACTGACGATCGCGCAGCTGCTGCCGCGGCTCTTCGAGTTGGAACTGCAAGGGGCGGTTGCGCGCATTGGTGGCGGACGGTTCGTGCTGATTGACAGATCGTGCTAGGGTGAACGGGAATGTCGAGAACATTGGTCATTGTCGAATCGCCCGCCAAGGCGCGGACGATCGAGCGCATCTTGAAGACCGGCTACGACGTGCGGGCGAGCTACGGACACATCCGCGACCTGCCGGAGTCGGCCGACGAGATTCCGGACGAGATCCGGAAGAAAAAATGGGGGCGTCTCGGCGTCGACACCGATGGCGACTTCACGCCGTACTACGTCGTCCCGAACGACAAACGCAAATACGTGCAGGCGCTGAAGGCCGCATTGAAGGGCGCCTCAGAAGTCTTTCTGGCGACCGACCCGGACCGCGAGGGCGAGTCGATCAGCTGGCACCTGAAGGAAATCCTGAAGCCGAAGGTGCCGGTCAAGCGGATCGTCTTTCACGAGATCACGGAAGACGCGATCCTGCAGGCGGTCAAGGATGCGCACGATGTGAACGAGAACCTGGTGCGGGCCCAGGAAAGCCGCCGCATCCTCGACCGGTTGTACGGCTACACGGTCTCTCCGGTGTTGTGGAAGAAGGTACGGACGGGGCTGAGCGCGGGCCGCGTGCAGAGTGTGGCGGTGCGGCTGATTGTCGATCGCGAGGAAGAGCGCCTGGCGTTCAGGCCCGCGACCTATTGGGATCTCGACGCCCTGCTGTCGAGCGAGGGGCGCGAGTTCACGGCCACCCTTGCGCGCGTTGGCACCGAGCGGGTTGCGACCGGGAAAGACTTCGACTCGGTCGGCGCGCTGACGGGGCGCAACGCGCGCGTGTTGTCGGAAGCCGACAGTCTCGGCCTGGTCGACGCGCTCTGGCAGAATCTGCCGTGGACGGTGACGGCGGTCGACGAGAAGCCGGGCGTCGAACGGCCCGCGCCCCCGTTCACGACCTCGACGCTGACGCAGGAAGCGAGCCGCAAGCTCGGATTCTCGACCGAGCGAACGATGCAGGCCGCGCAGCGTCTGTTCCAGGACGGCCATATCTCGTATCACCGCACCGACTCGACCACGCTCAGTGAGAAAGCGCTCGCGGAGTCGGCGTCGGCGATTCGGGAGATGTTCGGCGACCCCTATTACAATGGGCCCCGCCGCTACGCGACGCGAGTGAAGAACGCGCAGGAGGCGCACGAAGCGATCCGGCCGTCGAATTTCGGGGCCACGCCCGCCTCGCTCGAGTCGCTGCTCGATCGCGGCGATCTGCGGGTCTACGAGCTGATCTGGAAGCGCACGATGGCGTCCCAGATGGTGGACGCCCGCGTCCTGCGCACCTCGGTCGAGATTTCCGGCGCCGGTCCCAACGGCGAGACCGCCATCTTCACCGCATCGGGCAAAGCGATCGAGTTCGCCGGTTTCCGCCGCGCGTATGTCGAGGGCAGCGACGATCCGGCCGCCGAGCTCGAGGAGCAAGAAACACTGCTGCCCAAGTTGACGGTCGGCGAACTTGTCGAGCGCGGCGCCGAGGCGCGCGTCCGCGCGGTGGCGCTAGAACCCAAGCGTCACGACACGGCGCCGCCCGCGCGGTTCACCGAAGCCTCGCTCATCAAGGAGCTCGAGCGGCTCGGCATCGGCCGGCCGTCGACCTATGCGTCGACGATCGGGACCATCGAGCGTCGCGGCTACGTCTTCCGGCAGGGGAAGGCGCTGGTGCCCAGCTTTACCGCGTTTGCGGTGACGCGCCTGCTGTGCGGTCACTTCAGCGATCTGGTCGACGTCGAGTTCACCGCGGAAATGGAAGAGGACCTCGATCAGATTTCCCGCGGCGAGCGCGATTGGCTCGATTTCATCCGCGAGTTCTTCCGCGGGGATGCACAACATCGCGGGCTCGAGGCTGCGGTCAAGGCGGCGGAAGAACACGCCGACTACCCGTTGATCGACGTCGGGGTGGACCCGGCATCCGGCGAATCGATCCGCGTGCGGATCGGACGCTACGGCCCTTTTCTCCAGCAGGGCGCCGGCGGTCCCGGCCGGACGGCCTCGCTGCCGCAGACGCAGCCGCCGGCCGATCTGACGGTCGAAAAAGCGATGGTGCTGATTCGCGCCAAAGCCGCGGGTCCGAGACTGCTCGGCGTCGATCCGAAGACCAGCCTGCCGATCTACGCGATTCACGGCCGCTTCGGCGCGTACGTGCAGCTCGGGGATACGGGCGATCGCGAATCGAAGGAGAAGCCCAAGCGCGCGTCGCTCACCAACGGCCTGACGGAATCGTCGGTCACGCTCGAAGACGCCGTGAAGCTGCTCGAGCTCCCGCGCGAACTCGGACGGCATCCGGAATCCGGCGAGCCGGTGGTCGCCGGTCTCGGCCGGTTCGGTCCATACGTCAAGCACGGCGACGATTACCGTTCGCTCGCCGCCGAGGACGATCTGTTCACGGTCGATCTCGATCGCGCGTTGACGCTGTTCGCGGAGCCGAAAAAAGCGGGACGGCGGCAGGCCGCCAGGCGCGTGATTCGGGAGATTGCGGCGACCGACGGCGGCGCGGCACTCCAGGTGCTCGAAGGCCGCTACGGTCCGTACGTCACCGACGGCGAGACGAACGCCTCGATTCCCCAGGGCACGGATCCGGCGACGCTCTCATTGACGGATGCCCGCGGCCTCATCGAAGCGCGGCAGGGAGCGGCGCCTCGGCCGGGCCGGCGCCGCCGGACGGTTCCGTCGCCGAACCGGCGGCCGGCGCGCGCGACCGGTCTGGCGGCGGAGGGGACAGTCGGCACCAAGAGCGGCACCAAGAGCGCCACCAAGGGCGCGGCGAAGAGCGCAGGAAAGAGCGCAGGGAAGAGCGCCGCCAAGACGCGCGGCCAGCGGAAACCCGCCGCCCGCAAGACGCTCAGCTGATGCACGTCCGGATCGTTGGCGGCGGTCTCGCCGGGTCCGAAGCGGCATGGCAGGTGGCCTCACGCGGTGTCCGCGTCACGCTCTCGGAAATGCGCCCGCTGCGTCCGACCGCGGTGCACCACACCGACCGGCTGGCCGAGCTCGTCTGCAGCAACTCCTTCCGCGGCGACAAACTCGATAATGCTGTCGGCCTCTTGAAGGAAGAAATGCGTCGTCTCGGCTCGCTCGTGATGCGCGCGGCCGAGTCTAGTCGCGTGCCGGCCGGGGCCGCCCTCGCGGTCGATCGCGATCGGTTTGCCCAGATCGTCAGCAGCGAGCTCGCGAACCATCCGCTCGTCACGATCGTGCGCGACGAGGTCCAGACGATTCCCGACTCCAGCGAGCGCGAGCCGGTCATCGTCGCGACCGGGCCGCTCACCTCCGATGCGCTGTCGGCCGCAATCGCGTCGCTCGTCGGGAGCGAGCACTTGTATTTCTACGACGCCATCAGCCCGATCGTGCTCGCAGAAACGATCGATCGCGGCAAGGTGTTTCGCGCCTCGCGATGGAACCGCAGCCTGGCGCGGACGCAGCCTCGAGCCGAACAGATCCGGCTGAAGCCGGACACTACGCCAGACGCCCGAAAGACGTCGAGCGGCGCGAGTCCGGTTGCCGACGACGCACGCAGGGTCCAGTTTCAGCCGGAGCTTGGTGAAGTGCGTAGTGTCCGGCTTCAGCCGGACCTGGCCTGCGGGGTGGACGACGGCGAGGGCGACTACTTGAATTGCCCGATGACCCGCGACGAGTACCAGACGTTCTACGACGCCCTCGTTCACGCCGAGTCGGCCACCATTCACGATTTCGACCGCGAGCGCTTCTTCGAGGGCTGCCTGCCGATCGAGGTGATGGCCCATCGCGGCCCCGACACGCTGCGGTTCGGACCGATGAAGCCGGTCGGCTTGACCGATCCCCGGTCCGGGCGGACGCCGTACGCCGTTGTGCAGCTGCGTCAGGACAATCTCGCGGGCGATCATTTCAGTCTCGTGGGGTTTCAAACACAGCTGAAGTGGAGCGAACAGTCACGTGTGCTCCGACTGATTCCAGGCCTGGAGCAGGCCGAGTTCGTACGCTTCGGCATGGTGCACCGGAACACGTACGTGAACGGTCCCGAGGTGTTGACTGAAACGTGGCAGGTGCGGCGCCGGCCGACGCTGTTCTTCGCGGGGCAGATGTCGGGTGTCGAGGGATACGTGGAATCGGCGGCGTCAGGATTGATCGCCGGGCTGAATGCCGCCGCGCTCGTCGCCGGCCGGCCGACGTCGTCGCCGCCACGAACCACTGCGATCGGCGCGCTTGCCTACTATGCGTCCCACGCCGATCCACGTCACTACGAGCCGTCGAACATCACGTTTGGGATCATGCCGCCGCTCGATCCGGCCCCGCGCGGGAAGCAGGAGCGCAAGCTGGCGCTGTCGGCTCGGGCGCTCGAGGCGCTCGATCAGTGGATGCGCGGGCCGGCATTCGCGCGTAACGGCCTCGAGGCTTCCGCCGCTCCCGAGACCGGATTCGGCGACCGACAGACGGAAGCGCCGCAAAGACGTGCTAGGAGACGCCGTAGGGAGGTAGTAGGGAGGTAGTAGGGAGTCAATGCTCACATACCTCAAGGATTTTCTCGAGTTCCTGCGGTTCAACCGCAACGTCTCCGCCCATACGGTGCGCGCGTACGAAAGCGATCTCTCGCAGTTGCTCGAGCACGTCGCACGGATGAAGGGCGTGCAGCGCGCTGATCTTTCGCCGGCGAGCTTCGATCGAACCGCGGTCAGGACGTTTCTGGCTGAGCTGCACGATCTTGGACAGTCGCGTGCCACCGCCGCGCGCAAGTTGGCCGCGGCGCGGACGTTCTTCCGCTATCTGCGCCGCGAGGGCCTCATCGAGAGCGACCCCGGGGCCCTGGTCGGCACTCCGAAGCGTGAGGTGCGGATGCCGGCTCACCTTTCAGAGAGCGAGATGTCCGCCCTCCTTTCGGCGCCGGCCGACGCCCCGCTCGGGCGGCGCGACCGGGCGATTCTCGAGCTGTTCTACGCGTCGGGACTGCGTCTCAGCGAGCTCGTCGGCCTGGATCTCGACGACGTCAATTTGAACGCCCGGATGGCCAGGGTGCTCGGCAAGGGGGGCAAGCCCCGGCTGGTGCCGTTCCATGCGAGCGCTGCTGCGGCCATCCGCGTGTATTTGAGCGATCGCGAGCGGCTCGTGCGAGAGGGTCAGGCGCAACTCCGCCGCGCCGATTCGGTGAACCGGCCGCCCCAGGGCCACCGCGGGCCACCGGAGCTTCGCGGGCGGCGCGCGCTTCAGGCGAAGGGGGAGGTCGGACGAGCCGGCGCCGCACGGGCTGTCCTTACGCAGCACGATCGCCATCGCGAACCGCTGTTCGTCAACTATCGCGGTACCCGGCTGACCGTACGCAGCGTGGATCGCCTCGTCCGACGCTACGTGGCCGAGACGAGCACGCGGGTCGGGATCAGCCCGCACGCGCTGCGGCATTCATTCGCGACGCACCTGCTGCAGCGCGGCGCCGACCTGCGCGCGATTCAGGAACTGCTCGGCCACGCACGCCTCAGCACGACGCAACGCTACACGCACGTCAACGCCGCGCAATTGCTCGAGGTCTACCAAAAAGCGCATCCGCGCGCGCGCCGCTGACCTCGTCGGGCTGCTCGGTGGTGTAGGTTCTCGTCCGAGTCCGGAGCTCGTGGCCCCGATCAGTCCGTCGCGCGATCAACTGGAGATCTTCTCGGTGTCGTCGGCGGCTGCCAGCGGAGCCGCTCGACGACCCCGCGGGAATTCGATGCCGAGCGTCTTGATCTTGTAGTTCATTACCCGCGGGCTGATCGACAGCAGCTCCGCGGCGTCCTTCTGGACCCAGTTCGACATCCGCAGCGCTTCGACCAGCGCAAAGCGCTCGATGTCGTCGAGCGGAATGCCGGTCGCCGGAATCTTCACGATCGCGGTCTGGTCCCGGGCCCCGCCGCTGGTCGACAGCTCGCCCAGGCGCAGGTCGCCCGCGGCGATCTCGCGGCCCTCGGCCATCAGCATCGCGCGCTCGATCGCGTTCTCCAGCTCACGGATGTTCCCCGGCCAGTTGTACCGCATCAGCAGCTTCTGGGCCTCCGGCTCGATCCCGTCGATCTTCTTTTTCAGCTCCGCCGCAAAACGGCGGATGAAGACGCTCGCCAGCGGGACGATGTCGTCCTTGCGTTCGCGCAGCGGCGGCACCTCGATCGAGACCACGTTGAGGCGGTAGTACAGATCTTCGCGGAACCGGCTGTTCTGCACCATCGTCGCCAGGTCGCGATTGGTCGCCGCGATCAGCCGCACGTCGGTGCGCAGCGTGTGGGTGCCGCCGAGGCGTTCGAACTCGTGCTCCTGCAGTACGCGCAGAATCTTCGCCTGCGTGTTCTGGCTCATGTCCCCGATTTCGTCGAGAAACAGCGTGCCGCCGTCGGCCTGCTCGAAGCGTCCGATGCGCTGCTTGTCAGCCCCAGTGAAGGCGCCCTTTTCGTGCCCGAACAATTCCGACTCGAGCAGGTTCTCCTGCAGCGCCGCGCAGTTCACTTTCACGTAGTTCCGCGACGTGCGCAGCGAGTTGTGATGGATGGCGCCGGCGATCAGTTCCTTGCCGGTGCCGGTTTCGCCTTCGATCAGGACCGTCGTGTTGCTCTTCGCCACCTTGCGCACGACGTCGAGCACGCGTTTGAGCGCCTCGCTCGACCCGACAATGCGATCGAACTGGTAGATGTCCTGGTGGGTATCGCGGAGGTACTCGATCTCGTTCTTCATCCGTACGAGTTCGAGCGCCTTCTCGATCTTGATCTCCATCTCCTCGATCTCGAACGGCTTCTGCACGTAGTCGAACGCGCCGATCTTCATCGCCTCGACCGCGGTGGTCACCGAGCCGAACGCGGTCATCAGGATCACCGCGATCGTCGGCTGCGCGGCCTTGGCCGCCCGCAGGACGTCCATCCCGTCGCTGCCGCCCATTCTGAGGTCGCTCAGCACCACGTCGAACTGATGATCGCGGAGCCGCTCGATCGCGGCGTTGCCGTTGGCGGCTTCGTCGACGGTGTGTCCTGCTTCCGTGAGACCGCGGACCAGGCCCCGCCGGAGCGCATCATGATCGTCCGCCACCAGAATTCGAGCCATGCCTAGTCCCCTGGAAACATGATGGGTTGCATAGGTCCCGGAGCGCGGCGCCCGGATCGCAAGACGCGACGACCGAGAATATTGGACATATTTGAGGGAGTCGCAACGCAGCGAGGCGGGATGCCCCGCCCGGGAATTATGTGACTCATCATGCTTCCAGGGGACTAGTCCTTCTGGGAAATGAATGCAGCCGTGGCGTTCCAAATCGGCAGGGTGATCCGGAACCGGGTGCCGGCCTTGCTGCTGCTGACGTCGATCAGGCCGTCGTGGGCGCTGACGATTTTTCTCACGATCGCGAGTCCGAGGCCAGAGCCCTGCGGCTTGGTCGTGAAGAAGGGCGTGAAGATCCGGTCCCGCAGATCGATTGGCACGCCCGGCCCGTTGTCGGCCACGTCCACGATGACGATCGGCGTGGACGCCGGTGTTTCGCCGACGACAGTCGGGGCTTCGACGTGCGCGCCGACCGAGGCGGTAATCGCAATCGCGCCGCGGCCGTCCATCGCCTCGAACGCGTTGATCAGCAAGTTCGTGAACACCTGACACAGCTGGTACTGGTCGCCGTCGATGTGCGGCAGATCCGCCGGCACGGCGACGGTCAACGCGATCGCGCCCCGCTCGGCTTTCGTCTCGGCCAGCGTCACGGCTTGACGCAGGACGTCGGCCAGCGGCGTATGGTCCACCTGGAGCCGGATCGGGCGCACGAACTCGAGCAGCTCGACGACGATGGCGTTGGCGAGCTTCGCTTCGCTCATGATGTCGGCCAACAGCACGTGCGTGTCGGCCGATTCGGGCACTTTGCGGCGGAGGAGCCCGGCCATCACCTCAATGCCGGCGAGGGGATTCTTGAGTTCGTGCGCGATCCCCGCCGCCATTTCCCCGAGCGCGGCCAGGCGATCCCGCAGCCGGTCCTGCTCTTCCTTCTGCTCGACCTGGGTCAGATCCTTGAAGAACATCACGGCGCCAACCGTGCGGCCGAGGTCGTCGCGCACTTGCGAGAGCGTGTAGCCGACGACCCGCCCGATGTCCTTGAGTCGGAATTCGGCGCGGTTCGTCAGCTGGCTCAGCTCGAACGCGCCGGCCAGCGCGTGGGCCGCATCGTGGCGTTCAGATAGAACGTCGGCAAATGGTCGGCCGATGTCGTTCGGCCGACGCTGCAGGGCGAGGATGCGGTAGGCCTCGTCATTCATCAACGCCAACGACCCGTCGCGCCGAATCGCGATGATGCCGTTGCGCATGCTGCCGATGATGTGACGGAAGAAGCGATCGTCAGGCACCGGTTGCGGGCGCGCCGGAGCCACTGATTTGATCTTGGCGGCGGACCGTCGTCTCTTTTGGTTGGCTTGGGACGCCGGATTAGGCATTGTCGACCGCACACAGCATGATAGTGCTCAGAGGCAAGGGACGTGCCTGAATTGTGTTGAGAGGGACGCGCGGGTAGGCGAAGGGCTAAGTTACTAAGGGTCCTAAGTGCGGTCGGCTGCGGGCGCCGCGTCGACGGTTTGCAGCGCCTCCCACTGGTGCATCAGATCGCCGACCGTCCACATCAGCGCCTGGTGGCGGTCGATGATCGGCTGGGAGGCCGTGCGGTCCTCGTAAAAGCCCGGCGCGGCCATCGTTTGCTCGAGGTCGCGGATGGCCTGCTCGACCTCGGCAATTTGCGACTCGAGGCGCTCAACTTGCGAGCGGCGGGCCTGGTCCGCCCGTTGGCGCTTCTTGGCCTCCGCGTCGGTGCGTTTCTTTTCGTCGCGCGATGGGTGAGTCGTCGCGGCCGTCGCCTCGCGTGAAGATCGAGTGGGGTGTGTCGACGGATCTGGTGAGCTCGCCGCGGCGCGTCCGTCGGCGCTTCGAGCCTGCCGGTTCTTGGCTGTCTGACCGCCGTGAGGGGCTGGCGCAGCCCGTTCGCCGGTGTCCGTCCGACCGACCGGCCCAACCTGCCCTTGTTCCGGCGGATGTTCCTTGTGCCAGAGGAACTCGGCATAGGTCCCGGGGTATATCGTCGCGGTGCCGTGGCCGACTTCGATGATCTTGGTGGCCAGACGCTCCACGAAGTAGCGATCGTGCGAGACGAAGATCAGCGTGCCGCCGTAGGAAATGAGCGCGTCGAGCAGCACTTCCTTCGAATCGAGGTCGAGATGGTTGGTCGGTTCGTCGAGCAGCAGCGTGTTCGACGGCCGCAGCAGCATGCGGGCGACCGCCAGACGCGTGCGCTCTCCGCCCGACAGCACGCGCACTCGCTTGTAGACGTCATCGCCTGAGAAGAGAAAGCCGCCGAGGATGTTCCGAATCGCCGCCACCATGTGCATTGGCGAGCCGGAGGCCAGCGTCTCGTACACCGTCGGGGCCGGGTCCATCCGCGTCGCTTCGTCCTGCGCGAACGATTGCATGACGACGTTGTGGCCCTCGACGCGCTCGCCGCCATCGGGGCTCTCCTCGCCGGTGAGCATTCGCATCAGCGTCGATTTGCCGGCGCCGTTGGGGCCGACCAGGGCGATGCGGTCGCCGCGTTCGATGTGGACGTTCAGATCGCCGAAGACGGTGAGTTCACCGTACGCTTTGCGCACGTGTTTCAGCTCGAGGACCGTGCGTCCGCTCTTCGCGCAGGCCGGGAAGGTGAAGTGGATCGTCGCGCGTTCCGGCGGGACGTCGATCAAGACGACCTTCTCGAGCGCCTTGATCCGGCTCTGGACCTGCGACGCCTTGGTCGCCTGGTAGCGGAAGCGGTCGATGAACATCTTGACGCGCCCGACTTCTTCGTCCTGCTCGCGTTTGGCCTTCCTGAGCGCTTCGATCCGCTCGTGGTGTTCGAGGAGATAGCCACTGTAGTTGGTGTGGTAATCGGTCAACGTGCGCAGCGTGAGATCCGCGATGCGGGTGACGACCGCGTCGAGGAAGAAGCGATCGTGCGACACGAGGATGACGGCGTGGGGATACGCGTTGAGATAGGTCTCGAGCCAGTTACGCGCTTCGAGATCGAGATGATTGGTCGGTTCGTCGAGCAGCAGCAGGTTCGGCTGGCCAAGGAGCAACCTGGCGAGCGCGATGCGCATCTGCCAGCCGCCGGAGAAGGTTTCGGTCGGGCGCTCGAAGTCCGAGGCCTGAAATCCCAGGCCATCGAGGACGGTGGCCGTCTTGAGCTCGATGCTGTAGCCCTCGTGCAGTCGAAAGCTGTCCTGCAGGTCGCTGTAGCGCGACAGCATCGCCTCGTGATCGGGCTCGGGGATCGAGGGATCGCCGAGCCGGCCCTCGAGTTCGTGCATCTCGGCTTTCATGGCGAGCAGCGCGGCGAAGGCGCTGCTCGCTTCCTCGAACAGCGTTCGTCCGGCGTGGGACAGGCCGTCCTGCGGCAGGTAGCCCACCGTCAAGGACGAGGGCTTGAGGATGGCCCCGCTATCCGGCTCGTCGATGCCGGCCATCATCCGAAGCAGTGTCGTCTTCCCGGCGCCATTGGGGCCGCACAGGCCGACGCGCTCGCGTGGCGAAATCTGCCAGGTGACGTGGTCGAACAGCGTCCGGTCGCCGAAGGACTTGGTGAGGCTCGAGAGTTGGATCAAGAGACGGTTATTCTTCGATGCCGAGGGCCTTGGCGGTCTTCCCCAGCACCTGCGACACCCTGAAGGGCTTGGTCAAATAGCCATGGACGCCCAGATTGGCCGCCTCAATGGCGCTCGATTCGGTGGAATAGCCGGTAATGACCAGAACCGGCAGATCGGCTTTGTATCGCTTGGCTTCACGAATGACGGTGAGCCCGTCCATGCCCGGCATCCGCAGATCGGTGATGAGTAGATCGTAGGGGTACAGCCGCATCCGTTCGAGTGCGGTCCGCCCGTCCGGGGCGGTGTCCACGTCGTAGTCGGACATGGCCAGCGTTTTTGCCAGCAGGTCGCGGATGCTCGCCTCGTCGTCCACCACCAGGATTCGCGGCCGTGCCGGGGCATTCGCCGGCCGTGCCGGTGCCGCCGGCGCCGGCCGGACGCCGCCGCGCGGGCGCTGGCTGTCCAGCCACGAATCGATGTCCCGCTTGCGGAACCGCCATTGACGGCCGACGCGGACCGCGGGAATCTTGCCCGCCTTGATCAGGCGGTAGACGGTTCGCAGGTTCACTTGGAGGTATTCCAAGACTTCTTCCGTGGTCAGGAACGTTTCATCGATCATGCGTCCGCGTCCTTCGTGCTTTTGTGCGCCGCGCGTTCAATTCAAGCCGACCATGGCCGGCTCGGTCTCCCTACGGGGTGTCGGTTGGACTGGCAGCTCGATGGTAAATACGGCGCCCCCATCGGGGTGATTGGCGGCGACGATTTCTCCACCATGCTCCTGCACGATGCCATAGGTAATTGCGAGCCCGAGCCCGCTTCCCTTGCCGACCTCTTTGGTCGTGTAGAACGGTTCGAAGATCCGCGGCGCGACGTCGGAAGGAATCCCATCGCCGGTGTCCCGGACCGACACTATAATCCGCCCGGGGGCGGAGGCCACGGCGGTGGTGATTTCGATGCGCCCGCCATGGCCGCTCTCAGCAATCGCGTGCTCTGCGTTCATCACGATGTTGAGAAACACCTGGTGCAGCAGCAGCGGATCGCTCTGTACACGAGGTAGCTTCGAATCATAGTGTCGCACGACTTCGATTTCCGCGGCGCGGCACGTCGACGCGCGGGTCGCCATCACCTTCTGCAGCACGGCGTTGATGCTGACCGCGCGGCGCACGAGACGGCGTGAACCCGAGAACGCCAGGAGATTGCGGACGATCTTGGCCGCCCGATCGGCTTCGCGGTAGATCGTCTGGACCTCGCGGCGAAGCTTGCGCGGAAACGCCCCGGTCGCGCGTAACAGCTCGAGATGGCCCAGCACCCCCTGCAACGGGTTGTTCAGTTCGTGGGCGATCCCCGCGACGAACTGTCCTAACGCGACCAGCTTCTCCGACTGATTGAGGCGGCGCCGGAGCTCCTCTCGCTCCTCCTGCATTCTGGCTTGCGCCGTCAAGTCCCGTGCCACCATGACGCTACCGACCCGATCGCGCTCATGGTTGCGCAGCGCCGTCACCGTTACCATGAAGGGTCCTTTCAGGACCGGATCGAACACTTCGATCGTCACCGGCGAAGCGCCGCTGGACGCCGACTCGTCGGTGGCCTGTTTGGCGAGCCACTGTCGCAGCTCCGCGCCCACGAACTGCTCGAACGGCCGCTCGAGCAACTCGTCACGGGTGAAGCCGACGCGGCTGGCAAACGCGTGGTTGACATGGGCGATTCGCCCTCGGCGATCCCACACGGCCACCAGATGCGTAATCGAGTCGAAGGTGTTCTCGAGCTCGCGCCGCGACCTGACCAGGTCGTCCAGAAGCTGCAGGTTCTCCATGGCGCTCGACAGCTGACGGCCGAGCTGATCGGCGCGACCGAGCACTGCCAGTTCGCGTCCGGTCTCGATGCGGACGCCCTCGATGAGGAGCGAGCCGAGCGCCCGTCGGACGCCACGCAACGGAATGGTGATGGTCGAGGTCGGAGACGACGAATTGGCGGTCGCGAGAAGTTCCGCCCGCGCGTGACGCATGGCCATGGCGGCCGGTGAGGTCGCGTCGTCGGTCGCGATTCGTGCTCGAGCCGTCACGCGAAACGCGTCGGAGGAGGCGTGCAGGACCAGATGCCGTGTTCGCCGATCGTGTAACCAGATCGCCGTGCGCTCGGCGTTGAAGAGCCGGTTCGCTCCGACACAGAATGCATCGAGGCTGGAGGACGAGCTCAGCGCCACCCCGACGGTGCCGGCGAACTCGTCGAGCACGAGCCGAAGGTCGCGCTGCAGACTCTCGTTCTGACGCAAACGAAACAGCTCGAGCGCGGTGACGAAGGCCTCGCCGATGTCGGTCGACGCGCCTGGCCCGGGCACCGGCCCATCGATCCCGATCGCCAGCAGACCCACGCGCTCGCCACGCTGCTGGAGCGGAAGCAACAGCGCCGCGGTGGTGCCGAGTCGAACCGACAATGCGGGGAGCTGGCGCTCGGTATTGACGATGTAGGTCTGCGTCGAACGCGAAAAGACCTCAGACAGGATCTGTGCGTCGCTCGCCGTCGGCGGCCACGGTTCCGTCGGCAGGCCATCCAGTCCGTAGCCCGACGTGGCCTGCCACACCCCGCTGTGCGCGTTATGCTCGAACAGGAGGGAGCAGCGTCCGCCCACCCCATCCACGGCAAGCCGGTGCAGCTGCGGAAGCAGCTCCGTCAAGCTGGTCGCGCGGGCAATCAACGTCAGCAGCGGCGGCGCCCCGGCCACATCCGCGCCGCGGCTCGCATTCCCCGGTCGCTCCGCCCTCGGCGGCGCGATTCGAACGTCGGCCGTTCGTCGCCGCGGTTGAGGCTCGGTCGGTTGTGGTGAGCGCGCCAAGGCGCCTGATTGTATGACATTGGCGCCGGGTACGCCAACATCTGCAGCGGCTAAACTGTAGGATGACTTGAAGTTAAAGCATGCAGTGGCGATCGTCGATTGGTCGCGGCCCGGCCGTTCTCGGCATGGCGCCGTCTAACAGACTAACGACTCCGAGAGGACGGCCGTACTGCTCCGCATGACGTGCACCGACGAGGAACTCGTCGCCAGATCGAACGGCGGCGACCACGACAGTTTCAACGAGCTCATCAGGCGGTGGGAACGTCCCATCTATGCCCTCGCGTACCGGCAAATCGGCCGCGAGGAGGATGCGCGGGACGTGTGCCAGGAGACGTTTCTCCGGGCATTTCGCGCGCTGAAGGGATTTCGGGGGCAGGCAAAGTTCTCGTCGTGGCTGTATAGAATTGCCATCAACCTGTGCCGCGACTGGATGCGCCGCGAACGCCGGACGCCGGTCATGCAGGCCCCCGAGGACGTTGATTTGATGGACCTGGCGGCGGCGCGCGGGCCGTCCGAATCGATCGAGGACCGGATTGGACGAAAGGACCTGTCACGGGCCGTGGAACGGGCCATGGCGGTCCTGTCAGAAGATCAGCGGGCCGCGATCGTCCTCAAGGAGTATCACGGGCTCACGTTCCAGGAGATCGCGGATCTCGTGGGTTGCCCGTTGAGTACAGTGAAGACGAGGCTCTATCAGGGGCTGACGGTCTTGAGGCGCGAGCTGGCGCGCACGGGTACTCCGGTGAAAAAAGAGAATCTGGTGTCCAGCTGACGAGATGACGAGATGACCACATTCGAGAACGACCATGGCTGACATTCTGTGCGGATACACGGCGGATCGTGATGAAACCCTGGTGGCCTATCTGTACGGCGACATCGAGCCGGCGCAACGCGCAACCTTCGACGCGCACATTGCCACGTGCGAGCGCTGTCGCCACGAAGTGGCGGACTTGCAGCAGGTCCGGGACCAGCTGCAGCTGTGGACTGCGCCCGAGGCGCCCCACCCGCTTACGATGCCGGCGTCTCCTGTTGCCGGACCAGCGCCGCCCGCCGACATTCGGGCCGGCAGGCGCGGCGTCCCGACGTGGGCGCAGGTCGCCGCGGCGGTACTTGCCCTCGGTGTGTCGGCTGGGATTGGCGGCGCGATCGCGAACCTCGACGTCCGCTACGAGCGCGGAGCACTGACGCTTCGGACAGGCTGGTCGCGTTCGGAGTCGCGCGCCGGGCTTCCCGCTACGAGTGCTGGGGCTTCGGGAACCGTGCCGGCAGCGGCTGGTGCGGCCGTGCCGTGGCAGGGGGACATCGAGGCGCTCGAGCGGCGTCTGCAGACCGAGCTCCGGGCGTCGCCGTCGGCCGCGGCCAGGACCGTCGCGCGCACCGAGGGCACCGCGACGAGCGACGAGGCACTGGTGCTTCGCAGGGTGCGTACGTTGCTCGAGGACAGCGAGCGCAAGCAGCGCAACGAGCTGGCGCTTCGGATTGCCGAAGTCGTGCAGGAGTTCGATGCCAAACGGGGCGCGGACCTCGCGAACATTCGCAACCTGAAGACCATTCAGAGCGCCACCGACGTCGAAATCGTACGGCAGCAGCAGTGGCTGAACCTGCTGACGCGCGCGTCGGTGCAGAGTCGATAGGCTCAGTACGGTTGGCGCTTGCGGGAGTACGCACAAGTAGTACGCACGAGTGGGATGCAGGAGTGGGCCATACAGCCTGGCCAGGAGGTCGATCGTGAGCGGGATAGCAGTGGCAGTAGTTGCGGGCATGGCGATTGGCGTCGCCGCTCGGCCGGCGGCGGCGCAGACGCCGCGGGACGCGCAGGAATCGTCGCGTCCGGTCGTTCGGCGGCAGCAGGCTCCGGTGCGCAACCCGTTCGATCAGTTGCGTTATCAGATCGGCACCATGGAGCGCGTGCTCGAGAACGCGGTGGAGCACGGCGCCAGCGTGTGGCGCGATCGGTGGTCGCAGGCGCTCGGTCCGGTCCAGACGCTGTTGCTGGACAACGCGCGGGTGCGCGGGTACCGAATCGAGGACTACGGCATGTTCTTCGACATCGACGTGCCATCGGTCGAAACGACGCTGTTCTCCGCCTTCCGGACGCTCGACCAGAACGGTCTCGGCGTGCAGAGCGCACTGAGCCAACTGAAAGCGTTCGTGCAATCGCAGGCGGCCGGCGATGTCAACCTCCAGCAGGCATTGAAGCGGGTCGAGCTCGAATTCGTGCCGGCGGCGACGACCGCGATCGCCCCTGATCTGCCCGCCGCCCGGACGAGCTCCGGCTCAGCCGCGGTCGCCGCTGACGGCCTGGTCACGACCGATCCCAACGATCCGATTCTCGTCAACCCTGAGCAGGCCTACCGCTCCGAGGTCATGCAGGCGGTTGTCGATGCCCTCCTGGATTACAGTGCGCCGCTCGGCCTGAGCGCGGACGAGTGGCTGACGGTCGGCGTCCGGCGGAACGAGGTCAGGCCGCGGATCGGTCTCGACACGAACGCGCAAACCGTGGTCGCCCGCGTACGCGGTAGGGACTTGAGCGCGTTTCGTTCCGGCCAGCTCACCCGGGACGAAGCGATCAAGCGCGTGGAGGTGCGAGTGTTCTAGAATACGGCGCATGCGTGCGTCGGCACCGGCTCTCCTTCTCCTGCTCGTCGTGTGCGCGGGCTGCGGCCCGACCGTCGATCTTGCGACCAGTCTGCAGGTCCAGGACTCTTCGACCGGCTGGTTCGATCTCGGCGTCGTCAACGGCCAGAACAAGCTCGTTCCCTCGATCACCTTTTCGCTGAAGAACAATTCCGATCAGAAACTCTCGACCCTTCAGGTCAACGCGCTGTTCCGGCGTGTGACCGAGAAGGACGAATGGGGCAGCGGCTTCCTCACCGCCGCCGGGTCGAGTGGACTGGCGCCGGGGGCCGCGACGCCGCCGCTCACGATTCGCTCGCAGCTGGGCTATACCGGCAGCGAGCAATCGCGCGAGGACATGCTGCGGAACACCCATTTTGTCGATGCGACCGTCGAGCTCTTCGCGAAATACGGATCCGCGCAGTGGAAGCGGATCGGCCAGTTCCCCGTCACGCGCCGGTTGATCACCAAGTGACGACCGCGTGACCCTTCCGGATCCGGCATCGCTCGATCGGCGTCTGGGACCGCTCGACGCGTCGGCGATCGTCATCTCCAACGTCATCGGCGTCGGCATCTTCACGACCCCCGGCGTGGTCGCCTCGATGGTACCGAGCGCCGCGGCGATGCTCGCCGTGTGGGGGTTCGGCGGCGCGCTCGCGTTTGCCGGCGCCCTGGCGTACGCCGAACTGGCGGCGTGGCGGCCCCAGGCGGGCGGCGAGTACGTGTATTTGCGGGAGAGCTTCGGCAGTCTGGCCGGATTCCTGACGGGATGGACGTCCTTCGTGGCGGGGTTCAGCGGCGCCATCGCATTTGGGTCCGTCGCGGTTGCCGGCTATTTGGATCGGTTCATCCCGGGTGCCGGCGACGCCACCGTGCTGGCCGAGTGGCACCTCGGTCCGCTCGGCCTGGTGGTTTCAGTGCGAGCGCTCGTCGCCATCACGATCATCGTCGCCTTGGCGCTGGTGCAGGTGCGCGGCGTGCGGCCTGGCCGCCTGCTCCAGAACTCGCTGACCACGGTCACAGTGACTGCGCTGGTGGCCTTCGTCATCGCCGGGCTCATCGTCGCGGAAGCGCCGCAGGCGGCCGCCGCCGTCGTGCAGCGGCCGCCGGCAAATGGGTGGCTCACGGCGATGGTGCCGGTGATGTTCAGCTACACGGGGTGGAACGCGGCCGTGTATGTCGCGGAAGAAGTGCGCAATCCGACCCGTAACGTGCCGATTGCGCTCGGGCTTGGCACCGCGAGCGTGGTGGTCTTGTATCTCGCGTTGAACACCCTGTATCTGCGGGTCGTCCCGCGTCACGAACTGATCGGCGCCATCGGCGTGGGCGAGATTGCCGCCGGTCGCCTGTTCGGATCGGCCGCGGCCTCGATGTTTGCGGCGGTGGCCATTCTCATCATTCTGAGCAGCTTGAGCGCCTGGACGCTGGCCGGTCCGCGCATCTACTTCGCGATGGCCCGCGATGGCGTGTTTCTGCGATCGGCCGCCCGCATCCATCCGCAGTATCGGACGCCGGCGGTCGCGATTTTCGCGCAAACGGCGTGGAGCGCGCTGCTGGTGCTGTTTTGGAGCACGTTCGAACAGTTGCTGACCTACACCGGCTTTTCCGTGATTCTGTTCTCTGCGCTCGCCGTGCTGTCGTTGTTCTTCGTGAGGATCCGCGGTAAGGACACGGACACCTTCCGGGCGTGGGGCTATCCGTGGGCGCCGGCCATTTTCTGCATCGTGAGCTTCACTATCGTGGCCAACACCATTGTCAGCGCGCCCTTGCCCGCGTTCACGGGCCTGGGCGTCATCGCCGCAGGCGTGCCGGTGTATTGGTGGACGAAGGGCCGCCGATCAGCGCCCACACCGTGACCAGCGCCAACGCCCCGTCGCCGGCCGCGAACAGCAGAAGCGACGCCGGTGATGGACGCGCGATGTAGGTGATCAGAAACGTGAGCGCCCCGGCCCCTTTCAGGAACGGTCCCATCACCCACAGATAGGGGCGTCCCCGCTGCGGATCTCGGTAGGGAATGAAGTAGCCGAGGCCGACCGCGATCAGAAAGACGCCGTTCAATGTCGAGTAAACGGGCGGAGTCGAGAGAGGGACGTCGCCGATCCGATCGACGGTCAACGACCCGGTGAACATGACGACCCCGGCGAGGAGATCGTAGACACCGGAGATCGCGGCGATCCAGCGCAGACGCCTCATGTCGCCAATCGTACGTGATTATTGCGCCAATTCTCTGGAAGCGCACGTCTAAGGACTACCCCCTGTTCTTGACACCCCGATTCACAGACGAATAGAGTCAGAAAAAGTCGATGATTCACAGCACAACGATTTTGGCAGTTCGTCATCGCGATCGGGCGGTGATCGCCGGCGATGGTCAGGTGACGTTTGGACAAACGGTCGTCAAACAGAAAGCCAAGAAGATTCGTCGTCTTTACAACGACCAGATCCTGGCTGGATTCGCCGGATCGGCTGCGGACTCCTTCGCGCTGTTTTCGCGCTTCGAGTCGAAGCTCGAACAGTATCGCGGCAACCTCGAGCGCTCCGCCGTCGAGCTGGCGAAGGACTGGCGCACCGATCGGATCCTGCGCCGTCTGGAAGCGATGCTGATCGTACTCGACAAGAAGAGGACATTTCTGCTGTCGGGGAACGGCGACGTCATCGAGCCGGACGATGGGATTGTGGCGATCGGATCGGGCGGGCCGTATGCGCTCGCGGCGGCGAAGGCGCTCGCGAACAACACCGAGCTCGACGCCCGCGTGATCGTGGAGAAATCGATGGCCATCGCGAGCGAGATCTGCATTTATACAAACGCCCAGACCTCCGTGGAAGAGCTGTAGTGCCTATCCTTCTGCCTGAAACCACTCAATCGGCGACCGACACGCTCACGCCGCGGCAAATTGTCGCGGAGCTCGACAAATACGTGGTCGGTCAGCACGCGGCCAAGCGGGCCGTCGCGATCGCCTTGCGCAATCGGATGCGGCGTCAGAAGCTCTCGCCCGAGCTTGCCGAGGAGGTGGCGCCAAAGAACATCCTGATGATCGGACCGACCGGCGTCGGGAAGACGGAGATCGCCCGCCGCCTGGCGCGGCTCGCGCAGTCGCCCTTCGTCAAGGTGGAGGCCTCGAAGTTCACGGAAGTCGGCTACGTCGGACGCGACGTTGAATCGATGGTGCGCGATCTGGTCGAGCTCGCCGTGGACATGGTCCGCGAAGAGCGCATCGAGGAAGTCCGGCACAAGGCCGAGCAGAACGCCGAGGAGCGGCTGCTCGACGTGCTGCTCCCGCCGCCCTCGCCTCCGGCCCCGCCGGCCGACGATGCCGCGGGCGCCCGCGATCAACAGAGCCAGACTCGCGAACGCTTCCGCGAACAGCTTCGTGCCGGCCGCCTCGATCAACGGATCGTCGATCTCGACGTCCGTGAAAAATCCTTTCCGTCGTTCGAGATCATTGCCGGATCGTCGGTCGAGGAAGTCGACATCAACCTGAAGGACATGCTGCCGGGACTGTTTCAAGGCCGGACCAAGCGCCGCCGGATGAAGGTGCCCGAGGCGCTCGAGTACCTGACCCAGGAGGAAGAGCAGAAGCTGATCGACATGGACAGCGTCGCGCGCGTCGCGGTCGGACGGGTCGAGCAGACCGGCATCATCTTCCTCGACGAGATCGACAAGATTGCCGGCCGCGAAGGCAGTCACGGTCCGGACGTCAGCCGCGAAGGCGTGCAGCGGGACATCCTCCCGATTGTCGAAGGGACCACGGTGAACACCAAGTACGGCATGGTGAAGACCGATCACATCCTGTTCATTGCGGCCGGTGCGTTTCACGTCTCCAAGCCGTCGGATCTGATCCCCGAGCTGCAGGGCCGCTTCCCGATCCGCGTGGAACTGCAGCCGCTCGGCCGCGACGAATTCGTCCGCATCCTCACCGAACCGCGCAGCGCGCTGGTCAAGCAATACATTGCCTTGATGGACACCGAGGGCATCACCCTGCGGTTTACCGACGATGCGATCGGGCGTATCGCCGACTTCGCGACCATCGTCAACGACCGTACCGAAAACATCGGCGCCCGCCGGCTGCACACGGTGATGGAAAAGCTGCTCGACGAGATCTCGTTCGAAGGGCCGGACCTCAGCGAAAAGGCGGTGACCATCGACGCCGCATACGTCACGAAGATGCTCGAGGACATCGTCAAGAACGAAGACCTGTCACGGTACATTCTGTGACGGATGGTTCGACGCGATTGAGCGCGTGGCAACGGCGGCGTGCGCGGCGAGCCGTCTCGACGATCGCCGCGTTGGTGATCGTTGCCGGGGCGTCGATCGCGTGCGGAAAGAAAGGCTCTCCGCTGCCGCCGCTGGTCCGTGTGCCGGTGCCGCCGCCCGACTTCAGCGCGGAGCGGCGCGGTCAGGAGGTCAAGCTGCAGTTCACCGTCCCGGCCGTGAACACCGACGGGACCAGACCGGCCAACGTTGAACGGCTCGATATCCTGCGCTTCACGGGCCCCTCCGCGGCAACCGACGACGACCTGGTCAAGCTTGGGACCAAGGTCGCCAGCGTGCCCGTGAAGGCTCCCGCGAACCCCGACGTCACCACCGAGGCCGACGAGCCGCCCGAAGAAGCCGAACTGAAAGACGAAGGGCTCGACCAGGGGGCCGTCGCGTTGCTCGAAGACACTCTCGGTCCCGCCGCACTGCGGGCGGTCGAGCTCCCGAAGAAGGGCCGCCGTGGTGGCCGCGATCAGAGCGACGCCGTCTCGGCGCCTCTGCTTGGGCCGCCGTCTTCCGCGGGGGCCACCACCTACGTGATCGTCGGCATCAATACGAAAGGCAGGAAAGGGCCGGTGTCCCGTCGCGTGCGCGTGCCGCTGGTGCCGCCGCCCAAGCCGCCGGCGGCCACGACCATTACCTACGACGAGACCAACATTACCGTGAGCTGGACACCGTCGCCGTCGGGTGTGCCGATCCAGGCGCCGGCAACCGGGGACCTGCTGCCAGGTCGGACGTTGGGCCTCGTGATGCCGACCTTCAGCTACCACGTATACGACCTGTCGCCGTCCGCGGTCGCCGCGGCTTCGACCGGCAACAACCTTCAACTGGCCGGACAGGTGCGTCTCACCCGGACGCCGGTTGACGGCACCAGCTTTTCCGACTCGCGCATCGAGTTTGGATCGACCCGCTGTTACACGGTCCGCACGGTGGAAACCGTGGGTGATCTGGCGCTCGAAAGCGATGCCCCGACGCCGGAATGCCAGACGCTCAAGGACACCTTTCCTCCGACGGCGCCCAAGGATCTGCGGATCATCGCGACCCAGGGCGTGATCAGCCTGATTTGGGAGCCAAACAGCGAAAAGGACGTGGCCGGCTACGTCGTGTTGCGCGGGACGATGCCGGACGCCCTCGCGGTGATCACGCCGACGTCGATCGCCGAGACGACGTTCGTCGACGGCGTGGCCGCGGGAACCCGGTACTGGTACGTCGTGCGGGCGGTCGATCGCGCGGGGAACCTCAGCCCGGTGTCGAACCGCGTCGAGGAATTGGCGCGCTGATAGAATGCGGGTGAGGCGAGATGATGATCATCTACGGCCCGCAACCACTGCGATCACCGATCGCGCCGGGCCGCACCGCCATTCCGCCCGGTGTGCTCAGTGCGCCCGGTGGTGATTGAGAAGGGGCACTGCCATGAAACTGTTTGTCGATACCGGCAGCATCAAGGACATCGAGACGATCGCCGCCCTTGGCATCATCGACGGGGTGACGACCAACCCGTCGCTGCTCGCCAAGGAACCGGGCGATTTCCGGCAGAACCTGAAAAAGATCTGCGACATCGTCCACGGTCCGGTCAGCGGGGAAGTGACCGCGACCGACTTCGCGGGCATGATGCGCGAGGGACACGAGATTGCGACGATCGACGAGCACATGGTCGTCAAGGTGCCGCTCACACGCGACGGGATCAAGGCGTGCAAAGCGTTGTCGGACGAAGGCCTGCGCGTGAATGTCACGTTGTGCTTTTCCGCGGCGCAGGCGCTGCTGGCCGCCAAGGCCGGCGCGACGTACGTCAGCCCGTTTGTCGGCCGGCTCGACGATATCGGGATGAACGGCATGGATCTCATTCGTGAGATCGTCCAGATTTACGACAACTACGAGTTCACCACGCAGGTGCTGGTCGCCAGCTGCCGCCACCCGATTCACGTGGTCGAATCGGCCAAGATGGGCGCCGATGTGGCGACCTGCCCGCCGGGCGTGATCGACCAGATGTTCAATCATCCGCTGACCAACATCGGGTTGGAGAAGTTCCTCAAAGACTGGGAGAAGTCGCAGGCGGTCAAGGCGTAGGCAGCCACAGCACTGACCACCAGCCGTTTCATGCCCTCCCGCGACGATATCCTGGCGGACCTCGAACGCCGCGCCGAACTGGGCGGTGGCGAGGCGCGTCTTCAGAAGCAGCACGCCGCCGGGAAGCTCACGGCGCGCGAACGCATCGAGTTCCTGTTCGACCAGGGCACGTTCGAGGAAGTCGACAAGCTCGTCACCCATCGCTGCCGCGACTTCGGGATGGAGGAACAGCTGATTCCCGGCGACGGAGTCGTCGCCGGCCACGGGTTGGTGGACGGGCGGCAGGTGTGCGCGTTCGCGCAGGATTTCACGGTCTTCGGCGGCTCGCTGTCGGAAACCAACGCGGCGAAGATCGTGAAGATCATGGATCTGGCGATGAAGCTGGGTTCGCCGATCGTGGGGCTGAACGATTCCGGTGGCGCACGCATTCAAGAGGGTGTCCTCTCGCTCGCGGGCTACGCCGACATTTTTCTGCGCAATACTCTCGCCTCGGGCGTCGTGCCGCAGATTTCGGCCATCATGGGTCCGTGCGCCGGCGGCGCCGTGTATTCACCAGCCATCACGGACTTCACGGTGATGGTCCGCAATACCAGCTACATGTTCATCACCGGACCGGACGTGCTGAAGACGGTCACGCACGAAGAAGTGAGCATGGAAGAGCTCGGCGGCGCGATGACGCACAACGTCACGAGCGGCGTGGCGCACTTCGCGGCCGACGACGACCGCGATTGCCTGCGGCTGATTCGTGAACTGCTCGCGTACCTGCCCAGCAACAACCTCGACGATTCGCCGAGGACTGCCGGTGTCGACCCGCCGGATCGGGAGGAAGCGGCGCTCGATCGCATCGTGCCGGATGCACCACAGCAGCCGTACGACATGCTGGACGTGATTCACGCCGTCGCGGACGGTGCCAGCTTTCTCGAGGTCCACCAGCATCACGCCAAGAACATCATCGTCGGCTTTGCGAGGCTCGACGGCCGCGCGGTGGGAATCGTGGCCAATCAGCCGGCAGTGCTTGCCGGCACGCTCGACATCGACGCCTCGGTGAAGGCCGCGCGGTTCGTGCGCTGTTGCGACGCGTTCAACATCCCGCTGGTGACGTTCGAGGACGTTCCCGGTTTTCTCCCCGGCACCGTGCAGGAGTACGGCGGCATCATCCGGCACGGCGCGAAGCTGCTGTTTGCGTTCGCGGAGGCGACGGTGCCGAAGGTGACCGTGATCACGCGCAAGGCGTACGGCGGGGCGTACTGCGTCATGTCCAGCAAGCACATCAGGACCGATGTCAACTTCGCGTGGCCGACCGCGGAGCTGGCCGTGATGGGCCCGGAAGGCGCCGTCAACATCCTCTACAAGCGCGAGATCGAGAAGGCCGTCGACCCCGCCCAGGCGCGCGCGCAGAAGGTCGAGGAGTTCCGGGAGAAGTTTGCCAATCCCTACATCGCCGCCTCGCGAGGTTTCATCGACGAAGTGATCCGTCCCCGGGAGACGCGCCGGAAGCTGATTGCCGCGCTGCGCAGCCTCGAGAACAAGCGCGACATCAACCCGCCGAAAAAGCACGGGAACATCCCGTTGTAGCAATGGGGTGAGGGGTGATGGGGTAATGGAATGATGGGGTAAATGGGGAATCCGGTGATGGCGTGATTGGAGAGCGGGCCCTCGCCACTCCATCGTCCCCGTCACCCGACCACCCCATTTATTACCCCATGACTCCATCACGCCATTACCCCATCACCCGATCACCGACGAAGTACAATTGTCTGTTTCCGTGAAGAAGATTCTCATTGCCAATCGCGGCGAGATCGCAGTGCGTATCGCGCGGGCGTGCCGTGAAATGGGCGTGTCGCCGGTGGCGGTGTACTCCGAGTGCGATCGAACCGCGCTGCACGTGCGTTACGCCGACGAGGCCTATCCAATCGGACCGAGCGCTCCGCGCGACAGCTATCTGCGGATCGACGCGATCCTCGACGCCGCGCGGCGGTCTGGCGCCGACGCCGTCCACCCCGGCTATGGATTTCTCGCGGAGAACGAGACATTCGCGGCCGCGGTGCGCGACGCGGGGCTGGTCTTCATCGGCCCATCCCCCGAGGCGATCGCGCTGATGGGGAGCAAGACCGCCGCCCGCGCCGCCGCGACGCGCGCCGGTGTCGCGGTCGTGCCGGGCACCGAAGGGCCGCTGTCGCCCGCGATCACGGAGCCTGAACTGACCTCGACGGCGCAAGCCATCGGCTATCCGCTGCTGGTGAAAGCGGTGTCCGGGGGCGGCGGCAAAGGCATGAGAACCGTGACGAATCTGCGCGACCTTGCGGCTGGGGTCGCTGCCGCGCGCTCGGAAGCCGGGAGCGCGTTTGGTGACCCGGCGGTCTATCTGGAGCGGTGCCTGATCCGTCCGCGTCACATCGAAGTTCAACTCCTGGCCGACGAGCACGGGACCCTGGTGCCGTTTGTCGAGCGCGAGTGCTCGATCCAGCGCCGGCACCAGAAGGTCGTCGAAGAGACGCCGTCGCTCGCCGTCGGGCCGCCGCTGCGGGCCGCCATCACCTCGGCGGCGTCGGCCGTGGCGCGTGCCGCCGGGTACACCAACGCCGGCACGATCGAGTTCCTGCTCGACGAGGACGGCCGCTTCTACTTCCTCGAGATGAACACGCGGCTGCAGGTCGAGCATCCGATTACCGAGATGGTGACCGGCCTCGATCTGGTCCGGTGGCAAGTGAGAATCGCGCGCGGGGAGCGTCTCGACTTCGACCCGGCGCAGGCCATGATCCCCCGCGGTCATGCCTTGGAATGCCGCATCTACGCCGAGGACCCCGACCACAACTTCCTACCGTCGCCCGGCCGTATCCAGCAACTTCGCGCGCCTTCGGGGCCCGGCGTGCGGGACGACAGCGGCGCGGCCGCCGGCCTCGACGTGCCGATTTTCTACGACCCGATGATCTCGAAGTTGGCGTGCTGGGCCGAAGATCGCGCGAGCGTCGTCGCGCGCATGAGACGGGCGCTCGACGAGTACGTCGTCACGGGCATCAAGACGACCGTGCCGTTCTTTCGCTGGCTGTTGGCGCAACCCGAGTTTGTCGAGGGACGTTTTCATACGACCTACCTGGACGAGGTGCTCGCCGCACGGGCCGGCCGGTCGTTCGTGGAGCCAGACGGCGATGCGGAAGACATCGCCGTGATCGGCGCGGCGTTGCAGTCGATGCTGTCGTCGGGCGTGTCCCGGTCGTCCGCTCAGGGTGCGGCCGTCGACGGGGCAGCACTGCGGTGGAAAGCGCGCGCCCGTGCCGACGCGCTCCGACGGTAGGGTCAGCAGAGCAGAGCGCACGTGCAGTACGAGATTGAGGTTGATGGTCGGCTCCGACAGGTCGTGGTGCACCGCGTCGGCGACGGTTTTGCGGTCGAGGTCGACGGACGCCGGTGGCAGGTCGATTTGGCGCGCGTCGACTCGCACACGTTGTCGCTCATCACCGGAGTCGTGCCTCCAAACGGGGACACCGGAGACGCCACGCCGGCATCCGATTCGTCCCGCCGACCCGGCGTGGGGCCGCTCGTTTCGCCCCGGCCAGGTGGTCCGAGCCGCGAAGTGATCGTGTCATCGGGCACAGACGGCCGACTGGTGGTACGCGTTGGGGCGACGGCGTTTTCGGTCGCCCTCAACGGCCGCCGCCGCACCGATGAGATGGTCGCCGGGACGGACGGTCCGCAGCGGATTGTCGCCCCGATGCCGGGGAAAATCGTTCGAGTGCTGGTCGGCGTCGGCGACGCGGTTCATGCGCGTCAGGCGCTCATCGTCGTCGAAGCGATGAAAATGGAGAATGAGCTGCGAGCCGCTCGTGATGGCACTGTCGCCGGGATTCACGTCAAGGAAGGCGTGTCGGTCGAGGCCGGCGCGCCGTTGATCGACATCCTGTGAAGGTCATCAATCGACACCGACTTCGGCGCGCGTATCACTACGCGAAGATCGCGCTGTGCTTCGTGGCGGCCATTCTCGCGGTCACCGTGGTCACGTCGATCACCGTCGATCTCGGCCCGGCCGCGAGAGGCGCGGCCGAAAAGCTCGGCACGAACGCGTGGAAGCGACCGATTCACCTCGGACGCCTGAGCATCCGTCTGTTCGGCGGCCACGTCGTTGTCGACGACTTTTCAATCGAGGGTCTCGAGCCGACCGACCACCTCTTCTTCACCGCCAAGAAACTGGAAGTCGCACTTGACTGGTCCACGCTCATCCAGCGGGCTCATCTGACCGAGCCCGAGATCACCATCACGTCCGTCGAGCTGACCGATTGGGAGATGCTGGCCGAAAAGTGGGAGGACCGATCGAACTTCCCCAAGTTCACGAACAGCGACGAGCCGGGCGGGCCCAAGCGCTTCACGACGACGCTGAAGTACTTGCGGGCGTGGCGGGGGCAGTTCACCTACCTCGATCATGAAGCGCCGTGGAGCGTCGTCGCCAGAAACATCGACATCCACATGGGCAACCTGCCGAAGTATCACGGAACGGCGACGTTCACCGGCGGCACGGTGGCGATTCAGAATCATGTGCCGTTCTCGGCGAGCATGAAGGCGGCCTACGAGATCGACGAGGGCCGGATTCATCTCAATCGCATCGAGTTCGACACCGACGGCGCCAAGACGACTGCCACCGGCGATGTCGACCTGCGCAACTGGCCGCAACAGTCGTATCAGTTCAAATCGCACGTGCAGTTTGCCCGGATGCGCCAGCTCTTTTTCAAGGACGAACGATGGGAGCTGTCAGGAGAGGGCGACTTTGCCGGCCGGTTCCAGCTGTTCAAGGGCGGCCCCGGGCGGGATCTGTCGGGCACGTTTTCGAGCGCGTTGTTCGGCGTCAACGACTATCGGTTCTCCTCGCTGTTCGGCGGGCTGCACTGGACCCGCGACGCCCTCGACATCCACGACGCCGGCGCCAAGCTGTTCGGCGGCGACGGCCGGTTCACCTACACGATTCGGCCGCTCGGCACGAAAGCGCCGGCCACTGCCCGTCTCGTAACCAGCTTCCAGGGCGTCGATCTCGCGAGCGTCACCGACTTCCAGCGATTGAAGGGGCTGCGCTTCGCCGGGGCGGCGAGCGGAGAGAACGTTGTACTGGAGTGGCCCCTGGGTAAGTTCTCGGAGCATCGGGGCTCGGGCCATCTGGCGGTCGAACCGCCACCCGGAATGAGACCGATGAGTCCGTCGTTGGCCGCGGCGGCCGCCGCCGATGCCGACCATGCATCCCATGAATGGGGCCCGTTTGCGCCGGTGCCGCTGCCGCCGCACCTGCCGATGGCCGGCGATTTGACGTTCCGGTTCGATCCCGATCAGGTGTACATCGACGCGAGCCGCTTTGCCACCGAACACACGCATGTCACATTCCAGGGTGCGACGGCGTGGGGGGACGTGTCGCGGCTGGCGTTCCATGTGACGAGCGACGACTGGCAGGAAAGCGATCAGTTGCTGGCGGGCATCATGAGCGACTTCGGCGCCCCGCGGAATCCGGTGACGTTCGGGGGCCGCGGCGAGTTCGACGGCACGATGGCGGGACCGTTCCGGTCGCCGAAAGTCGAGGGCGAGTTCAGCGGCGAGGATCTCCGCGGCTTCGATACGCTCTGGGGCGGAGGCACTGCCCACATCGTCGTCGAAAACGACTACGTGCGGGTGACCGACGCCGTGGTCCGGCTCAAGGACTCGGAGATGCATTTCGACGGGCTGTTCTCGCTCGGCTTTCCGCGCGCGGACGGCGGCGACGAAATCGACGCGCGGATCCGCGTCGTGCGCCGTGACGTGGATTCGCTGCGCCACGCCTTCGGCATCGACGAGTACCCCGTATCCGGGCTGTTGTCGGGGGAGTTCCATCTCACGGGGGGCTATCTGCATCCGGTCGGCTTCGGCGGCATCACGCTCGACCGTGTGGTCGCGTACGGGGAGCCTTTTTCCGGCGCGACGGCCTCGCTGCGCTTCGAGGAGGCAGGCGTCCGTCTCGACGGCCTGACCGTGGAGAAGGACGGCGGATCGATCAGCGGCGCCGCCTTTGTCGGGTGGGATGCGACCTACTCGTTCAATGTGGACGGCCGGCGCATTCCGGTCGAGAGCATCGGGCGGCTCCGTTTTCCGAAAGCGCCGCTGTCGGGCATCGCGGAGTTCTCCGCCAACGGCAGCGCGACGTTCGACGCGCCCCGCAACGACTACCGATTCCGCGTCAACGATCTGTTCATCGGTGAAGAGGGGATCGGACAGGTCACCGCGGCGCTGACGCTGCGCGGCACCGAGTTGAGCGGCGAGATCGACGCCGCGTCGCCCCGTCTCGCCGTGACCGCCACGGGTCGCATCGCGATGACGGCGCAAGGCGAGTCGGAGTTCGCCGTCCGCTTCCACGATATGTCGCTCGATCCGTACGTCCGTCCGTTCGTGCCGCGGCTGTCGCCGCTGGCGACGGCGGTGGCCAGCGGCTCGATTCGCGTATCGGGCCGCCTCGCCGATGTCGATCACCTGCTCGTCGACGGCACCGTCGATACGCTCGATATGCGGCTGTTCGATTACGCGCTCAAGAACGCCACGCCGATTCGGATGTCGCTCGACGACGGTCAGGTGCGGATCGACGAGCTTCGGCTCGAAGGCGTGGATACGCAACTCCGGCTGGGCGGGCGGATCGATCTGCGCAACGAGCGGATCGCCTTGCAGGCCAACGGCGACGCCAACCTCGGGTTGCTGCAGGGGTTCTTCCATGACGTGCTGGGCTCGGGCCGCGCCGATCTGACGGCGGCGGTCGACGGCCCGCTTCGCGCGCCGGTCTTTTCGGGCCGCGCGACGATTACCAATGGCCGCGTCCGCTACCTGTCGCTGCCGAGCTCGCTCGACGCCATCAACGGCGTGCTCTCGTTCGATGCGCGCGGCGTGCGGCTCGACGAGTTGACCGCGACGATGGGCGGCGGCGCCGTGCAGTTCGGCGGCCGGGTTGGGTTCGAGGGCTACGAGGTGGGCGAGTTGAACGTCACGATGCGCGGCACGGGCGTGCAGCTCCGCTTCCCGGAGGGCGTACGCTCGGTGGTCGATGCCGATCTGACGCTGCGCGGCAACGTCAAGGCGCCGACCCTCGGCGGCTCGGTGATCGTCAAGGAGTCGAGGTATACCAAGCGGATCGATGCGCCGGAGACGATTCTCGACTTCGCCGTGCGCCGTCCCTTCGACGCCGGCGGCGGCGCCGCCGACGTCCAGGGGGCCGCCGCGATTCCTCTGCGTTACGACATCCAGATTGTCGTGCCGTCAACGCTGAGGATCGACAACAACCTGGCGCGCGGCGTGGCCAGCGCAGATTTGACCTTGCGCGGCACCTACGATCGCCCGGTGTTTCTCGGGCATGCCGAGGTGGCGCGGGGCGAGCTGACCTACAAGGGCAAACGCTATCGGGTGACCAAGGGCACGATCGATTTCACGAATCCGACCAAGATCGAGCCGTTCTTCGACATCGAAGCTGAAACCAACGTGCGCGTCACCGGGCAGAACTATCGGCTGACGGTGGGCGTCACCGGCCCGACCCAGAAGCTCGTACCGTCGCTCAATTCGGAGCCGTTCCTGCCCGCCGCCGATATCCTGGCGCTGCTGTTCAGCGACGTGCGTCGGACTGAAGATGTCGAGCTGCGCGCGCTCCAGAACCCGACGCAGCGGCAGACCGATCTGTTGTCGGCGAGCGCGGCGGAAACCATAGCCAAGCCGATTGCCGACGCCGGCAAGCTGGTGCAGCGGACGATCGGCGTCGACACCTTTCAATTGACGCCGTTCCTGACCGACGTGAACACGCAGGCGTCGCGTCTGAATCCGACGGCGAGGCTGACGATCGGCAAGCGGATCTCGGATCGCGTCTACCTGACCTTCTCGAGGAGTCTCGCTTCGCAAATCAACGACCAGATCATCCTGCTGGAGGTCGACGCGGACGAGCGCGTCTCGTGGGTGTTCTCGCGCAACGAAGATTCGCAGAGCTACGCCCTGGAATTTCGGGTGAGGCACGCGTTCTGATGGGCGGGGGTCGTCACCGCATCGACCGAGCGCATCCGGGTGTGTATCGACGGGTGTGGGCTGCGGCGTGCTGGCTGTTTCTGATCCTGGTGTGCCCATGGTCGCCGAGCGCGGAGGGCGCCGTGGACGACTATCTCGGCAAGCCGGTAGCGTCGGTACGGCTGTTGATCGAGGGCCGCGAGATCAGCGAGCCCAGCATTTCCCGGGTCGTGGAAACACGCGTCGGCGAACCGCTCGTGATGTCTTCGGTCCGCGACACCATCTCGCATCTTTTCAGCCTCGGGCGTTTCGACGACATTCGCGTCGACGCCGAGCTCGTCGACGCCGGCCGGGTGGCCTTGCGCTACGAGTTGAGTCCGATTCACCCGGTGACCAAGATTCTGTTCACCGGCACGACGGCGGCGCCGGACATCGACACCGGACAGCTGCGGCGGGCGGTCGTCGACCGGTTCGGCACGTCGCCGTCGTTGGGCCGTGTCGAGGAGCTCAAACAGCTGGTGAGCGACCTTGTCCTCGAGCGTGGCTATCTTCGCGCCGAGATCCGGCCGCGCGCCGAAATCGCGCACGCGCCGGATCGGGCGACGCTGGTGTTCGCGATCGATCCGGGTCCGCGCACCACGATCGGCACGATCGACATCGACGGTACCCCGACGGTGTCGCGGACGGAACTGCTCAAACGACTGGATCTCGCGCCTGGCGCACCGTACCGGCGCGACGAGCTGAACACGCGAATCGAGCGCTACATCGTCGATCGCCGCAAGGCCGGCTACTACGAGGCGAAGCTCACGGTGACACCGACGCTGGTCGACGGCGATCGGATCGCGAACCTGATATTGACGGTGGTTCCCGGCGCTCGTGTCCGCGTGGTGTTCAAGGGAGATTCGCTGCCGCCCGAGAAGCGCGAAGAGCTCGTCCCGGTCGAGCGCGAAGGGACGGTGGACGAAGATCTGCTGGAAGATTCCACCAACCGCATCGAAGCCGCGCTGCGCACGGAAGGCTACCGGGACGCCAAGGCGCCTCACGCGAGAAGCGAGTCGGGCGGTGAATCGATCGTGACCTTCGACGTCAAGCGCGGGCCTCAGTTTCGCGTCGATCGCGTCGAGATCGTCGGCAACGCCGCCGTGCCGTTGGCGGAGCTCCAGCCGGCGCTGCGGCTGCGTGACGGGGCGCCGTTTTCCCAGGCGAAGCTCGATGCGGACCTGGCGACGATCGAGGATCTGTATCATCGGCGCGGCTTTGTCGACGCGAAGGCGCGACCCGACGATGAACCCCGTCGGACGGAGCCGTCGGCGGACGTCGTGTCCCTGCGCGTGCGGATCCTGATCAGCGAAGGACCGCGAACGGTGATATCCGCGGTCCGACTGCAGGGTGATACCGTCGGGACGGAGACCGCGTGGAAGGAAGGCCTCGGGCTGCGGCCCGGCGGTCCGTATCTCGACCGGCAGCTGGTGCTGGATCGCGACACCCTCCAGATCCAGTACCTCAATCTCGGTTACCCGGCCGCGACCGTCGAGGCCGCCCCCGGCTTCAGTGCGGACCGGACGACCGCCGAGCCGACGTTCACGGTACGGCTCGGGCCGCACATCGTCGTCGATCACGTCCTCATCGTCGGCAACGTGCGCACCAGCGCCGAGACCATCGAGCGCGAACTGCAGATCAAGCCGGGCGATCCGCTCAGCGAGGCGGCAAAGATTGACAGCCGCCGCCGGCTCGCGGCGCTGGGGCTGTTTCGCCGCGTGCAGATTACCGAGCTGGCCCATGGCGACGAGGGCAAGCGCGACGTGCTGGTCACCGTCGAAGAATCGCTCGCCACCACGGTCGTCTTCGGCGCCGGCGCCGAGGGACGGCTCCGCGTGGTTCGCAACGCCGCCGCCGGGGGCGCGGCCGACGAACGCCTCGATATCGCGCCGCGCGGGTCGTTCGAGATCTCGCGGCGGAACGTCTTCGGGAAGAACCGATCGGTCAGCTTTTTCGCCAGCGGCAGTGTGCACCTGCAGAATCCCGACACCTTCGATGACAACGGTACGCTGACGGCAAGTGGTCCGGCAGGAATCACGGAGTATCGCGCGCTGGGCACCTACCGCGAACCGCGGGTGTTCGGGACGGCCGCCGACGCGATTGTCACCGGGACGTTCGAGCAACAGGCACGCGCGAGCTTCAACTTCGCGCGTCGAGGCGCCAGCGCCGAGATGGCGCGGAAGCTCACCCCGCAGATCGGGCTCAGTGCCAGCTACCAGATTCAGCGCACCAGGGTCTTCGACGAAACCGTCAACCCGGCGGACCAACTGCTGGTCGATCGCCTCTTTCCGCAGGTCCGCCTGTCGTCGGTGTCGTCTTCGATCGTCCGCGATACGCGGGACGATCTCGTCGATCCGGGCTCCGGGACGTACGTGAGCGGGAACATCCAGCTCGCGGCCCGGCGCATCGGGTCGGAGGTGGGATTTGCAAAGACCTTTCTCCGAGCCCAGGTCTTCCACATCGTTCCCGGCGCGAGCCGGGTCGTGTTCGCCGGCAACGCCAGCGTCGGCCTGGCGACCGGATTCGCGCGTGAGGTGGTCGTCGTCGACTCGCAAGGCAACGCGACGTCGCAGACCTTCGAGGACCTGCCGGCGAGCGAAAGGTTCTTTGCCGGAGGCGAGAGCGGGCCGGTGCGAGGGTTTTCGCTCGACAGCCTCGGAACCCCTGCCACGCTGGATAAGGACGGCTTTCCGATCGGCGGCAACGCGGCGCTCATTTTCAACGCCGAAGTGCGCGCCACCGTGAAGAACAACGTGCAGGCCGTGGGATTCTTGGACGCCGGCAACGTGTTCGCCCGCACGTCAGACATCGACGTCGGCGCGGTGCGCAGCGCTGTCGGCTTTGGCGTGCGCTACAAATCACCCGTCGGTCCGATTCGCGTCGACCTGGGCTTCAAGGTGAATCGCGAGGAAATCGCCGGGCGCCGAGAAGGCCTTACTGCGCTGCACATCAGCATCGGGCAGGCGTTTTAGCAGGTTGTTCAGCCCAACAGGGAGACCGTGAAGATGCGCGAAGAGGCGATGCGGGCGAGCGGGCGGCCGCTGACGCGGACGCTCTTGTCCGCGTGCATCCTCCATGCGGCTGCGTGCCTGTCGATGGCGACGGCTCGAGCGGAGATCATCGATCGTGCGCTGGTCGTGGTCGCGGGCGTCGTCATCACGCAGAGCGACGCGACGGCGGCATCCGAGCTGGGGGTCGTCACGAGCGGGGGAACTGGCGATCCGCTGGCCGGAGTCCTGGCGCAGTTGGTCGAACGTCAATTGATGCTGACCGAAGTCGATCGGTCCGCGGCTCCTGAGCCTTCCACCGATGCAGTGGATCGCCGTTTACAGGCGATTCGCGCGCGATTCGCCTCTACGCCGGTGTACGAGGCGGTGCTGCGCCGGTCGGGAATCGACGAGATGCGCCTGCGCCAGACGCTGCGCGACCAGTTGCGCATCGATGCGTATCTCGATCAACGCTTCAGCGCGCCGCCGCTCACGGCCGAGCGCCGCGCCGAGTTGATCAAGGAATGGGTGGCCGGGCTGAAGCGGAGGGCCGATATCTCGTACCTCGACGTGCCGCGCAGTTAGGACCCGTAGATGAATAACGTGCGCATTCTGGCCGCCGATGCATCCCGCCGGGCTGCGTTGCTCGTCACTTGCATACGCCCGGTATGCGCGCTCCTCGCGCCTCGCCGGGCGGGCGCCTCGACGCCCAGAATGGCACACGTTATTCATCTACGGGTCCTTAGAACAGTTTCGACAACGCCGTAGCGGTTGGGTTCTTCGTGTTCTTTGTGGTTCCAGAACGCACGTCAGGAAGGTGTAGCAGCCTGTCCCCGTGGTTCACCGTCCGACCACGAAGACCTGGACGATCTGGAGAAGGTCGAAGCCGGAATGGCTGACCATCGGTGCGACGACCGAGCGGCGCCGCAGGTACACGAGCCCCCAGAACGCGCCGAGCAGGCCGGTCGCCACCGCGGCATCCACGCCCTGCAGCAAGTGACCGGCGCCGAACGCGAGGCTTGCCACGACGAGGCCCACGGTGGCGCCGCCCAGCCACTGTTCGAACCGATGGAGCAGGAACGCGCGTTGCAGTTCTTCGCGCACGCCGCCGGCGACGACGACGACAAACGCAAAGAGCCACGCGTCTCGGGGCCGGCTGATCAAATCCTGTAACGGATTGTGCTCGACGGTGTGCAGCGACGGCGCGTAGTGCTGGATTGTGGCCAGGACGGCGATGCCGATACCAAGCGCGCCGAGGATCAGAGGGATGCCGTAGGAGGCCTCTCGGGCAATTGACCGCGAGCCAAGGAACACCGCGCCCGGCCGCTCGCCATGTGCATAAAGAAAGAACAGCATCAGGCCGACGAGCAGCACCGTGTCCATCAGGGACAACGTCGCCACGAAGCCGACGCTCAGTTGGCCGCTGGCGCCGAACGGTCGGTAGCCGAGCGCCGCGAACGTCGCTCCGAGGACGGCTTGCGTTGCGTAGTCCGAACAGAGGAGCACTTCGAGCAGGGCCACGGCGCGGTGGGCGAGGGCTGGAGGCTGGAGGCTGGCCTCCGGGGGGCCGAGGTTCGCGCCGCGAGGGGGCAGGCTGCTTTCTAAGGGATCGTCTCCCGAGTCGAAGGGCATTGACGCAAGCGTACCCTATCCTCCCAGCCAATTGTCCCGATCCGTGGGTTGCGCGATGTTCAGCGCGCGCGGCGTGTGGCCTTGCACAGTATCAGTCATGCAGGCCATGGCAGTGAATTTGCGGATATCAACATGTTGCGATCGCCCTAAAAGAAAGACACAATATATGGTGTTTACACGCTTGACAAACGAATGGCGTGGGCTCATATTTATCGGCCTGGCGCGAAGGCGAATCATCGGGAAACCCCAGCTTTCTGGTCGACCGCCGCAAGTTCCCGCGCGAATCCAATTGAGAGCGAAATCACCTCGGGGCGAGGGTGATTTACGTCGGTGGAGGAAGCATGAAGGATCGGATTGCCTATAAAGCCGTGGGCTCCAGCCAGCAGACGGCGGACTCCGGGACGACGATACCTGTGCTGACGGGCGTGGAGACTCCGCGCGTCAAGCCGAAGGCCGCCGTCTCCGCTACTGGTCTGACGTTCCCGCGCTTCTTTACCGAAGAGGGCGTCGATCCGTTCGCCGAGACCGAATGGGAGATGCGCGCCGCGCTCATCGGCAACGAACGCGGCGAGGTCGTATTCGAGCAGCGCGACGTCGAGATTCCCAAATCGTGGTCGCAGCAGGCGACCAACATTGTCGTCTCGAAGTACTTTCGCGGCCAGCTCAACACGCCGGAGCGGGAGCACAGCGTTCGACAGTTGATCGGGCGCGTGGTCGACACCATCACGGCGTGGGCGCGCTTCCAGCGATATTTCGCGACCGACGAGGATCTGCAGGCGTTCAGCGACGACCTGAAGCACATTCTGGTGTATCAGAAGGCGGCGTTCAACAGCCCGGTCTGGTTCAACTGCGGCTTCGAGAAAGCGCCGCAGTGCTCGGCCTGCTTCATCAACTCGGTGCAGGACACGATGGATTCGATCCTCACGCTGGCGAGGACCGAAGGGATGTTGTTCAAGTTCGGCTCGGGCACCGGCACCAACCTGTCGCCGATCCGCTCCTCGAAAGAGCTGCTGGCGGGCGGCGGCACGGCGTCGGGCCCGGTCTCGTTCATGAAGGGGTACGACGCGTTCGCCGGGGTCATCAAGTCGGGCGGCAAGACGCGCCGTGCGGCCAAGATGGTGATCCTCAATGCCGACCACCCGGACATTGTCGATTTCATCAACTGCAAGGTCGAGGAGGAGCGCAAGGCGTGGGCGCTGATCGACGCCGGCTATGACGGCTCGTTCACCGGTCCCGCGTATTCGTCGGTGTTCTTCCAGAATTCGAACAACAGCGTGCGTGTCACCGACGAGTTCATGCGCGCGGTGCTGGACGATGGCGACTGGGAGACACACGCCATCCGCGACGGCGCGGTGGTCGATACCTACAAGGCGCGCGACCTGATGCGGCTCATCGCCGAGGGCACGCACGTGTGCGGCGATCCGGGCATGCAGTTCGATACGACGGTCAACGAGTGGCACACCTGCCCGGAGACCGACCGCATCTATGCGAGCAACCCGTGCTCGGAGTACATGTTTCTGAACGACTCGGCCTGCAATCTGTCGTCGATCAATCTGATGAAGTTCGTCAAGGACGACGGCGAGTTCGATGTCGTCTCCTACAAGGCGGCCATCCGCACGTTGATCACGGCGCAGGAGATCATCGTCGACAACGCGAGCTATCCGACCAGCTCGATTGAAAAGAACAGCCACGCCTACCGGCCGCTCGGCCTCGGTTACGCCAACCTGGGCGCGTTGCTGATGTCGCGCGGTCTGCCGTACGACAGCGACGGGGGCCGTGATTACGCCGCCGCGCTGACGGCGTTGATGACGGGCGAAGCCTACGCGCAGTCGGCGCGCATTGCGCGCGACCATGGCGGACCGTTTTCCGGCTACGAGAAGAACCGGGAGCCGTTCCTGCGCGTGATGCAGAAGCACCGCGATTCGATGCGGGATATCAACCCGCGCAACGTGCCGCCGGATCTGTACGGGACCGCCCGGGCGTCGTGGGACGATGCGGTGGAGCTCGGCGAGCAGTTCGGCTACCGCAACGCCCAGACGACGGTGCTGGCGCCGACCGGCACCATCGGCTTCATGATGGATTGCGATACGACCGGCGTCGAGCCGGACATCGCACTGGTCAAATACAAGAAGCTGGTCGGCGGCGGGCTGATGAAGATCGTCAACCAGACGGTGCCGATGGCGCTTCGCAAGCTCTCGTACACGCCGTCGCAAGTCGACGCCATCCTCGACTACATCGACAAGAACGAGACGATTGAGGGCGCGCCCGGCCTTAAAGACTCGCATCTGCCGGTCTTCGACTGCGCCTTCAAGGCGGCCAAGGGCCATCGGTCGATTCACTACATGGGCCACATCAAGATGATGGGCGCCACCCAGCCGTTCATCTCCGGCGCGATCAGCAAGACGGTCAACGTGCCGAAAGAGGCGACGGTGGACGAGATTACGCAGGCCTACATCCAGTCGTGGAAGCTGGGCGCGAAGGCCATCTCGATCTATCGCGACGGCAGCAAGCGCACGCAGCCGCTCAACACGTCGCGCGACAAGTCTCCCGCCGAGCTGGCGCAAGTGGCGATGCAGATGGTCACCGGGCCGGTTCGCCGCAAGCTTCCGGATGAGCGCAAGGCGCTCACGCACAAGTTCGACATCGCCGGACACGAGGGCTACATCACCGTCGGCCTCTTCGACGACGGTCAACCGGGAGAAATCTTCCTGGTGATGGCGAAGGAAGGTTCGACGATTTCCGGGTTCGCCGACGCGTTCGCCCAGGCCATTTCCTACGCGCTGCAGTACGGCGTGCCGCTGCAGGCGCTGGTGGACAAGTTCAGCCACGTGCGCTTCGAGCCGTCGGGGATGACGCGCAACCCGGAAATCCGGTTTGCGAAGTCGATCGTCGACTATATCTTCCGGTGGATGGCGTCGAAGTTCATGTCGCCGGAAGCGCAATTCCACGCCGGCGTGAACGGGCGCGAGCTTGACGAGACTCACCACGTCGCGAAGACCGCGGCTCCCCCTGACGAGCCGGTGCCGGCGGCGAGCGCGGCGAGGTCTTTGTATTCGACCATCCAGAATCAGGAGGACGCGCCGCCGTGCTCCACCTGCGGCGCGATCATGATCCGCAGCGGCGCCTGCTACAAGTGCTCCAACTGCGGTAATACCTCGGGCTGCGCGTAGTCGGCGCAGTGGCCCTGGGACGAACGTCGAACGGACTTCAGGGCCGGGCTCACGCCCGGCCTTGTCTACGTCTAGGCCGGCCGCGATTAACAGGGGAGAGATTGATGAAACGAGCGTTGTGTCTCGCGTCGGGAATGGTGTTGATGGCGTCGGTGTCGTTCGCGCAAGGTCCCGGAGGCGGAGCTCCCGCGGGAATCGCGGTCGGTCTTCAACGCGCCTACGCGGCGCTCAAGACCAACCTGACCCAGTCGGCGGAGAAGATGTCCGACGCCGACTACGGCTTCAAGCCGACGAACGAGATCCGCGGCTACGGCCAGCTCTGGGGCCACGTGGCCAATGCCCAATTCGGACAGTGTGCGCAGGCCAAGGGCGTTCCGAATCCGAACATGGGCGTCGATCTGGAAGCGAAGACGACGAAGGCGGAGTTCGTGAAGGCGCTGGCCGACTCGTTCGCGTTCTGCGACGAAGCGTTTTCATCGCTGACCGATGCGACTGCGGCCGAGTTGTTGACGGGCGGCCGCGGCGGACCCACCGCGCGGGGCGCGGTGCTGCTCGGCGTCATCGCCCACGGCAACGAAATGTACGGCATCGGGACCGTGTATCAGCGCATGAAGGGGCTGGTGCCGCCCTCGACCGAAAACCAGGGCCGTCGTGGCGGCGGTGGTGGCGGAGGACGAGGCCGAGGACAGTAGGAGATAACGGAGTGGGGGTGATGGAATAATGGGGTGATGGAGTGATGGGTCTACATCACCCCATTACCCCATTACCCCATCACTTGTTTCACCAATGCCCAGCGTAGGACGATTCCACTACCTCGAAGCGTTGCCACCGGACGGGCTCTCCCAGGCCCGCCTGCGCGGCGCGGGCAGCGGACTTCTTGGAACGCTCGTCTTGATTCACGGGTTTCCGCTGAGCGCGCGCATGTGGGAGCCGCAACTCGCGCTGGCGGCGCAGGGTTGGCGGGTGATCGCGCCGCAGTTGCGGGGGTTCGACGGCACCCCGGCCGGATCCGTGGCAGCATCGGTGGACGACTTCGCTGGCGATCTGGTCGATTTGCTCGACGGGCTTCATATCGATCACGCCGTCATCGGCGGCTTGTCGATGGGAGGCTACATCACCCTCGCGCTCTTTCGTCACGCGGCGCGGTATTTCCGCGGCATGGTGCTCGCCGACACGCGCGCGCAGGCCGACCCGCCGGAAGCCGCGGCCGGCCGCCAACAGATGCTGACGGCGGTTCGAGAACGCGGCGCCGTCGCCGCCGCCGACGAGATGCTGCCGAAGCTCGTCTGCGATGCGACCCGGTCCCATCAACCGGCGGTGGTCGACGCGCTCCGCGCGATGATCGTTGGCAATTCGAGCGAAACGGTGGCGGGGGCGCTGATGGCGATCATGGCGCGTCCGGACGCGATGCCCGTGCTGCCGACGATCCATTGTCCGACGTTGATTGTGGTGGGAGACCAGGATGCGATCACGCCGCCCGCGTTGAGCGAGGATCTGCGGCGCGGCATTCCCGGCTCCACGCTCGTGGTCATTCCCGACGCAGGTCACATGTCGAACATGGAGCAGCCGGCCGCGTTCAACGCGGCACTCGCGAGCTTCCTGGAACGGAAGGTCTGATGCGCTTCACGATTGCTCTTTGCCTCGTGCTGGCGTGCGCCTGGGCTCCAAAGGCGGCGCAGCAGAACCCTCCGCCGCCCGCGCCACTCACCAATTTCGAGGAGATTCTCGACGTTTACGTCAGAGACGGCCTGGTGTACTACCGGGCGCTCAAGGTGGAGCGGGGCCGTCTCGATCGCTACGTCGGCTCGCTCGCCGAGACCGCGATCGATGCATCGTCGCGCGAAGAGCGTCTGGCCTTCTGGTTGAATGCGTACAACGCGCTGGTGCTGAAGACGGTGATCGATCACTATCCGATCCCGCGACAAACGAAGGACTATCCCGATCGCAGCATCCGGCAGATCCCCGGCGCGTTCGAACGGATTCAGCATCGCGTGGGACGGCGCATGGTGACCCTCGACCAAATCGAGCAGACCATACTGGCGGGGTTTCGCGATCCGCGCGTGTATCTCGCGATTGGCCGGGGCGCGATGGGCAGCGGCAGGCTGCGGAGCGAACCCTTCGCGCCGGGACAGATCGAAACCCAGCTGAGCGAAGTCGCGGCCGAGTGCGTGAACCGCGCCCAGTGCATCGAGATCGATCGCGCCAGCAACCATGTGGCAATCAGCTCGATTTTCTCCTGGCGGTCGGCCGATTTCATCGGCGCCTACGGCAGCGCCGCGGGCGACGCGTTCGCCAGCAGAAGCCCGATCGAGCGCGCCGTCCTGGCCTTGGTCGAGCCGAAGCTCCTGGCGACCGAGAAGGCCGTTCTCGCCCAGAATCAGTTCAAGGCCGACTTCAAGCCGTTCGACTGGAGCCTCAACGACCTCACCGGACGGGGAGGTCGATGACCTGCCATCCTGCATGCCTGTAATTCATGGATCTCGGTCTTAGGGACAAGGTGGCGATCGTCACCGGGTCGAGTCGTGGACTCGGTCGGGCCAGCGCCACCGCGCTGGTCGCCGAAGGCTGCAAAGTGGTGATTTGCGCGCGGGGCGAAGCGCGGCTGTTGGAGGCCGCGGGCGAGCTTCGCGCCCTGGCGGGGCGCGACGATCGCGTGCTTGCGGTGTCCGCCGATTTGTCCACGCAGACCGGCGTGGCCGCCGTGATCACCCGGACCCTCGACACCTACGGCGGCATCGACATCCTCGTCAACAACGTCGGCCTTGCTCGCGGCGGCACGGTGACCGAGACGACTGATGCCGAGTGGCACGAGGCGTTCGATCACACGCTGTTTCCGGCAATTCGCGCGTCCCGACTGGCGGTGCCAGCCATGCGTCGCGGCGGCGGCGGCGCGATTGTGACGATCGCGTCCATCTGGGGTCGCGAATCCGGTGGCCGGATGACGTATAACGCGGTGAAGGCGGCAGAAATCAGCCTGGCGAAATCGATGGCGCAACAACTGGCCGGCGACAACATCCGTGTCAACAGCGTCGCGCCCGGCTCGATTGCCTTCCCCGGCGGCAGCTGGCATCGGCGGCAGTTGGAGGATCCCGAGGGCATGGCTGAATTCGTCCGTCGCGAACTGCCGTTCGGGCGATTCGGAACAGCCGAGGAGGTCGGCGCCGTGGTCGCGTTTCTCGCGTCTCCACGCGCGAGCTGGATCAGCGGCGCGTGCGTCACGGTAGACGGCTGCCAGTCGCGCTCGCTGATCTAAGGGCCTGTCAATGACAGGCCCTAACCACCCGCAGAAACGACGCGACCGTCGCTTGCCCTGCGCCCACGAACATGCGCCGATAGGCGCCACGCCCAAAACCTGAGAATAGCGCACCGGCCAGAGCCCGACAAACGGCGTCCGATCGTTCGTCACGCAAGAAGTCGAGAGAGTGGAACCACTACGCACAAACGGAAAACGCCGGACGATTCAGCAGTGTCTCAGTATCACCTCCGCCACCGAGATCACCGTGAGAGATTTCAATGTTCTTCCTCGGTGTGCTCGGTGGTGAACGTCGAACTCATACACGACCGGATTCTCTGCTCACGCGCCGTCGCGCGTTATCGTGAAGCCGTCCCGCGATCTGCCCGGGCTCCCGCGAAGCACAGCTGATACACCGGCAGTCCCGCCAGGATGAGCATGAACGTGAGGCCGGTCGACACCGGTTCAGTGATCAGCGCGTTCGCGACAAACCAGACGACGGCGAGGATGAACAGGGCCGGCACGACCGGGTAGCCGCTGACGCGATAGGGACGAGCGAGCGCGGGCCGCGCTCGGCGCAGACGATAGATGGCCGCCACGCTCAGTGCGTAGAACGGCCAGATGGCCAGCACGAACGTGTTGCTCAGCGTCTCGAACGTCTGGCTCAGCACGAGGGTCATCCCCAGCAGCGCCGCGAGCAGAATCGCCAGATGCGGTGTCTTGAAGCGTCCGTGCACGCGCGCCAGCGGCGCGAACAGCAGACCGTCCTCGGCCATGGCGAAAAACACCCGCGGCGACGACAGCATGATGCCGTTCAGCGAGCTGAATGCCGACATCGCGACGAGCGACGAGACCAGGACGGCGCCCGTCCTGCCAAAGATTGCCATCATCGTGTCGGCGGCGACGAGCGGCGACTGTCGAATACTGTCGAACGGCAGAACGTACAGATAGGCGAGGTTCGCGAACACGTAGACGGCCACCAGCGCCAACGTGCCGCCGATAATCGCGAGCGGGAGGTTTCTTTGCGGGTTCCTGACTTCGCCGGCCACGAAAGAGAGGTCCGCGAAGCCGTCGTATGCCCAGAGCGCGCTGACCAGAGCCAGGCCCAGACTTCCAGTGGCACCCTTCGGGTCGGCAGCGGCGGCCGACCAGTGATCGAATCCGCCGCCGTGCGCGCCACCGAATGCCATCGCGGCCGCAATCAGTCCGCCGAGCGCCAGGAATTTCGCCGTTGACGAGATGTTCACCACGCCCGCACCCAGGCCCACGCCGACGATGTTGGTGGCCGCGGCGACGACGATGGCTGCCGCCGCGAGCGCTCGTGCGCCGATGACGTGCGTGACCGGATCGATGCCAAGCGATCGCAGGAAGTACTCGCCGGAGACGATCGCCACGCCGCCAAGCGCGGACGCCCTCAAGATGACGAGCTGTGACCAGCCGAAGAGAAACGCCGCACGACGCCCCCAGCCTTCCCGAAGGTAGGCATAAAACCCACCGGTCTCGGGAAGCGCCGCTGCCAGTTCCGCGAACGAGAGCGCGCCGCAGAGCGTGATCAGCCCGGCCAGTATCCAAATCCCGATCATCGCTGCCGGACTCGACACCTGTCGCGCCACGGCGGCCGGGGATCGAAAAATGCCGGAACCGATCGTGATGCCGATGACGAGCGCGATGGCGCTCCACAGCCCGAGCGTGCGCGGCAATCGGTCAGCGGCCGGGATGTCGTCGTTCATGCGCGCATGATGGCGGACGGGCGAGGGTCGCACGACGCCATCGGTCCGGCGACGCGACGTCTTGCGACTCAGCGCATCACTTTTTCACGAATTTCAGCAGCGCGCTGTTGATGGAGTCCGCGACGTACAACTCGCCTTTCGGACTGACCGCAATCACGTGCGCTTCACCGAATTCTCCCGGCCCGGTGCCGGCTTTACCGGTTGCGGCCAGCACCTTGCCGTTCAGGTCCATCTGCAGAATCTGACCGGCAAAGCCGTTGACCATGTAGATGTATTCCTTGCCGATATCCAGGCTGCACGGCAGGCCGGCGTACTTGAGCTCTCTGACGAACGTGCCGTCGCTGTCGAAGATCTGGATTCGTTGATTCTCGCGGTCGGTGACCCACAGCAAGCCTTGCGCATCGATGGCGATGCCGTGCGCGACCTCGAATTGCCCCGGCCCCTTACCCTTGCCGCCCCACGACTTGACGAACTTCCCGGTCTTGTCGAACTTGAGCACTCGTGCGTCGCCACCCGGTCCGGGCGTATGGCCCTGGACGATGAAGAGGTCTCCGTTTCTGGTGAGGGCGACATCATTGGGCTGATTGAGCTTGTGCGACCCGGCGGCTTCGTTCCATTCGCCGGCCTCGCCCTTCGTGCCCAGCGTCAGCAGCACGTTTCCCTGCGGATCCAGTTTGTAGACCACGTGGGCGCCGACATCGGTCGCCCAGATATTACCGTCGCTGTCGAGACGCACACCGTGCGCTCTCGTAAACAGTCTGCCGCCGAAGGCGCGGATGAACGTGCCCTTCTCGTCGAATTCGAAGAAGGCCTGGGAGCCCCGCGTCAGCACCAGCAGGTGGCCTCTCGCGTCGAACGTCACGCTGGCGGCGGCGCCCATCGTGGTCCCAGCGGGAAGAGTGATCGGACTTGGCACCGGCACGTAGCCCAATTCCGGGGCGGTCTGCGGCACGACGAGCGCGGGATCCGTGGGGCGTTGCGCGAAGGCGGCGGCGCTGACCAGCCACATCGCGATGCAGGCTGTGATTATCTTCATATGGCTCCTCTAGAGGCGTGTCGAAGTTTACTCGCAAGAAGCCACGTCATCTTGCTCCTCCTCCACTTTCACCTCTTGATCGCCCTCCCTCCCGCTGGTACGATCGCGGACCATGGCCGATCTTCCGACCGGTGAACCCGCGAGTCTCGTCGCCAGGTCCCGTCGGGATGGGGCGCTGGACGAGGCCCTGCAGCGCCTGGCGCCTGGTTCATCCCCCGGCCGGCCAGACACACCGGACATGCACGTGACGGCGCTGCGCCGGCTGCCGCCCGTACCCGCGCAATATGCGCCTTTCCCCGAACAGATCGACCGCCGGCTTCGCGATGCCCTGGCCGCACGCGGCATCACGCAGCTCTATACCCACCAGGCGCAATCCATCGATCACGCGCTCGCCCGCCGCAACGTCGTCGTCATTACGCCGACCGCCTCGGGCAAGACGCTCTGCTACAACGCACCGGTGCTGCACACGATCCTGCAGGACTCCTCGAGCCGGGCCCTGTATCTGTTTCCAACCAAGGCGCTGGCCCAGGATCAGCTGGTCGAGCTACAGACGATGTGCGAGACGCTCGCGGCCCCTGTCCCGGGCTCGGGGCAGGGTGGATCGGGCGATCAAATTGGCGTGTTCACCTACGATGGCGACACGCCCCAGGACGCGAGACGGAGCATCCGGGCCCGCGCCCATCTCGTCCTCAGCAATCCGGACATGCTGCACTCGGGCATCCTGCCGCACCATCCCCGCTGGGCGAAGCTGTTCGAGAATCTGCGTTTCGTCGTCATCGACGAGCTGCATGCGTATCGCGGCGTGTTCGGCAGCCATCTGTGCAACGTGCTGCGCCGGCTGCGGCGGGTCTGTCGACACTACGGATCGGATCCGGTCTTCATCTGTTCGTCGGCGACGATTGCCAATCCGCGGGAACTGGCCGAGCGCCTCGCCGAGCGGCCGTTCGAGCTGGTCGCCGAAAGCGGCGCCCCTCGCGGCGAGAAGTTCTTCGTGTTCGTCAACCCGCCGATCGTCAATCATCAGCTGGGCATCCGCCGATCCTATCTCGGCGAAACGAGGCGCATTGCGGCGGAGTTCCTCAAGCGGCACCTGCAGCTGATCGTCTTTGCGCAGAGCCGTCTGTCGACCGAGATTCTGACCACCTACCTGAAAGACGATTTCGAGGCCGAACCCGGAGCGCCGGAGCGCATTCGCGGCTATCGCGGCGGATATCTGCCGAACCGTCGCCGCGAGATCGAGAAGGGCCTGCGCGAGGGCGCGGTACGGGCGGTCGTGTCCACCAATGCATTGGAGCTCGGGATCGACATCGGCGCCCTGGATGTCAGTGTGATGGCCGGCTACCCGGGCACGATTGCCGCCACGTGGCAGCGCGCGGGCCGGGCGGGCAGGCGCGCGAGCCGGTCCGCGGCGGTGATGGTGGCCAGCAGCGCCCCACTCGATCAGTTCATCGTTCGCAATCCGTCGTATTTTTTCGACGCATCGCCGGAACGCGCGCTGATCGATCCGGATAACCTGCACATTCTGGTCGATCACATCAAGTGCGCGGCGTTCGAGATGCCGTTCAGCACCACCGAGGCATTCGGGCGCCACGACCTGCAGGAGATTCTGGGGCTGCTGGCGGAACAGGGGCTGGTCCATCGCACCGGACCGGCCGAGGACCTCGACGCCCCGGCCTGCGAGAGCCAGTGGGTCTGGACCAACGAGTCCTATCCGGCCGACGCGGTCAGCCTGCGATCGATCTCGTCGGATAACTTCGTCATCGTTGATACGACGCGAGAGACGCGGGTGATCGGCGAGACGGACTTTACCAGCGGCCCCGGCACGCTTCATCCAAAAGCGATCTACATCGTCGAAGGGCGGCTGTATCAGGTGGAGCGCCTCGACTTCGAGGGGCGCAAGGCGTTCGTGCGCGAGATCGATTGCGACTATTACACGACCGCCATCACCTATCCGCGAGTGACCGTCCTCGATACGTTTGCCGAGGATGGACGGCGGGCCCACGGCGAAGTCCACGTGGTCTCGCGGGTGGTGGGGTTCAAGAAGATCAAGTTCTACACGAACGAGAACGTCGGATCCGGCGAGCTCGATCTGCCGGAGCAGCAGATGCACACCACGTCGTACTGGCTCACGGTCCCCGTCGCGATCATGGCGATGCTGCCATATGCGGCCGACGATCGCCGCGACGGCGTGGTGGGATTGGCGTATGCGATTCGGCAGGTCGCACAGCTGCTGCTGATGTGCGATGCGCACGACATCGGCATCTCGATCGACATGGAAACGACCGCCGAGGAGATCGCATTTCCACGCAAGGAGGCCGCCTCCGGTGAGAAGTCCCGGTCGGGACGCTCGGCGCACTCCGTGGCCTCGTGGAGCACTTCGTCGACGAAGAGTCCGCGGATCTTCATCTACGACAATTATCCTGGCGGCATTGGCTTCAGTGCGCCGCTGTCGCGCATGCACGAGGAGCTGCTGTCGCGCACGCGCCGGCTCATCTCGGAATGCGAATGCGAGCACGGATGCCCGGGCTGCGTCGGGCCGATTGGCGACACCGGGCCGATGGCCAAGGCTGCGGCGCTTCGAATCCTGGATCTGCTGATGACGCCACCGCTCACCGCCGACACCGCGGACCAGACCGAGGCGAAGCTTGAGCACGCTGGCTGATCGAATTCGCGGCGTTCTGCAGGGCGCCTCGGTGGCCGCGACCAGGGTCAGCGATGCCGTCTCGCCCGGTGCGACCCGTCCCGGGAACCCTCCGCCGGTGGTCCAGCCCGGACTGGATGAAGGCTGCACCGTGCCATCAGCGGCCGTGCCCGGCCTTGGTCGGATTGCAGCGCCGAACCACGCGACCGTGCTCGGCGGCGCGTGGCGACGGCACGGCGATCACGTCTGCTTCGTCGTGGAGTCTCGCCGGGAACGATCGTCACCCCATGGACATTCCACCATCGGCGCGCTGGCCGACGGCCTGCGCGAAGCCGCGGAGGAGGTCCCGCTGCTCGCCGGCTTTTCGCTGCAATCGCCGTTCATGTTCTTCGATCTGGAAACCACCGGCCTGAGCGGTGGTGCCGGCACGTATGCCTTCCTCGTCGGGTGCGCCAGTTTTGACGAAGATGGGGCGTTCACGACCAGGCAGTTCATGCTGATGCGATTGGCGGACGAACAGGCGCTGCTCTCCTCGGTGGCTGACGAGTTGTCGCGCGCCGGGGCGCTCGTGAGCTTCAACGGCAAGAGCTTCGACCGGCCGCTGATCGAGTCGCGGTACCTCTATCACCGGCTTGCCTGGGCCGGCGCAGCGCTGCCTCACCTTGACATGCTGCACATCGCCCGGCGGTTCTGGCGTCGTGAGGCCGCGGCTGTCGATGCACTCGGCGTCGACGGCGATTCCGGCTGTTCCCTCGGCGCGCTCGAACGGCAACTGCTCGGGCACCGCCGCCAGGGTGACGTTGCGGGGTTCGAGATTCCGCAGCGTTATTTTCAGTTCGTCCGCACCGGCGACGCGCGACCGCTGGTGCCGGTGCTGGCGCACAATCGTCTCGACCTTCTGTCGCTGGCAGCGTTGACCACAAAGGTCCTGCGGTTGGTCAAAGACGGCGAGGAGCACGCCCGTCTGCCGCGCGAGGCCCTGGCGCTCGGACACGTGTATGCCAGGGCCGGACTGGCCAGCCGCGCGCGCACGGCATATCTTCGCGCGGCGGTCATGGCGCAGGCGACGTCGATGGCGGTCGTCAGGACCGAGGCTCTGCGCGCGTTGGCTGTTGCGGCGCGCCGCTCAGGCGAGCACGAGCAGGCCGCCAGCTATTGGCGCCAGGTGCTCGACGTTCGAAGCTGTCCGCCATCCATTGCCCGACAAGCGCGTGAGGCCCTGGCGATTCACTACGAGCACCGGGTTGGGGACTTGCCGGTGGCCAGAGCGTTCGCCCTGAGCAATCTGCAGGATGGACCGCACGCGGATGAGAGCGTCCGGCATCGGATTGCGCGAATCGAGCGCAAGATTCAGACGCGTCCTCGTGAAGCTGCACGCCTGGATCTCCTGAGCACGGGGAGCGCCGGACAATCCAGTCTCGATCGTCCCAGTCTCGATCGTCGATTGTAAGAGCAGACGTGAGAAGAGTGACGCTCGCCGGCAGTCCGGCTCGGTCGTCACTCTTCCGCACTTGGTACGTGAAGCTTCAGAAACCGGCTACTTGGTGGCGGCCGGCGAGTCCTTCTTGGCTTTCGCGGCCTGCTTGCGGCTTTCCGACGTCTGCACGCCGAACTTCTTCGTGAATCGCACGATGCGGCCTTCAGTGTCCAGCAGCTTCTGCTTGCCGGTGAAGAACGGGTGACAATTCGAGCAGATTTCGAGGTGGAGCTCGGGCTTGGTCGAACGGGTCTTCCACGTCGCCCCGCACGCGCAGCGGGCGTCGACGTCGTGGTACTTGGGGTGAATGCCTTCCTTCACGGCGTGCTCCTTGGGGTCTTGACGAAACAACAAGTATAGCAGGCAACCGTGGCGAGCAGGACCGGAAGGTCTCCCCTTTGGTCCTACGGCGCCGTGAAGATCCCGCCCAGGCGCTCCCAGTCCAGAGGCGACGGCCGCCAGGCGGTGCCATCCCACGCCTTGTGATACATCGCGCCGTCGCCGCCGAGCCCGAAGATGTCGAGAC
>JBDTVS010000100.1:0-10512 GCA_040007095.1 Acidobacteriota bacterium
CCGTGATTCTGCTGATCTACATGGGAACCTTCCGGGAGATGGCGGGAGTCGCGGCAGATCCCGTGATGGATCTAGCCGTCGTACGCAATGCGTCACCGATCGTTCACGCGATACTGGCGCTGATCCTGTTGCTCACGGCAACAGGGCTCGGCGTCTATAAACCGCTCGGGATGACAGCCTATGGAAGGCGAACGCTCGATGAGAGGCGGTTTGCTTCGGCTACGATTTTCGCAAGAGCGTCACCGGCATCAGCCGAAGAGGCTCGTGGCAACCTGGTCTGGGTTTACGTGGCTGGTGCAATCGCGATTGGTCTCGCACTGCTCGTTGTCATCTTGCATCTGACCGGTCTGGGTCCGACACACCACTGACGCCTCTCGTCTCAGCCTTATCACGTGTTGAAATACTCGACTTCGCAAGTCCGTTCGAGGTGTTGTCGCGGACTCGTCTCGTGGCCGGCGTCGAATCGCGACGCTCCGATGTCTCGGCGCCATCAATGGGTTCACAGTGGCGCGACCGGCGGATACGAGCGAGCAACAGGACACCGTATCGACTTGGGACCTGTTCCGCCACACGTTCGCGTGCTGTCGCGACAGACGGCGGGATCGATCTGAATGACCTCGATCAGTTCGCAGAAAGATTCGATCGGAGTGGGCCGCATGGACGAGCGGCTGCAACATACGCCAGACGGTGCACCGGCCCACCTGCTAAAGATGGTCCCCGACGCGCCTCGGGCGACTCAGCAAGGCATCGTCCATCGTCGGCAGCGGCGGTGAGAGGGACGATCAAGGCCAAACCTGGTCTCGCCCGACGACGCGAAGGGCGCTGAACTCCCTCTTGAGAAATTCCTTGATCGCCGCGGTGCCTCCTATCTCGATCCACGTTGTCCCATTGCGGTTCAACGCGAGCGTGATGTCCAAGAACGCGCAACAGCGGCGCTCCATCTCGATCCATTCAGCGATGTCGGCAACAGTCGTCGACCGGCGGATTCGCGCCCGAAACCCGATCCGGGTTTCTCGAACCTCTTCGATGCCACCGAGTACCAGCGGCCTCAGCGCGTTGTACCTGCGCCGCTCCCCCGCTGATAGCGCGGTCATATCGCACGCGATCGGTGAGCCCGCCGCCGCTGGCCGGTTGCCTGCCGAACGGCTAGTCCATCGCCGGAACGCCACCACCATCCACACGGCTTCGACGATGCCGAATGGCCACGCACCAGCCAGAAAGCCGTAGGCCGACGAGGCGCCGCAGGCCGCTGCAAACAGCAGCACGAAGGCCGGAGAGCGGTCTTCCAGTGCGTACGCTACGAACATGGTCGAGACGGCGAGCACGCCAACCCGGTTACGATGGTCACGTGCCGAGTGTAGCTGGATTGCGCGGCGGTATACTCAAAGACGTGCGGCTCGTTGCATTGGTGTTGGCGCTCGTGATCACGGCCATCGCGTCGGTCGATCCGATCTGCTGCGCTGACGGTTGCACGCGCACCGATTTCGCGGCGAGCAACCATTCCTCGCCCCGCACCGGCGACTGCCCGATCTGCCAGCCCGGCGCGGTCGCTCTGATCCCCGCGGTGATCGTCGCCAGCCTCGAGCCCACCTCCACTGCGCTGCCAACTGATCGGATCCCGCCCGCCTCGATTCCTCGAGTGATCGAACGCCCGCCTCGCCCGTAACGCCTTCGCCGCCATGCGCGTTTGGCTCTCTGTCACGAGAAGGGTGAGGTGTCGACATGTGTGTTGTGGGACTGCTGCTCGCGGCCGTGCTGCAGGTGCAGACAACGGCAGCGATCGAGCTTTCGGTGACGAGCGGTGCGGGGCTGGTGCCACGCGCGCAGGTCATCGTCGCCGGCAAGACGGTTGAAACAGACGCAGATGGACGGGTCACGCTCAACGTCCCGCCGGGCTCGATCGACATCACCGTCGTGAAAGCCCGGTTCAATCCCGTGACGGTCACCGTGACGGCCGTCGCTGGTGCGTCGCAGGTCGTACCGGTGATGCTCGAACCGCAGACCGCCGTCGAAGAACACGTGACCGTGTCGGCGACACGGACCGACAAGCGCATCGAGGACCAGCCCATGCGTGTCGAGGTTCTGGATGCGGAGGAAATCGAAGAGAAACAGCTCATGACCCCGGGCGACATCGTCATGATGCTCAACGAAATGGGTGGACTGCGAGTCCAGGCGACGTCGCCGTCGCTCGGCGCCGCGAGCGTGCGCGTGCAGGGCATGCGGGGGCGATACACGCGGTTCCTGTCCGATGGCCTGCCCCTCTTTGGTACCGATGTCGGCGGTCTGGTCTCCTGCAGATTCCGCCATCCGACCTAGGCCAGGTGGAGGTCATCAAGGGTGTTGCGTCCGCGCTGTACGGTGCCGGCGCGCTCGGTGGCGTGGTGGATCTGATTTCCCGCCGGCCCGGGGAGGAGCCGACACGTGACGCACTGGTCAACCGTACCAGCCGCGGCGGCACTGATGCCGTGCTGTTTGCGGCACAACCGCTGACGAACCGCTGGAGCGGCACGCTGCTCGTCAGCGGGAATTGGCAGCAGCGGAACGATGTCGACGAAGACGGCTGGGCCGATGTGGCCGGTTACTCGAGAGCCGTCGTACGCCCGCGACTTTTTTGGGGCGACGATTCCGGTCGATCGCTGTTTGCCACCGGTGGCGCGATGTGGGAACAGCGTGACGGAGGGACGATGCCGTCTGCCGTGCTGTCGGCAACGGGCGAACCCTATCTCGAATCGCTCGACACCACTCGTTTTGATGGTGGCCTCGTCGCGCAGACGCCGGTTCGCGGAACGCAGGTACTGACCTTCCGGTTGTCAGCGACCCGGAAGACCGAGGGGCACCGCTTCGGCGACGTCCCGCAACACGACACTCAGGACACGCTCTTCACCGAGCTGGCGCTTCGCGGCACGGCACCGCGCCAAACCTGGGTTGCGGGCGTCGCCTTCGAGCGATCGACCCTCGATCCACGAGAAGAGCCGGCGTTCGCGTACGCATTCACCGTCCCCGGAGTCTTCATCCAGGACGATATCGATGTGAAGCGCTGGTTGACCGTCTCGGCGAGCGCGCGCGTCGATGTCCACAACGTGTTCGGTACGTTCATCAGTCCGCGCGTGTCCGCGCTGCTGCGCAACGGCGGGTGGACGACCCGTGTGTCGGTGGGCACCGGGTTCTTCGCGCCGACGGCGTTGACCGAAGAGACGGCGGCGGCAGGACTCAGTCGACTCACCATCGACACGCTGTTGAAGGCGGAACGCGGCCGGAGCGGGTCCATCGACCTGACCCGCACGCTGGGACCGGTAACGCTGACCGGTACGCTGTTCCACTATGACGTGCAGGATCCTGCGGTCGTCGATCGCACGACCTACACGCTTTCAACGCTCGCTGAGCCGACCGTCAACATGGGGTTGGAGGGCGTCGCGACGCTCCGGCGATCGCCGTTGAGTGCGACGGCGACCTACACCTACGTCCATTCGCGCGAAGGTGTGGGCGCAGACCGCGGCGATATCCCGCTCACGCCCAGGCACAGTGCAGGACTTGTCGGCATGTGGGAGAAGGAAGGTCGCGGCCGAATTGGCGTGGAAGCCTATTTCACCGGCAGGCAGCGACTTGAAGACAATCCCTTTCGCACGGAGAGCGAGGCCTACGTACTGTTTGGTGGGCTCGTTGAACGGCGGTTCGGGCGGGTCCGCGTGTTCCTCAATGTGGAGGATCTCGGCAACGTCCGGCAAACGAAATGGGATCCGCTCATCCGGCCATCCCAGGCGGTCGACGGTCGATGGACCGTCGACGCGTGGGCGCCATTGGATGGTCGAGTGTTCAATGGTGGTGTGCGCGTCGCATTCTGACTCGACGAAATCGCCGTAAGTGATCGCAGAACATTGCGAGGTCTATCACAATTTCCATGGCGATCGTCTTCGATGCGCCCGTAAACCGCTGAATACAAATCGCATTGCGGAACACTTAGTTTTGAAGGAGGGTTTTGCGCTACACTGTTTCAGACCGACCGCAAGTTGTTGATTCTAAAGCGGAGAGATGTCCGAGTGGTTGAAGGAGCACGCTTGGAAAGCGTGTGTAGGGGAAACTCTACCGAGGGTTCGAATCCCTCTCTCTCCGCCAGTTAACTTGTTCTAGGCATTAGGCTTCTCCATTCGACCCCCCACCGTCTCCAAAATGTCTCCAAAATTCTGGCGGACTCCAGGAGACTCGAGGAGCCGAATCGCACTGTCGAGCGCCGCAGGACTCAGGTGCATGTACCGCTGCGTCGTCGTGAGATCCCGATGCCCGGCGAGTTCCTGAATCGCCCGGGCCGGCGCCCCGCGCATCGAGAGATGTGAACAGAACGTGTGCCGCAGCATGTGCGGGCCGTTGTTGAACAGGCCCGCCTTCCGCGCCGCTCGACGGACGTACCCCTGAACCACACCTTCGGTCAGCGACGATCCGTCGTCTTGATACAGAACCAACGGCCCGCGAAGATGCCGATGATCTCGCAAGCCCGCAGCGAGTCGTGTCGTCAACGGTACGTACCGAAGTCGACCGCCCTTCGGTGACGCGACGTGCCCTTTCCAGGCCGATCGTTGCACGCACATCTGACGTTTGACGAAATCGATGTCGGTCCATTCGAGCGCGACCATTTCGCCGAGCCGAAGCCCTGCCTCTCCTGACAGCAGCACGAGCAAATACGCCCGTGAGTCCATCACTTTCGCAGCCGCCACGACGCGTTCGAAATCATCGAAGTCGTAGAACCGGGTCGACCCCTTCGGCACGGCGAGCAGCTTGATCGTGCAGGGCATCCGATCGATGACGTTCCATTCGACCGCTTTTCTCAATAGCACGCTGAGCACGGTCAAAATGTTGTTCACCGTCTTGGCCGCCTTGGTACTCAGGCGACCTTTCAGATGTTGAACGTCCTCGCTTTTGATTGCATCGAGCTTCTTCGCACCGAGCGCCGGCACGAGGTGCACTCGGAGGATCATCTCCTTCGCCGCAATCCCGCTGGCTTTCTCGCGGTTTGCCCGTGCGTGGCCGTCGAGAAATCGCGGCGCAAAGTCTCGTAAGGTCGGCACCTCCTTCGCTGGTTCGTCTTTTGGCTTCGGATGGGTGAGCCGGTAGTACCATTCGCGTTCGCGATCTTCGGCCCATCGCAGAGCCGCCGACTTCGAGGCGACCGGCGCCTTGCGGCGCTGCCGGTGCTCCGAGTTATCGGGCAGGACGACGCGAATGTCCACCTCCCACCCCCCACGTCGATACGGTCGGATTGTGACGCTCATCACCAATTACTCCTCCGGTGATGGCGCGCGCTTTTGGCCCAGCCAGTCTAACAGGTCGTCCGCACGGAACAGGACGCGTCGCCCGATCCGCGTGACGCCCGGAATTTGCCGGCGTTCGACGAGCGCGTAGATCGCATTCCGTGTCGTGCGCAACAGGGCGGCCGCCTCATCGACCGTCAGCATTACCGGCAAGTCCGCGTGTCGGGGCATCGGTGTCACCCTTCGGGCGGTGTACCGCCCACTCTCGATGACTTCCACGTGTGATTGAGCTATTGACAGCGTAGTCGGCACACTTGTATCCTGTCAACACGTATCGATACATTAAGTCGACGTTGCAATAGTACGGGATTGAAGGGCGCGACATGGCAGACAAACCACAGCAGCAGACGTTGTCGGTGCGCATCAGCGAGAGCTTGCGTGCGCGGCTCGAGCGTGCCCGGAAGCTCGCGTCGAAATCCGGCGAGGCCGTGTCGACGTCGGAGATTGCGAAGCAGCTGCTCGAGTCGGCGCGAGAAGACCGGCTCGAAGTCGTCAACCTCCTGACCGATCCGACCGAGGCCCTGCTGCAGATTCGGCGCAAGGGCGAAGCGCAGCATCCGCTGTCGCAAGCCGAATGGACGCTGCTCGCGCACTTTGTCCAGGAAGGTGTCGAAGCCTATTCCGCGAAGACCCCAAACGCGGTGTCCCGGGAATCGTTGGCGGCGATTCTGGATGCCTTCCTCGCCGTCTACGCGCTGCGAGGGGATCACTCGTCGCCAGCAGACGCGTACTACCTCGGCAACCTGCCCATCGAAAGTCGTCCGCCCGCGGCCAAGCGAGGCGCCGAACAGATCACCCCGGACCTCGTGCGGCGAACCGCGACCGACACCCGGAAGCGGGTCAGTGATCCCGACAGTGGGACGGCCCGTCCGATCTTCGCGGCCCGCATGCTGTATCGGGTCCTCGAGGACACCTCGCTCGGCGGGCCAGCCGCGGTGAATCGCGCGCTTCGGCCGTGGTGGCCCATCTTGTGGCGACTCGCGGCGCGGGGCCACTACGCGCTCACCGGTCAGCCTGTGCGGGAACCGGTGACGCGTCAGGACGGGTTCTACCAGACGCCGCTGCCGCCGATCACTGAGCATCCGTTCACGTTGTCGTTTGCTCGCGGGGAGGCCACGGAGTTTTCCGTGCTGCTCAGTCTGCCAGGCATCCGCCAGCCGCTCTATCCGATCATTGGCTACCCAAGGATCGCCGAGTTCCGCGCGATGCTCTCGGCCCTCGTCCCGCTAGGCCATCCCCGGTCATGGACCGGTGAGTACTTCTTCGGCTACGTGCAGACGAATCCCAAGCAACCCGCCGAGGTCTGGTTTCGCGCCAACGACAACGGCATCACGTTCGGGTTCTCCGTTGACGAGTGGATCGTTCTGGACTCGCTCTTTCGGCGCGCGTGGGAATCTCAGGATATTCGGCGGGCCTGGGATCACCTGACGCTCGAGTACGGCGAGCTGTAGCGATCGCCGCCGACTTTTGCAGAGCCGAACACGGTGGTCGACAAACTAGCTCGGTTGACGCGACGCCCGCAGAAAGAAACGGGCGTTCTCGCGGAATCTTTTTTGTGACCTACATCATTGACGGCTCACTGTAGGAGGTGGTGATGGCTCACCCTGACCACGTTCGTGCCCGCATCCACGCCTTGGAAGAGCGCCTCGCCCGACTGCGCGCGGAAAAAAATCGTCTGGTTGCGCGGGCGAGCGTTGCCGATCGCAAGCGCAACACCCGTCGCAAGATCGTGATTGGTGGCACCGTGCTCGCTGCACTTGACCACGAGGGGGTGCCGCAGATGAGGACCGAGGCCGAACTGCGGCGCTGGCTCGAAGGACGCCTGACGCGCCCGCACGATCGGGCGGTGTTCGACTTGGCACCTTCGAAGTCGGCCTGACGACGAGGCAGTCCGAACAGTCGGCACGTCAAATCGGACGACGCGCCAGGCCGTGGCCGCAGCCTGTGGCCGGTCAGCACGGAGTCCGGCGATCCACGACCGCTGATAAAGGCCACAGGCGCACTTTGGCGTTTCTTCGAAACGCCGTGCGCGCCTGTGGCCTTCGCGAGGCGTCGCCATGGACTTCGAGCTCGATCACGGCGTTCCCAACGGCGGCGGCGCCGCCGGGGGCGGTGGCTGTTTCCACCTGTCGTTTCGGTCTGGCTCCCGTGGCAGCGGTGCCTCCGCCCGGAGCGGCTTCGACTACATCTCACGACGAGATGAGTACGCCGGTCCCGAGCGTGACGCGGCCATCTACACGGAGTCCGATCACATGCCGACGTGGGCCGAAGACGATCCAGGACGCTACTGGGATGCGGCGGACCTGTTCGAGCGCGCCAATGGACGTCTCTACGTCAGTGCCGATTTCGCGTTGCCACGCGACCTCGATCCCGAGGAGCAGATCGCGCTGGCGCATAAATTCGCCGAGGAGCTGACCGAAGAGGAACGACTCCCGTACACACTCGCCATTCACGGCGGCCGCGACGGGAACGGACGCGAGCACAACCCGCACGCGCACCTCATGTTCTCCGAGCGTCGCAATGATGGCATTGAACGATCGCGCGAGCAGTGGTTCCGGCGTGCCGATTCCGCGCACCCAGAACGAGGCGGTGCACCAAAGAGTCGAACGTTCCACGGCCGCGATTGGGTCGAAGGGGCCCGCGAGCGCTGGGCGTCGATGACGAATGCCGCGCTCGAACGAGCCGGGCGGTCGGAACGTGTCGATCATCGCAGCTATGCGCGCCAGGGTGTCGATAAGGAACCGGGCGAACACTTCGGACCTTCCGCGCCGCACATGGCCGTGCGCGGTGAGGATCACGAGCGTCTAGCTGGCGCCGCCTCCGTCCGCGATCACCAAGACAGCATCCGGGTGATTGATGCGGAGATCGCGCGATTGGAGTCTGCGCGATCGGCGCTTCTGCACGGCGAGTTGTTGGAGACCGAGCCAGAGCAGGAACGGGAATCCGAGCGCCATCACGATGCGCCGTCGCCGACTGGACAGCCTGTCGACGATGACCGGTCGCGGGGGAGGTAGCGATGTCGAGTGCACTGGACGCGTTTCGTGCCCAGCGGGAAGCCGCCGACGCCGTGCACGCGCGGCTGACGGAAGTGGCCACGCTGCTGCACGACCTTCGAGAGGAAACACACGCGCTCGCGAACAACGAGGCCTTCCGCAAGTTGTTGCAGGATGAGCAGACGTGGCTGGTCCGTGCGGAGCACACCATCGCCTCGATCCGCCGTCACCGCGAATGGGAGGTTCATCGATTCTGGCCCGCCGTTTGGCGACGATGGGCGGTCGCCATGGCATTCGCCGTGCTCACGGCTGTGGCGGCCGGCGCAGGCTACGCCTGGATCGCCCACCCGTACGAGACCGACCGTGCGATTCTTCGCGCGAGGGTCGAGTTCCTGGACGCCGTCGCCCGGCGGGTTCTCGCGATGACGCCGACCGAGCGACGGCAGTTCGACGCGCTGATGAAGGGGGATGTGGTGCCGAAGCGGTGAAGTTCGGCAGGCCTCCCTTTCCCTGGAGGTCGCTTGAAGCCGGCGATTGTCGAGTCTGTCCCGGTGCTCGCCGAGGTCAAGGCGCCTCGCTTCACGAGGCCCCTTCGGGCTGTCGGCCTTGACCTTGGCTCCGCGCCGGGAGCTTGGGCATCTATCGCCGGCTGTCTCATTGACGCCGACAGCTTGCGGCGACGGGACGCCAATGCACCTGCTGGAATCGTGCGTCGGCGCAGCCGCTGAATCGTGGCTGGCGCTCGTAAACAGCTGCCACTCGAGGTTCTGCGCTGCCGTTGACCACAAGCGAAACGTCGGCAGTCGTGGCCCCAGGACCTTCCGAGTGGCTCGACAGCAAGGCACTGTCAGGATTTGTCGTGATTCGAGTCGGCATTCCTCTTTACGCGTGTTCACGCCGACGGATCCCATCTCGGCCGGCGTCGCTAATAGCACGCACGTTCCGATTGACGTGCTGGCGTGTCTCTGGTGCCGGCGGGCGTCTGCGGCTAATTGCGCTCATCGACCAGGCAACCGTGATCGAACGGATCCTCCGACATCTCGGCGTACCGACGGAGATCCTCGCGGCGCGGTCAGACGTGCCTTCGAGACGGTTCGTGCCTGACAAGGCATCGGCGCGAGGCATCTTCGGCGAGTGATCGAGGCGGGGGGGCATCTTCGCTGTGGCCGGGCGGGCGACGGATCCGATAGAGCCTCTTCGGTTAACCGCCGCACCAACTAATCCGGCCTATCGGCAACTCGCGGGCTTCGCTGGCCTGCAGGCCCCCATAGACGTTCTTCCCGCGAGAGAAACTCTGCTCGGAGATCCCGCCCTTGCGACGCAGCTCCCTGATGGACATCCATGGTCAGCGTGCTGCAACACGGCACTGATCTGCTCGACGGAAAAGCGCCTCTTTACGACATCGTCTTGGCCCGGTCGAGGCCTGATTTATACCGGAGCCCTCATTCTGGCATTGGCCTGAAAGAGCGGGCGCCTCAGATTTGTATTTTCAATCCGTTTCAAGCTTTTCCGGTTCTTGCCGATTTGATTGGAGGACCAGGTGTTCCACGGTCGTCGCCACAAATGGCTGGAGCTACGCCCGAGTGGTGGGTCACTCCTCGCCGACGGGTCAAGAATCGCCGCAAGCGCATCGCCTGCGCCGCGGTTCCGCAGGGGTTTCTCGCGAAACAGGGGCCGCAAGAGCGACCGGGCGATGGGCGACCGCAAGTGTGCACTGGTCGCGAACTGAAGATCAACTCCAAATCAGCGAAGGAGGTCCCGCATTCCGCAGACACGCATCTCCAGATCGCAACGCCTGCGTGCCGTGACACGCCGAGCGGTGCGTTGCCTGCTAGCACCACAGTCTTGTGCGTCCTGGCGTCCCCAGACTCCGGTCTGGGTGATCCGATCGTGAGCGCCATCGCGCAATCGTCGGCTCGTTAGAGAGTGATTCATCAATGAAGACATCATAGGTTGCGCTCGTCGCGATGGCGAGTCTGTTCTATCTCGGCGTGCATGACGGTATCGCGGGACCCGCCGTTGCGGCCGGCGGCCAGCACGCGGTGGTGCTCACGGATTCCGGCGTGCTCTGGGCCTGGGGTGGCAATGGCTACGGCCAGTTAGGCGACGGCACCACGACGGCCAAAGTCGCGCCGACGCAGATCATGACCATTAGCGGGGTGTAACAGTTCACCCTGTACAAAGTGATTGAAGGGGCGTACCTTATGCGGCATGAA
>JBDTVS010000101.1:0-22305 GCA_040007095.1 Acidobacteriota bacterium
AGGGCGGCGGCGTAGCGCGGCCGATCGTCGGGCTTGTCGCGAGTGTCGGCGGCGAGCTGCAGCAGATCGGGAGAGCGCACGATGCTGCCGACGTGCGTCGTGAGGATGCGGATGTCGCTGTGTCTCATCGGGGCTCGACTTTGAGCAGGAGCAGGACGAGGGCCGCCGCAAGCGATCCGAACGCCAGGGTCGTCGCGACGACCGGCAGCGTGAATCCCGCGGCGAACAGGAACCCGGCGATGATCGGCGCGAGCACCGAGCCGCCGCGTCCGACGCCGATGGCGAAACCGGTACCGGACGCGCGCACGTGCGTCGGAAACACCTGCGCGATGATCGCGTAGAGACCGACGATGCCGGCGTTGGTGCAGAAACCGGCGATCGCGCAGATTAACGACAGGCGCTGGAGGTCTGCCGGCGTCTGACCGAACAGCGCCACCATCACGGTCGAGGCGATCAGCGTGACGATCGTCAGGGCCTTCACGCTGTAGCGCTGGGTCAGCAGTCCGAAAATCGTGCCGCCGATGGCACCGCCGACGTTCGTCCAGACGAGCACACCGGCCGCAGCCGAGGGCGCGAATCCCAGGTCGACGACGATCTTCGGGATCCACTTCACGATGAAGTAGAAGGTCGTGATGTGAAAGAAATACGCCAGCGTGACGATGACGGTGCTGCCGACGAGCCCCGGCGCGAAGACATCCGCGACCGATGTCCGGCGCGCGTCGGCCGTCAGCGCCGGCAGCGCCGTGACCGTCGGGTGCCCCATGCGCGTCATCGCGCGGCTGACGCGCTCCAGTGCGCCGGCCGGCTGTTTCCGCGTCAGCCAGTGCACCGATTCCGGCACAAAGAGAAACACCAGCGGAACCAGGGCCGCCGTGACTGCGGATCCAAAATAGAAGACCGCCCGCCAGTCGTGGCCCTGGAGCAGTCGGGCCGCCACGATGCCGCCGACCACGGCGCCGAGCGGATAGCCGATCGACATCAGTGACACACTCAGATGGCGGCGGCGGCGGTTCGAAAACTCGGCGGCGACCGCGTTGATCGCCGCGAGCATGCCGCCGATGCCAAGGCCGGTGACGACGCGCCAGGCAGAGAGAGCGACAAGTCCGCTCGCGGTTGTCGCCGCCAGCATTCCGCCCGCCATGACGACCAGGCAGCCGAGAATCGTCGGACGCCGGCCGATCGTATCGGCGACGCCGCCGAGGAGGATCGAGCCGATCGCCATGCCGATTAACTCCATCGACAGCACGATCCCCAGGGCTGCGCGATCGATGCCCCACTCCTGGGCGATGCCGGGCGATGCAAAGCTGATGGAGAGCACGTCGAACCCGTCGAGCGCATTCAAGGCAATGGTGAGCGCCACGACGACGATCTGAAGCGTGCCCATCGGCGAGTCGGCGATGAGCTCTCGTGGGTCGCGGTTCATGGGATGTCGATGTTACTCATCGTGCCCGAGACCCTACGGCAGTCGCACGTTTACTGTCAAGAAACCGCGTGCGGCAGTCGCTCGCATCGCCAGCACAAGTTCAACGGATACAGGGTTATACAGGCAAGATATTGATCTTGCGCTCTCGAGGGACCCTGACTAGACTTTTCATGGGCATCCGGGGTGCACGATCCGAGGAGAGGAATGAGAACCGCAATCGCGACGGTGGCCGTCCTGCTCTACCTCGTGGTGGCAAACGATCGCTGGTCGGAAGGGCGAGCGCAATCGGCGCCTCCGGCGCCCGCAAACGCTCAAGCCTCCGCCGCGACGCCGGCCACCTCGAAGGCGGCGCTGATCAATCAGTACTGTCTGGGCTGCCATAGCGAAAAAGTTCGATCCGGCGGCCTGGCTCTGTCGCAACTCAATCTGGACGCCGTCGACCAGAACGCGGAGATTGCCGAGAAGGTGATCCGCAAGCTGCGCGGTGGTCTGATGCCGCCGGCCGGCGCCCGGCGCCCGGATCGTCAGTCTGCGGCCGACTTCGTCTCCTGGCTCGAGAACGAAATCGACACCCGAGCGACGGAACCTCATCCCGGACGTGTGGCGCTGCGTCGCCTCAACCGCCGAGAGTACGAGAACGCCATCCGCGACCTGCTCGGGTTCCACGTCGACGCGAAAAAACTGCTGCCGGACGACAACCTCAAGGGCAACTTCGACAACAACGCAGCCGCGCTGCAGGTCTCGCCCAATTTCATCGACCAGTACATCTCCGCCGCGCGGGCCGTCGCACTCGAGGCGATCGGCAACCCCAAGGCTCCGGCGCTGACGGCCACCTACGGTGATGTCGCCGCCATGGTGATTTCGCTGCCGCCGGCCGGCGATCCCGGCACCGGCAGACAGCAGCATCACATTGAGGGGATGCCGTTCGGCACCCGCGGGGGCTTCGTCGTCGAACACAATTTCCCGGCAGATGGCGAATACGAACTGACGATCGGCGACATGGCGCTGGCACGTGAAGTGCCGCGGATGGAATTCGAAAACACGGTGGTCGCGCTGCTCGACGGCCAGGAGTTCTATCGCACCACCATCGGCGGCGACGCCGACCACAAGGCGATCGACCAGCGGCTGGATCCCGCGGTCGAAGAAATCAACGGACGGCTGCGGAAGATCCACTTTCGCGCGACGGCAGGGCAACACAAACTGGCAATCACCTTCGTGCATCGCAGCTTCGCCGAAAGCGACGAGCGTATTCGCACGATCGCGCTCGAGGGCGGTCAGGAGCGCATCCAGGCGGTGCATGCCTTGCAGATTCGCGGACCGCTCGCGGTCTCCGGCATGAGCGAGTCGGTCAGCCGCGGGAAGATCTTCATCTGCAAGCCGAGCGCGCCACGCGACGAGACATCCTGCGCCAACAAGATCGTCGAGAACCTCGCACGGCGCGCCTTCCGGCGCCCGGTGACCGTCGAAGATCTCAATCCGTTGATGGCGTTCTACCAGCAAGGACGGGCGTCAGCAGGCTTCGACGGCGGTGTGCGCGATGCGCTCAGCGCAATCCTGGCGAGCCCGCATTTCCTCTATCGGGCGGAATCCGGAAACACGGCCGGCGGCACGCGCACGCTGAGCGATCTGGAGCTGGCATCACGTCTGTCCTTCTTCCTATGGAGCAGCCTTCCGGATGAGGCACTCCTGAAGGTCGCCACCGAATCGCGCCTCCACAATCCCGACGTGCTCGCCGCCCAGGTGAGCCGCATGCTTGCCGATCCGCGAGCCGAGTCTCTGAGCGACGAGTTCGGGTTCCAGTGGCTTCACCTCGCCAAACTGGACGAGATCACCCCGGACAGGGGCCAGTTTCCCCACGCCAGCCGCCTGCTCGATCCCCGCGACCTGCTCAAGGAAGAGCTGCGGCTGTTCATCGACAGCGTCCTGCGCAGCGATCGCAGCGTGCTCGAGTTGCTGACCGCGGACTACACCTTCCTCAACGAGCGCCTGGCGGAGCACTATGGCATCGAGACGGTCAAGGGCAGCCACTTCCGTCGAGTGACGCTCGAAGACAAGGCGCGCCACGGCCTGTTGGGCAAGGGCGCCATCCTGATGTTGACCGCGTATCCCAATCGCACCTCGCCGGTGCTGCGCGGCGCCTGGATCCTGGATCGCCTGCTCGGCACGCCGCCGTCCGATCCCCCGCTCAACGTGCCGACACTGCCGGAAAACAAACGTGGTCAGCCGGCAAAAACCCTGCGGGCGAGGCTCGAGCAGCATCGCGCGAATGCGACGTGTTTTGCCTGTCATGGCGTGATGGATCCGCTCGGGTTTGCGCTCGAGAACTTCAACGCGGTGGGTCAGTACCGGGCCAACGACCCCGACACCCTGACGCCAATCGATACGGTCGGCCAATTGCCGGACGGTACGCCGATCAAAGGGCCTGACGATCTGCGCCGGGCACTGGTCGAACGACCCGATCATCAGTTCGTTCAGGCGTTCACGGAAAACCTGTTGACCTATGCCCTGGGTCGAAGCCTCGACTATCGCGACATGCCCACGGTCCGCCGCATCGTTCGCCAGGCGGCGACCTACGATTACAGTGTCAAGTCAATTGTCCTTGGCGTTGTCTCGAGCGATGCTTTCCGCAAGCGGGAGGCGGAAGCTCACGATCAGGCGCCGGCGAAGCCAGCAGCAATCAAAACCGGGGATTCCGGTGGACCGTAGCCGCAGAAGTGGCATGACTCAAACGAGCCTCCAACCGCGGATTTTCGGCCGCGACAACGGAGCGACCGTTCCCTCTTCCGAATAGACAGGCCCTGAATCATGTTCCTGAGCCGAAAGCATCTATCGCGGCGCGAGGTCCTCAAAGGCGCCGGCGCAACCATCGCGCTCCCGTTGCTGGATGCCATGATCCCGGCCCGGACGGCGCTCGCGCAGACCGCCGCGGTATCTCCCCCGCGCCTGGGCTTCGTGTACTTCCCGCATGGTGCGCTGCAGGACGAATGGACGCCGACCCGGACCGGCCGCGATTTCGAATTTCCGTTCATCCTCAAGCCGCTGGAAGGGCTGCGCGAGCATGTGACCGTCGTCAGCGGTCTGCGCAACAAGGGCGGGGAAAGCTCCAGCCCGCACGGCATCATCGAGGAAACCTGGCTGAGTTGTGTCAGCCCGCGCCTGCGCAATGTGAAGACAGGGGTCGGGATGACGGTGGACCAGATCGCCGCACGGCACCTGGGGAAAGAGACGTCGCTGCCGTCGCTGGAACTATGCGGCGAGGCGGGCGGCATGATCTCGTTCCGGACGCCCGGTCAGCCGCTGCCGATGGAAAGCAACCCGCGGAAGGTGTTCTACGGCATGTTCGGCCAGGGCGATACGAAAGAAGAGCGACAGGCGATTTTGAAGACGACCGACAGCCTGCTCGACTACGTGAGGGAATCGACGGAAAGCCTGAACCGCAAGCTCGATGCGGCTGACCGTGCCCGGGTGAGCGACTACCTGGATTCGGTCCGCGAGATCGAGCTCCGGGTGCAGAAGCTCGAGGAGAACGCCAGGACGCTGGTCGATCTGCCGGGGGCGCCGCTCGGTCCGCCGGAGGATTTCGGTGAGCTCCTCGACATTCAGTTCGCGATGATCGCGCTTGCCTGGCAGACGAATCGGACCAGGGTGGCGACGATGAAGATGGTCGAAGAGGCCAGCATGCGGACGTATCCGAACCTGGGAGTCCATGAAGCCTTCCACCCAACCTCCCACTGGGGTGGATTCCCGGACCGCGTGGCGAACCTGAGGCTCATCCAGAACTACCACACCGCCATGTTCGCGAAGTTTGCCAAGCGTCTCAACGAGACGCCCGACGGCGACGGGTCGGTGCTCGACCATTCGATCATCCTGTTCGGGAGCAACATGGCGAACAGCGACGCCCACAACAACGATCCGCTGCCGCAGGCGTTGATCGGCCGTGGCGGTGGCGTGAAAGGCGGCCAGCACCTGCATTACCCGCAGGACACCCCCCACGCGAACATCCTGGTCACGATGCTGGACCGCGCGGGCGTGCCGGCTGACGAGATCAAGAAGTTCGCCGATAACACGGGCGCCCTCTCGGAGGTGTGATCATGAAGGCCGGTCCGATATTGGCTCGAACCTTCGGCTTGCCCGCCGTAGCGCAACGGGGCAGGTGGGTCGCGGCCGCGGCGCTGCTGGTGCTGGCGCCGGGCGCGGCGGTCAGCGCAAGAGCACAATCGCGGCAGGTACAGCCAGCGAAACAAGCACCGTCCGTAAAGGAAACGCTGCCGGCCAAAGTTTCTCCGGCACGGCGGACCGAAGATGTCAACCGCCGAAACCCTGACGGCAGCACGCCGCTGCAGTGGGCGGTCTATGAGGGCGACATCGCCCTGACGAGGCACCTCCTGCGTGCCGGCGCCGATGTGTCGGTCGCCAACAAATACGGCGCGACCCCGATGAGCCTCGCCGCCGAAGTCGGCAACGCCGACATGCTGAAGGCGCTGCTCGAAGCCGGCGCGAATGCCGACTCGCCCAATCCCGACGGACAGACCGCACTACTGGCCGTCGCGAGGACGGGCAACGTGGCAGCCGCGCAGCTGTTGCTGGACCACGGCGCAACCGTCGACGCGCGGGAAAAGTGGGGCGGACAGACCGCGCTGATGTGGGCGTCCGCACGCCGACATCCGGAGATGATGCGGCTGCTGATATCCAAGGGCGCCGACGTCAATGCCCGTTCCATCGACCGTAACTATCAGCGTCACGTGACGGCCGAGGGGCGTCCCAAGAATCTGGACAGCGGTGGCTTTACGCCCTTGCTGTACGCGGCACGCGAAAACTGTGTCGCCTGCGTCGATGTCCTGCTGAAGAACGGCGCCGACATCGACCTGCAGGATCCCGATGGCGTTTCGCCGCTGCTGCTGGCAATCATGAATGCGAACTGGGACCTCGCCCGGCAACTGATCGTGGCCGGTGCCGATGTCAATCAATGGGACATCTTCGGAGAGGCCCCCCTGTTTACCGCTGTTGGGGATCGTCGTCAGGTCGACGGTGGACGGGCATCGATCGATCCCCCGAACACGACCGACGGACTGGCGGTCGTCAAGGCACTCCTCGCGCGCGGCGCCGATCCGAACATGCAGCTCTTCTTCAAGCCGGCGAACGTGCGGGGCGCGATCAACACACGCGGCGCCACGCCGCTTATCCGCGCGGCCAACAATGGGGACCTCGAGGTCGTCAAGCTGCTGCTGGAACATGGCGCCGACGCCACGCTGGACATGGCGGACCGGCAGACGCCGATCCACGCGGTGCTCGCCGGCCGCTCCTCGGAGCCACAGGCACTGGAACTGATTCGCGTTCTGCATAAGGCCGGTGCGGACGTCAATGTCATCGCGCTGGTCAACCATGAGGAAGAGGTTCGTGGTGGTACGGCGCTGCACTTCGCCGTCCGCAAGCGCTACAAGGAGGTCATCAAGCTGCTCGCCTCCGTCGGCATCGACCTGAACGCCACGGATCAGGACGGCCTCACGGCGCTGGACTACACGCAGTCCCGTGGTTTCATGCCCTTCATGGCGTTGCAGACTCCCGTGTACAAGGAGGAGGCGGCGCTGCTTCGCGAGCTGGGCGCCACCAAACTGAAGGATCGAAGTCCCGAGTGGCCGGTCCTGGGCCCACCCCAGGGCGTCTGGGCGGACATCTGGCCGCTCGGTGAGTCGCAGGTTCATGAGCCGATCTACAAGCCCAAGACCGACTGACTTGTGGGCTGCGATGCGGTCCGGATCGAGGACTGTGTCCTCCCCAAGTCCAACGCATGGCGGTCGCTCACGCGCGGAGCACGCCAGGGAGATGCGGTCGCCGTTCTCGCGGCGGCGCTTTCTGCAGGCCGGCGCCAGCGCGCTCGGCGGAGTGTTCGCCGCCGGGCCTGCTGCGCGCCTGTCCGCCCTCGCCTTCGCGGAGGCCGGGCAACAGGTCTCTGTACGTATCTCGACCGCCGATCTGGGCGGCGCGACGTTGCTTCAGGGTACCGGGTGCAACGTGATCGCGCTGCGTAACAGTGGCAACACTGGCGGCACGGACGGCGCCCTGATGATCGATGGCGGCCTTGCCGCCAATGCAGATGCGCTGCTCGCTGCCGTCAGGAGCGCGACAGGCGGCAGTCGCATCCACACGCTGATCAACACGCACTGGCATCCCGAGCAGACAGGCGCGAATGAAGCGGTTGGTCGTGGCGGCGGCGTCATCTTCGCCCACGAGAAAACGAAGACGGCCCTGAGCAACGCGATCTATTCGGTGACGTTCACAGGCCGCCGTCCCCCTCTGTCTGAAGCTGCCCGGCCAACTCGGACCACGCGCGGCGACGGTTCCATGGAGTTCGGCGATCAGAAGATCGACTACGGCTACATGCCCGCGGCCCATACCGACGGGGATCTCTACATCCATTTTCCGAAGATGAACCTGCTCGTTGCCGGCGGCGTGGTGTCCGCGGTGGAATGGCCTCTCCTTGACCACCGGAACGGCGCCTGGTTGGGCGGCCGCGTCCGCGCGCTCGAACGGCTCGCAGGACTGGTCAAGCCCGACACGCGCGTCGTGCCCGCCAATGGCCGCGTCATGGCGGGCAGCGACATCGTGCGCCACCGCGACATGTATCAGAAGCTTTATCTCACCATGATCGACTACCTGAACATGGGTCTCGGTCCCGAAGATGCTGTCGAACGAAACCCGCTCAAGCAATACCAGGCCGAATTCGGCGACCCTTCCGCCTTCACGTATGGCGCGATGCGAAGCATGATGATCGCCTACGTGCCGGACTGAGGTTGTTGCGCAGATCGGGACGGGCGTTCCGCGTTCGTGCGTCCTCTTGCGACCATGCGCGGTCGACCGATATCGGCAAAACAGCAACCAGCAGTGTCCAACGCGTTACTGAAGTCCACGCCGTCGAATTTTCACAAGCCGTCGAGAATGCACGCATCGACTTCATCACATCTAGAAGCTCGAATCGAGTTTCCCGACGTGCGCCAGTTGGTAAACGCAGGCCAACTCTCATTTGGCGACGACCGAAACCGCTCAAGCCATACGAGGCCGAATTCGGCGACCCTTCCGGCTTCACGTACGGCGTCCTCCGCATGATGACGTTACATCCGCGTTCTTCGCGCGCCCGAGCTCAGTCGAGTTTCTTCGGCAGCGGGATGAGTAGATAATGCATCTCCATGCCCGAAAACTTGATTCACCGTTTAGTCCCGCATCAGGGCTGTGTGATCACCCGTATCGACGACGGCATCCAGATCGCCGGATCGGCGATGAACTGGGTGATGTCCGCAGGCGTGGCCCCATTCGTGTGCCGGCCGCCGTTCGCGTTTCGCGTCGTCGGCAAGACGGACTCAACAAATCTCCGAATGCATTTTCACCGCGGTGAACTGATCTTCAACTGGGAATGCAACGTCCGTGAACTGCGCGTGCACGATCCGGCAACCGCCGAACAGCATGGCCTCAAGGATAAAGGCTTCATTGTCGCGAACGAGTGGCATGAAATCTCATGGGAGATCCGGCTTGACAGCATGCGTGTCGTCGTCGACGGCGAGGTCCGCTTCGAAACATCAGGCGACTATTCCGGCATCGAGTCCGCCCCATCGGTCGGCCCATGCTTCGGCAGTGCCGTCTCCGTCCGTGAATTCAACATCACGCCGCTCGTCTGACAGTTACCTGCCGTTGGTGCCCGGAGCCGCGCCCGAGCCAGCGGACCGTTCCTCGGCGCGCGCCGCGCTGAGAATGTTGCTCATGCCGTAATTGCCCTCGTGACACGCGTACTCGAACGGGCGCTGCGAGGCGTCCTTCTTGTACAGGATCATGGAAAAGCTCCACGGCCGCGTCCACGTCGAAGGGTCCTCCAGCGTGACCGACCACTCCACGCCGTCGGGAGCACTGGGTTTGAAGCGCTCCACGATCCGCAGCGTGCCGCCGTTCGCATTCCGGTACGCGGACTGATCCTTGAAATTGGTCGTCTCGACGACCAGCGTATCGCCGTCCCAATGCCCACGCGGGTCGCCCATGTAGTTCCTGATGCCCTTGCCGACGTGCGGTCGATTGTCCAGGGGAATCACGCGAGTCTCATGGATCATCTCGTAGATGATCGCCACCTGCTGCGGCCCCTGAACGATCTCATACGAGTTGCCGTAGATCGCCGGCATCATCGACCCCGGTACTCCCCGTGTGATGCACCGATCGTACAGGCTCCGATCCTCGATGGCGTCGGCGGGGCCGCGACCGGCGCGCGCCGCCACGCGTGCCGCGGCCCGCTGCCGCGCCTCGGGAGTTGTCGGCGGGACCTTTCCGTCCGGTGGATCGACGACCAGCCACGCGCGACTGTTCTTGGAGTTCAGGACTTCCCAGAAGGCCAGCCGATCGACCGGCCGCGCCTGGTCGTCCGTCGCGCGACCGAGCGTGGCAGCGCGCCGGGCGCGGTTGATCTGGTCGAGTTCCGCCGGCGTGATGTCCTCCAGCCGGCGGCCCACGAACTCATCGGGTTTCTCGAACGGGATGCCATCCTCGTCGCTGTTCGAATAAACGCCCGACAGATCGGGGTGGCCCCACGGCGTCCGCGCCGGCTTCCAGGCCTTCGCCTGTACTGCGGGCGAGGTCGTGGCGGTCTTTCCTGATTGCGCGAAAACTCGCGTCATCGGAAAGGAGACGCCGATGCTGACCAGGACGATTCCAGCCCCGGCAAGAAATCGATGATGCATGGCAAAAGTCTCCTGAAAAAGCCGTCGACGGCGAACGCCGGTTGCCGAAGGAAACGCGCGATGCCCGAAGTCGATCTCGCACGCCCCGTACGCCGGCGATTCTAACAGGGTGTCCGGCTGGTGGCCTGTATCGTTGAACAGGGAGCGGGTCTTTCCGAATTTCTTCGCCGTTGCGTGTTCGCACTTCTTGCAGGTCATCATGGGAATCGCGGCGAGTCGCCGGAACTCGTCCAGGGCCTGCGCCGAAATGACTCTCCAGATTCCAGTACGCCGTGTTCAGCGCCTGCCAGACGCCGCTCAAATCAGGGCGCCCGCCAATGCGTGCCGGACGATCCAATTGCCGCTGCGCCTGGGCGACGCTGATGGCGCTCACCACGATTGCCATCGCGATCGTGAGGGCTCGAATCCGTCGACGTCGCATGAGTCCACTCCGCTGCTGCTCGCCCTTCATGGCTGCAGAACCAAGTGTGCGCGGGACCTTCGCCGTACAGGCCGTCGATGGGCCGTGCACGTTGCATGTTTGGGAAGCGGTCGCTATATTCCACTGTCGAAACACTAACAGGTTGCTGAAACGGCCAGCAACCTGAACTTGGAAGTGAGAACTCAGAACTTTGGAGTGCGAATTCCCGAGCAATCTCGCAGGCCTTCTGAGTTCTGACTTTTGAGTTTTCAGTTCGCGCTGCGTTTTTCAGCAGCCTGCGAGGAGGGTCGGTCGATGAGTGGAGCATCCACCCGCGTTCGCCGCAACAATCGGCAGGGACTTTCACGCCGGCAGTTCATCGGGGCCGCCGCCGCTGGCGCCGCCGCGGCTCTTGGCAGTGGGCCCGCAGGCCTTGTGTCGGCGCAGGCTCCCCAGGCGAACGGCGCCGGCGCTGGGGCGCTGGCTGACGCGACACTCGTGCTCGTCAACGGCCGCATTCACACGATGGACGCGCGCACCACCGTCGCGAAGACCGTCTCGATCAGAAACGGTCGCTTCGTGACTGTAGGTGACACGGCGCCGAGCCGGGTGCCCAACTCACGCGTCATCGATCTCAAGGGCCGGACGGTCGTGCCCGGAGTGATCGAGGGACACGTTCACATCGTGAGCCTGGCCAACCGCCCCGGCTATCACACGATTCTCGAGAACACGACGTCGATCCGAGAGATTCAAGAGGCGCTCGCGGCGCGGCGGAAAGAGGTGCCGCAAGGCCAGTGGATCACGTCGATGGGCGGGTGGCACCCGAATCAGTGGGCCGAGCACCGCCACCCGACCCGCGCAGAGCTCGATGAGGCGGTTCCGGACCGGCCCGTGCTGCTGTACGAGAGATTCACCGGGCCGTGCGTGACCAACAGCCTTGGCAAAGCGTTCTTCGATGCGGCCGACGCCGCCGCGCCGGTGCACCCGAACATCGTGCCGGTGAAGGTCGCCGAGAGCGGGGCGATTGCCGCGGCCGGGTTTGCCGGCGGCGGTCCTTCTGCCAGCGCGCTCTTCCACCTGCGCCGGCTGCAGACGTTCGAAGACAAGAAGCGAAGCACACTCGATGCGATGGCCTACTCGGCCAGCCTCGGGCTGACCGCGCATCTGGACGAAGTGCTGTTCCCGACGCCGGGGCCGCTGCATCCCAGCCAGATCCTCTCGAACCTCGATCAGTACCGGATGTACGATTCCTGGCTCGCGCTCCATCGCGAAGGGAAGACGAGCGTCAGGCTGCAGATGAATTTCCTGCAGAACCAGAACGATCCCGCGTTGCCGGAGCTGAAGGAGCGCCTGCGGAACCAGTTCCAGTTTTTCGGCGACGACATGATGATGACGGGCGCGATCGGCGAATGGGCGGCGCCGCTCGGGAGCGGCGCGGTCTGGCGTGAGGCGCAGCGCCTGGTGGCGCAGGCCGGCTGGCGCAACGAGAACGCCGTCCAGGATCTGGCCGCGCTGACGCAGGTGGTCGAGGCCTACGAAGCCGTCAACAAGGAATTCGACATCACGCGCCTGCGCTGGATGGTTCACCACGTGCCGGTCGTCACACCCGATCTGCTCACACGGCTGAAAGCGCTTGGCTGCGGCGTGGAGATGGGGGCGTTCCGCTGGGTCACGTCGGCGGATCCCAAAGTCATCACCGGCCCGCAGTTCCGGACGATCGTCGATCACGGGATCCAGGCCGGCATCCATGGTGACGGTGTCCACATCGCACCGCTCAATCCGTGGCAGCACATCTACTTTGCGACGACCGGTGTGAACTCATTCGGCGATCGCGTCAACGGCGATCAGCAGATCACGCGGCAGGAGGCACTGCGTCTGTTTACGAAAGGGAACAGCTGGTTCCTGCGCATGGAAGACAAGATTGGCACGATCGAGCCGGGCAAGCTGGCGGATCTCGCCGTGCTCGATCGCGACTATTTTTCAGTCCCTGATGCGGAGATCAAGAAGATTCGGGCGGTGCTCACCGTTGTGGACGGCCGGATTGTCCACGATTCGAAGGTCGTCTAAACCACGTCTAGGGCGACCGCAAGGCTGTTCGATCCAGCTGTCGGCAGCGACCGCCCGGAGCGTAGAATCGCTGACGCGGCGCGACTCACACGAGAGCCCAGGTCGAGAGCCGATCGACCGGCCGTCGCAACATCAACGGTAAACCGCGCACCGGTAGTTCTATGAAATCCACACTGTTTGAGACCGCCGCATCCTCGAAATTGTCGCGGCTGACGTGTGCCTGTGCCGCCGTGGTCCTGGTCCATACCGTCGCGCTGCCACGGGCGCAGTCGGTCTATCCCACGGGCACGACCATCTACGACCCGGACCGCGCGTGGAACGGGTACACGGTGCTGTCGCCGCTGGGCACGCAAGCCGTGCTGGTCATCGACATGAACGGCAACGTCGTCAAGCGGTGGGAGGGCTACAACAACTCCGCCGGGGGACCGGCTCGCGTCCTGCCGGGCGGCTACGTCGTCGCCGCCAGCGGCGCGCGTCCGCCGCACCAGGAGTCGCTGGAGCTGATCGAGCGGGATTTTTCAGGCAAAGTCGTCTGGCAGTTTTCCCGTCAGCAGCAGATCACGATGCCCGACGGCAACACGGTCTGGTCCGCGCGCCAGCACCACGACTGGCAGCGCGAAGACCTTCCAGCCGGCTACTATTCACCCGCAAGCACGCCTGCCATCGAAGGGGGCAACACGCTGATTCTGGCCCACACGGACCGGAAGCAACCGGCGGTCGCTGATGTGCCGCTCGAAGATGACCGGCTGATCGAGGTGTCGTGGAGCGGTGACATCGTGTGGGAGTGGGTGGCGAGCGACCACATCGACGAGCTTGGGTTCTCCCCGGATGCGAGAAAGGCGATCAAGGCGGCGTCCGGAGCCAACGCCGCCCGGGGCAGCTTCGACTGGCTGCATGTCAACTCGGCGACGTATGTCGGACCGAATCGGTGGTTCGACCAGGGCGACACACGCTTCAGGCCCAACAACGTGATCATCAGCAGCCGCGAGGCCAGCCTGCTCGCGATTGTCGGCCGCGACGGGTCGATCGTCTGGCGGCTCGGCCCCGACTTCACCGAAACGAAGGAGCTCCGCGCGATTCGCCAGATCATCGGGCAGCATCATGCGCACCTCATCCCGACGGGCCTGCCTGGTGCCGGAAATCTGCTGGTGTTCGACAACGGCGGCGCCAGCGGCTACGGCTTCACGAATCCCATTGCGCCCGAGGGCAGAGGCGCCTTCGTGCGCCCCACGTCGCGCGTGCTCGAGATCAACCCGGTGACGCTCGACCTGGTCTGGTCTTATGCGAATCCGCGGTTCTTCAGCACCAACATCAGCAGCGCACAGCGGCTGACGAACGGCGACACGCTCGTCACTGCCGGGGCCGGCGGACGAATGTTCGAAGTCACGAAAGAGGGCGCGATCGTCTGGGAGTACATGTATCCGCTGTTCAGCGGCGCCAACTCCTCGAACGCTGTGTACCGCGCCTACCGCGTCCCATACGGCTGGATTCCGCAGATCACGAAGCCCACAGAGCAGCGCGTCACACCGCCTGCTCTTGGGGAATTCAAAGTGCCTTAAGCACAGCGGTTCAGCCAACACTTCCGGATCCTCGAGCGTCAGGTCGTGGAAGATGGCATGAATGACGAAGACGCAATCGGTCAGATCGGTCAGGAAGCTGCCGATGCGCTCAATCGGGGCGACGCCAAGGCGTATGCGGCCCTTTTCACCGCTGATGCAGATTATCTCGACAGCTTCGGGCGGCTGTCGCAGGGCCGCGATCAAATTGGGCGGACATTCACGGCGATGATGGCTGGGCCCTGCCAAGGCGCCAAGATGTCGACACTAGGGTTTTACTTGCTGCCGCGCGGATCCGCGAACTGCTTGCGCTGCAGCGACCACTGCGGATCCTTGCAGAGCCCGCAGTCCTCGCCGACGAACCGCTTCGCGCTCTGCCCATCGCCGCGCAACTGCCAGTTGAGCCAGCTCACCGCGACCGATGCGGCGGCGCCGCCATTGGGTTCGTTGAAGGTGCCGCCGTGCCCGACCGGGAGATTCGCGATCGCTGCCGGCACGTGCGTGATGCGGTTGAAATCGTCCATTCCGTTGGCATACGCGATGTCGGTGGGGCCGCCCTGGATGTAGATCAGCGGCGTGTGCAGCGTTTGCAGGATCTCCTTGCCGACGTTCATTCCCGGGATGGTGCTGCCGGGACCGTCATTCAGTACGCCGCTGTTGTGGATCACCAGCGTCATCACGCGCGGGTCCTTCGCGACCTGAAGCGCCTGCAGGCCGCCGCAGCTCCAGCCTGAATAGGCGACCTGCGCCGGATCGATACGACCGAAGTACGGACCGCCGGCGCGCATGTTCTCGGCGAGCGCCCAGTCAACGGCGTCGGTCAGGTCCGCCACCTGCGTGCGCGGCGGTGCGATCTGACCGGGCGGTGTCGCCGGACGCGGTTCCCGCGGCGGCGCACCGGGGCCACTGAGGATGCGGCCGCTGGCAACCACCAGATACCCGTGCGAGGCGATCTCGAGCAGATGGAAGCGGCTGCTCGCGGCATCGTCCGAGCATCCGCCGTTGCCCCACGCCACGACGCCTAACTTCGTCGTCCCCAGAGCCCCGAGGTCCTTGGGCCGGTAGACGACGTGTCGCGGCAGCGAGGCGACTTCCTCCTTCATCGCCGCGAAGCGTCCGGTACCTGGCGTATCGGGCCGTTTGTTGAGCTCGGCTTGCCGCTCGAGCGCGGCGCGGTCCACTGGCGGCGCCGCCGCCGGCTGTTGCGCGGCCAGGAGCGTGCTGACGCAGGCCGTGGCCACGGCGAGCGCCATCGGAAGCGACAAGAGATGGGGTAGTGGTCGGCTGGTTGTCATGATCGACTCCTTCAACGTGCGCTCAGGTGTTGTGAGAAGAAGCGGAGAACCTGGGATTCGAAACGCTCGCGAATCCGGTTGCCGTGGTCGCCATCATAAACCTCGAACGTGTGCGCAACGTCCAGCCGTTTGATTGACGCGGCGAGCTGAGTGTTGGTGCCGACGAACGGGTCCTGATTGCCGACGTCGAGTGCGATAGCCCGCATGGATTTGAGTGCGGGCACGTACTGATCGACCATCACCAGCGGCGAGTTCGCGATCCACTTGGCGGCGATGAGCGGCTGGATCTCTCCGTCCTTTGTCGGGAGATCGAAGAATGGCGCGGTCTTCGTGTTCGGCGCCCAGGCGGCCGCTTGAGCCGACAGGGCGTTGGCCATTCCGCCGCCGCGGGCCGCGCCGGCCCCACGTCCGTCCCCCCGTCCGGCACCGGCCCCGCCACCGGTGCCGCGTGCCGCCGCGTCGCCGCGCGGCCCCGGCCCCGCGCCGCGCGCGCCGGGATCGTTCATCAGGCAGCACGAGCTCATCGCGTACAGCGCCGCGAATGCCGAGGGCTGTTTCATGCCGATGCGCATCGTGCCGTATCCGCCCATCGAGTGGCCGGCGAGACCGCGACCCTCGCGCGACGCAATCGTGCGATACCGCCTGTCGATGAACGTCGTCAGATCCTGGGCGATGAACGTCTCCCAGTCTCCGATGGTCGGTGAGTTCGAAAACATGCTGCCGCCGTATTTTGAGAACGCGTCTGGTATGACGACGATCATTTCGCCGGCGCCGGCGGCAACGGCGCGATCGATCGCGTCTGGAATGGCAAGTGACTTGACGTAGGCCTCCGCGGTGGCGGTGTAGCCGTGAAGGAAGTAGAGCACCGGGTAGCGCCGCGAGGTGTCTGTCACGTAACTGGGCGGCAGATACACCACCACGGGGCGATCGGGCGAATCGCCTTCGAGATTGCCTTCGAGCGCGCGGCCGTGCACGGTGAGGCGTTCGAGCGTGCCTTTCGCCGGCACCGGCTGTTGCGCCGCTGGTGCGGCCTGCACGACGAGCGCGGCCAATAGCACTCCCGGCGCCGAGCGTCCAACGCCCAGCCACACCCGCCTGGCCGCCAGGAAGAACGACTCGCGTTTGTGAGACATGATGAGCGGTCCTTTCGCAATCAGGTCGTGGCGTCCTGCTGGTATTCCGTGACATCCAGCCGCTCCAGCGCTGTCCGCGTCGGGTCGAGCAGCCAGTTGAGCAGGGCACCGGCAAAGAACAGGGCGGCGAAGAGTGTCGCCACGGAGAAACCATACTCGATCCGACCGAACGTGTCGCTGACCGAGTCCATGGCGAGCGGGGGCCAGCACCGCTGACGTGCACGAGAAGAAAAGGAGAATTGATAGCGGGAGCAGTGACACTCGCCCAGCCCACACCACGGGCGACGAAACAGACGAGGATGCAATCGCCAAACAGTGTTGACATTGCGCCAGGCGGTCGGGTATACATCGCCCCGCCGCCGACTGGCGACCGATTGCACACAGGATGAAAGGGCTTACCGATCCCGCGCCACGCACTCTCCGAGAGCGACAAGAAATCCTTCATTGATCGAATGACCTTCAGTACATCGCGTCGGTTCGATCCGAAAACGCTTGTGTATCCGGGATTTCGGTTCGATACGGGTATCGTGTCCACGCCAGGCATTCCGGGTCTGCAGCACGGCTGATCCACCCGCGCGGTGGAGCGGATCAGGGCGATGGAGCGAGAGCAGTCACCAGGGAGGACAGCTATGAAGCGTGCGTTTATCGTGATGTGCTCACTGTCGGCGGTGCTTCTGGGCGCTGCCGTCATGGCACAGGCGCCGGCCGGGGACGTTGAGGCCCATATCGCTGCCGCCAGGGCCGCGGCGGGCCAGGATTACCGCAGCACGTTCCTCAATCTCTGCCTGCCGGGCGATGGTCGAGGCGGTGCCCGTGGTGCCGCGCCTGCCGACGCCGCGGGTCGAGGCGCCGCGGGCGGGGCGGGACGAGGCGCTGCCGTGGGAGGCGCCGGACGGGAAGCGGCCGCTGGACGGGGCGCTGGCGGTGGTGGGCAGGTGCCGGACCGCGCCAACTGGTATGCGCCGCCCTTCAAGGTGTTCGACAACCTCTACTGGCTCGGCACGCGCCAGCATTCATCCTGGGCGCTGCAGACGAGCGACGGCATCATCCTCATCGACACGAATTTCGCCTGGGCCACCGAGCCGGAGATCATCGAGGGCCTGACGAAGCTCGGTCTCAATCCGCGCGACATCAAGTACGTGGTCATCAGCCACGCGCATGGCGACCATGACCAGGGCGCCGCTGAACTGCAGAAGCGCTTCGGCGCGAAGGTCGTGATGGGCACGCCTGACTGGGCGTCGACGCTGCAGCGGCCCGCCACGGCGGCTGGTGGCGTGCCGACGCGCGACATCGCCGTGGGACCGGAGGGCTTCAAGCTGACGCTGGGCGACACCAGCCTGCAGATCGTCGCCACACCGGGGCACACCAACGGCACCCTCTCCTACGTCTTCCCCGTCAAGGACCAGGGCCGCACCGTGGTGGTCGCCTACTCGGGCGGCACGCTGACGGGCGCGTTCGGCACCGATGCCGCGCGGTGGGACGAGTACATCGCCTCGCAGCGGAAGATCGCCAAAGCGGCCTCCGACGCCGGCGCGAGCGTCATCCTGTCGAACCACAGTGAATACGACGGCGCCTACACGAAAGCGCGACTGATTGCCGCGCCGCGTCAGGTCGGCGAAACCCATCCCTTCATCGTCGGCACCGACGGCGTCCAGCGCTACTTCACGGTCATGAGCGAGTGCGCGACGGCTGCCAAGCTGCGGGCCGGAGCGAAGTAGGATAGGCGGGCCAAGGAGCCAACCATTGACACTGACGAGAATCTGTGCGGCGGGACTGGCCACCGCCGTGATCGGTGCAGCACAACTGTCGTCCGCGTTGCTGGCCGCCGATCCGGTGGCGGAACGATTCTGGCCACAGTGGCGCGGCCCGTATGCGAGTGGTGTCTCCAGAAGCGCGGATCCCCCCGTTGAATGGAGCGAGACCAAGCACATTCGATGGAAGACTGAAATCCCCGGACGAGGTTCGTCGTCACCGGTCGTGTGGGGCGATCGGCTGTTTGTCTTGACCGCGATCCCGATGGGCGCCGCAGGTGTGACTTCGCATGATCCCAAAGGCCAGGTCAAACCACGAGACGTCCACCGGTTCACGCTCCTGGCGATCGACCGGCGCACCGGGCGGGTGGTGTGGGAGCGGACCGCCCGCGAAGAGCGTCCGCGCGCGCCGTCGATGAAAGATGGCACCTGGGCGTCGAGCTCGGCCATTACCGACGGCCAACGCGTCTTCGCGTTCTTCGAATCGAGCGGTCTGTACGCCTACGACATGGACGGCACACTGCTCTGGCAGAAGCATTTCGGCGACAAGAACATGTTCGCGGAGGTTGGCGAGTCCGGAAGCACGCCCGTTCTGTACGGCAACCACCTCGTGGTCGTGTGGGACCATCAAGCCACCTCGTTCGTCGTTGCGCTCAACGCTTCCACGGGCCAGGAAATCTGGCGCGCCGAGCGGCAGGACGTCGACTCGTGGGGCACGCCGCTCGTGGTGGAGCAGGACGGCCGCGCCCAGGTGGTCACGACCGGAGACAAGCGAGTGAGGAGCTACGACCTCGAGACCGGGCGGCTCGTGTGGGAGCACGACGGTCTCGACATGAACCCGATTCCCTCGCCGGTCGCCGAGGATGGAATGGTCTTTATCACCGCCGGGTTCCGCAGCAGCAAGCTCCATGCGATTCGTCTGGCCGACGCCAGAGGCAACCTCGCGGGCTCCAAAGCGATCGCGTGGACGCTCGACCGCGATACACCCTACGTGCCGTCGCCGCTCTTGTACGACGGCGTCCTCTACCTCCTGAAGAGCAACGCGGGAATCCTGTCCGTCTTCGACGCCAGGAGCGGCAAACCGCACTATCAGCGGCAGCGCCTCAGCGGACTGCCGGAGGTCTACTCCTCACCCGTGGCAGCGCGAGGACGGGTCTACATCACCAGTCGGGATGGGACGACGCTCGTCATCCGCCACGGGTCGCGCTTCGAAGTGCTGGCGACCAATACGCTGGACGATGGGTTCGACGCCTCGCCGGCGCTGGTGGACCACGATCTCTACTTGCGCGGCAATCGCTATCTGTACTGCATCTCGGAGCAATGAGCGAATTATCGAATCGCCCCCGACGTCGTTTCTCTAAAACAGAATGACAGCGTGGCGTCCAGCCCAGGATGGGTCGTCTCCGTCCCGAGTTCGGCCCCGGCGTTCGCTCAATCAGCGTCGAGAATCACGTCAGTCCAAGCCCACGTCTTTTCCGACGATGCTGGCAACGAATCCGCTGCGAGCGACCGGATTGTCGAAGAGTGCTCGGATGCGGGTCTGGACCGCGGGACGAACGCCGGCGTTGGTGGCGGCCGTGAGCGTGTGCAGGTAGGCGGCCCTGACGTCAGTGCTCGTGATTTCGTAGCCGTAGCCGTCAACGAGCCACCGAAGGGCCGCGAGTCCGGCCCCGATGGCGAACGCCGGGTTCTTCTCGGCGAAATCGCGGGCGGCGCGCGTGAGCGTTTTAGGATCGCACGGCGTCCGATTCGCGAGGGCCACCGCCTCGTCGAACGGCTTGGCGTCCTTTGCCGCGGCGAACCACTTGCCCTCGTCGCCAGGCGTGAACCGCACGAGATCGGACAGCACAACCGCACGCGGCTTGTTCGGATACTTCTTTGCCACGGCCCGAAACCACGAGAGATAGGTGCCGGTCCGGTTCGCCGAAAGGGCGTAGCGGGAGTAGGCCTCATCGACTCGGCTCAGCGACAGCAGGATGTCTTCACATAACCCGTCGATGTCCCCGTCGCTGGCCCACGGGTTGCGACAACTCTCGGCGAACGCGATCGCCTCCGTGTGTCGCCCTTGCGCCACCATCGCCTTCACGGCCCATCGCTTGTAGGGCCAGAACTTATCGCCCTGCACCAGTTCGACCAACTCATCGTGGCGTCCGGCCGCGAAGAGAGCGCTCAAGCAGGCGGAGGTGCCGTGGAAGTAGCCCCGGACGTTCTTGTCAGGAGAGAACGCCAACCGCGTGATGCCGATCAAACGATCCGCCCATTCGGAGGCGACGTTGCGGGAGCCGCACAGTTCGCCCCAGTAGTCGGCGAGGCGCTCAATGTACGGAATCTGGTCTGCGGCGTGTGCCTCGAAGAGCCGTTCGAGCCAGGCGGCCCGCGTTCGCTCGTCCGCCGGCGCAGCGACGATCACGGACGCGAGTTCCGCGATGGTGTGATTGACGGCCGTGCCGATGGCGCCCGACGAGCTGTCGACGTTCTCCAAGGCGGGCGAGATACGTTCGAGAAACGCGACCGCGCCCTCGGCCCCGAGCATCGGATCGATGCGCGCAACCAGCGTGATCTCGGAGAGGGCCTCTTGCAGACGAGCAATCGCCGGCTGCGACTTCCACCCGAATGCGTGACGCCGGAATCGAGCCTTGAAGCGCCATGAGTGATCGCTGGTCTTGATCATATCGGACGTAGGAATTCTATTGTTTTTGAGCCGTGGAGGGCGCTTGCGAAAATGCGTCTGCGCTATTCTGACGGAAGATGCCTCGCGCGAATCGTCGACGTCACCAGCCCCTACGCTCGAAACCAGTGAGCGCGCGCTTCTGCAGTCAGTCGAGCGCGGGGAGTGGGCCAGGGTCGCCAGGTTGCCTGCGGCCAGGGCCCGCTACGCGCGTTACGCGAAGGCGACGTTCCGCCGCCGCCAGGCGTCACTCCGGAGAATGCCGTGAGAGCTCGACGTCGCCGTGAGACTCTGCGCGTTCCCGCGGAAGATCCGGACTTCCAGCGCGCTCTCGAGGCGATGACCGCGTCGGAGTGACGCGCGTTCGTGCGCGCCGTGCTGGATAGGCTCGATCCTGACGCGCGCACGGAGATCGTTGATACGCTGATGGTCCGTGCGGTGAAGGGCGTGCTGGTTGGAAACCCAGCCGGCCTTCTCAGAGAATCGCCGATGACGCGAAGTCGTTCGCTGACGCGGCGCGTGTGGTGGGATACGCCGACCCGATCGACGTCAGCGAGCACCTGCGGCTGGGCAGCCTGGCGTTCCACGCAGGAGACCATGTCACCGCCCGAGGCGTGTTCGAGGCGCTCCTGCCGCCGATTGCTGTCGAGGACATCGACCTGGGCCAGCACGAAAGCCGCCGCGAAGGAGCGTACCGGCGTCGAGCCCCGAGAGCGGCGCGTCGGACTTCCTGTTCGCCCTTTTTTCGAAGTGAGGCATAGGCGCAGACCGCCTGTGCCGCGCCGCGCGGCAACTTCACCTAGTCCACGAGCGAGGCAGGACCCGCGTTGACAGGCAGTACCCGCATCCTTGACGGGCTCGAGCGACTGTGCCCAAAACTGTGCTCACCGGATCGCCGGAAACACGTCGATTTCCTCAGCATTTCTATGAAGGCGGATTCCCAAAAACCGTCGCCTGCGGAACCGTCAAATCGCGATCGTGCAAGTGCCCTCTTCACGTATACTTACCGTCTGCGGTGAGGTGGCTGAGCGGCCGAAAGCGGCGGTTTGCTAAACCGTTGTACGGGCTAAAACCTGTACCCAGGGTTCGAATCCCTGCCTCACCGCCAGTTAAGTTGTTCTATCCATTGATCTTTTCTTCGGAGACCCTCCCCGTCTCCAAAATGTCTCCAAAACTCTGTACGGAAAACGGCTGATCCAGCAGACGAATCGCACTGTCGAGCGCCGCTGGACTCAGGTGCATATAGCGCTGCGTCATGCCGAGTTCGCGATGCCCGGCCAACTCCTGAATCGCTCGCG
>JBDTVS010000102.1:0-11555 GCA_040007095.1 Acidobacteriota bacterium
CTCGGCGACCGCATGAATCGCCGTGAACGGCGGGGCGATGACGATTTCCACGTTCGTCACGTCCTTGACGATGCTGCGCAGTTCCTTGGTGAAGAGCACAGCTTCCTGCACGGTCCTGAACATCTTCCAGTTGCCGGCGATGAACGGTATACGCATAAGCCTTCTGTCGGGTTGAAGCACTCGTGGAGATTCGGAACTATCGATCCGTCAATGCTGCTACACCCGGCAGAATGCGTCCGCCGAGGAACTCGAGCGACGCGCCCCCGCCGGTGGAAATGTGCGTGATGCGGTCCGCGATGCCCGCCTTTTTCACCGCCGCGATGGAGTCGCCGCCGCCGATAATGGTCGTGCCCGCCACCGCCGCCACCGCCTGCGCGACGGCATTGGTACCGGCCGCGAACGCATCGATTTCGAAGACGCCCATCGGTCCATTCCAGACGACGGTCTTCGCGTCCGCGATCAAGCCGGCGTAGGCCGCGATCGTCTGCGGACCGATGTCCACGCCAAACCGCTCGGCGATGAACGGGTCGCCAATCTCCAGCACTTCGTGCGCCGCCCCTTCCGCCACGCGATCCGTCACGACGTGATCGACCGGCAGCGCCAGGCGCACGTGTCGTGTCGCGGCGTTGGCCTCGATCGCCCGCGCCGCGTCGAGCTTCTCGTCTTCCACCAGCGAGCGGCCGATCGGCACGCCTCGAGACTTGAAGAACGTGTAGGCCATGGCGCCGCCGATGATCAGGCGGTCGACCCGACCCAGCATGTTCTCGATCACGTCGATCTTGTCGGACACCTTCGCGCCGCCGAGGATCGCCACGAACGGACGCTCGGGAGATTCGAGCGCGTGCCCGAGATACTGAAGCTCCTTCTCCATCAACAGTCCGGCCGCGGCGCTCGGCATATGGTGCGTGATGCCTTCGACCGACGCGTGCGCCCGATGCGCGGCTCCGAAGGCGTCGTTGACGTACAGGTCGGCCAGCACCGAGAGCTCGGTCGCGAACCGTGCCTCGTTCTTCTCTTCCTCCGCGTGGAAGCGGAGGTTTTCGAGCAGCACCACCCGGCTGCCCGGGCGCTCGGCCGCACTGACCGCCGTCCGTGCCGGCTCGCCGATACAGTCGGTGGCGAACACGACCGAACGCCCGAGCAACTCGGAAAGCCTCGGGATCAGCGGCGCGAGGCTGAAGGCGGGATTGACCGTGCCCTTGGGCCGGCCCAGGTGGCTGGCCAGGACGACCGTCGCGCCCTCTTCGAGCGCATACCTGATCGTCGGCAGGCACGCCTGGATCCGCGTGTCGTCGCCGATCTTCCCGTCCTTGATCGGGACGTTGAAGTCCACGCGCACGAAGACCCGTCTATCGTTGAGATCGAGGTCGCGAATCGACAGCTTGGCCATTTGGTGAGCACCACAAGATGGGCGTTGGCCCATCCCTCGGCGTCAAATTCCCCGTTTCACCAGGAGTCGGAGCAGGTCCACGCAGCGATTCGAGTAGCCCCACTCGTTGTCGTACCACGACAGCACCTTCACGAAATCGCCGTCCATGACTTTCGTGTAGGGCGCGTCGACGATCGAGGAATGGGGGTTGCCTTTGAAATCGATCGAGACGAGCTCGTCGGTTGAAAATTGCAGGATGCCCTTCAGCGGACCTTCGGCGGCCTCCTTCAACGCCGCGTTCAATTCATCGGCGCTGGTCTTCTTGTCGACAATCGCGGCCAGATCGACCACCGACACATTCGGCGTCGGCACCCGCATCGCAAATCCGTCGAGCTTGCCCTTGAGCTCCGGCAACACTTCGCCGACTGCCGACGCGGCGCCGGTGGTGGTGGGAATCATCGACAGCGCCGCCGCGCGCGCGCGCCGCAGATCCTTGTGCGGCAGGTCGAGCAGGTTCTGATCGTTGGTGTAGGAGTGAATCGTCGTCATCCACCCTTTCCTGATGCCGCAGGTTTCGTGGATGACTTTGGCCAGCGGCGCCAGGCAGTTGGTGGTGCACGATGCATTCGAAATGATGTGGTGCTTCTGTGGATCGTACTTCTCGTCGTTCACCCCGAGGACGACCGTGAGGTCGGGCCCCTTGGCCGGGGCGGTGATCACCACCTTCTTGGCGCCCGCCGCGATGTGCTTGGCGGCCGCGTCGCGTTCGGTGAAAAGGCCGGTCGACTCGAAGACGATGTCGACGCCGAGATCCTTCCAGGGCAACTGCGCCGGATCACGCAGCGACAGCACCTTGAACTCGTCGCCGTCGACGGAGATGCTGTCGGCCTTGGCCTCGACGGCTCCGTGCAGGTTGCCCAGCACCGAGTCGTACTTGAGCAGGTGGGCGAGTGTTTTGGCGCTGGTCAAATCATTGACCGCGACGAAGTCGATATTGCTGTCGCCCATCGCCGCCCGCATGATGTTGCGGCCGATCCGACCGAACCCGTTAATGCCGATCCGTACAGGCATGGACTGTCCTCCAGATGGTGAAACGTTTGATTCTAATCAAGCGGTTGCAGCCCGTCAAACCGTGCGGCTATACTTCACCCAGCCCTTAAAGCCTTGCAAGGAGCGGCCTTACCGCCGCTTGGCCGTCGGTGCCCGTGCTTCAGCGATGTATCTCACCTATAGCGTCCTCACACTGATTGTCTTCACGCTCGTCTCGCCGTATTTCCTTTACCAGGCGATTCGCTACAAGAAGTACATCGGCGGTCTGCGCCAGCGGCTGGGATTTCTTCCGCTCACCTTCAACCTCGACGGCGAAGAGTCCATCTGGATCCACGCCGTATCGGTCGGTGAAACACTGACGGCGCGGGCGCTCGCCGCCGATCTCAAGAGCCGCTATCCGCACCTGCGTCTCTTCCTCTCGACGACGACGATGGCCGGACAGCAGGTGGCAGGGCACCTCCAGCATCTGGACGGCGTTTTCTACTTCCCGTTCGATTGGGCCTTCATCGTCCGTCGCACGCTGGACCTCGTCAAGCCGCGGGTGTTCATCATGATGGAGACCGAGATCTGGCCGAACCTGCTGCGGGCCTGCCGCGCCCGTGGCGTGAAGACGATCCTCATCAACGGGCGCATCTCGTCGCGGTCGTACTCGCGCTACCGGCTGATTCGGCCCTTCTTCAAGACCGTCCTGGCCGACGTCGATCGGTTTTGCGTTCAGAGCGAAGAATCGTCGCGGCGTCTGTTGGCGCTCGGCGCTGATCCGTCGCGGGTCACGATCACCGGCAGCCTGAAATTCGATTCACTCGAACTGCCGGCGCCGATGTCGCACGCCCGGCCCCGCGAGCGGGTGTTGCGTTTCTTCCGGCTGGCGCCGAATCGGCTGGTGGTCGTCGCGGGAAGCACGATGCGGGGCGAAGAAGCCGCGGTCCTGCGCGCCTTCGCGCGCGTGAAGGCGCGCGCGCCGACCGCGCTCGCGGTCCTGGCGCCCCGGCATCCGGAGCGGTTTGCGGAAGTCGAGCGTCTGGCGCGGAGCGCCGGCTTCGCGACCGTGCGTCGTTCCGAGCTCGCGATCGATACCGAGCCCAGGGCCGACGTCGTCGTCCTCGATACGATCGGCGAGCTGGCTCAGCTGTATCAGATCGCCACGGCGGTATTCGTGGGTGGAAGCCTGGTCGACCACGGCGGCCACAACATCCTCGAGCCCGCCATCTTCGGCAAACCGATTGTCTTCGGCCCGCACATGCAGAACTTCCGGGAGATCGCCGACACGTTTCTTGCGAATGGCGCGGCCGTCCAGGTTCAACCTGATCAGCTCGACGAGGCGTTATCGAGCCTGCTGATCGATCCGGTCCGCCGCGCACGGCTCGGCGCCGCCGCGCGGGCACTGGTCGAGGCAAACCGCGGCGCCAAGGAAAAAACCCTGACGGTCATCGCGGAGATCGCGCCGCCGCCAGCCAGCCGCGGCGTCATTCGTCCCTTCCGATTGGTTAATTGATTGAACCCCGCGAGCCTGATCTATGGCGCGGTAGCCACGTGGCGGCGCCGTTGGTACTGCGCCGACCCGGCGCGCAGGCGGCGGCTCCGGCGTCCTGTCGTGAGCGTCGGGAATCTCCGTGTCGGCGGCAGCGGGAAGACCCCCGTCGTGGCCGCGATTGCCCGGCTCCTCGTCGAGCAGGGTGAATGTCCGTCTGTGTTGTCGCGCGGGTACGGCCGGCTGGCGGCGCCCGACGGCGTCACGGTCGTATCGAACGGTCGCACCATCCTGGCGGACGTGCGCTCGGCGGGGGACGAACCGTTGATGCTGGCGCGCGCGTTGCCGGCGGTTCCGGTGTTGGTCGGGGCGGACCGGTATCTCTCGGGGCGTCTCGCTGAAGAAAAGCTCGGGGTCACGGTCCACCTGCTGGACGACGGCTTTCAGCATTTCGGCCTGGCGCGCGACGTGGATTTGCTGGTGAGCGGTGAGGAGGATCTGACCGACTGTCCCCTGCCGGTCGGTCGTCTGCGCGAGCCGCTGGCAGTTGCGGCGCAGGCTGATGCCGCACTGGTCGCGGCGAGCTACGCGGAGGCGGCGGCGCGGGTCGGACGCGCGCTGGGCGTGTCGAACACGTTTCGCGTCGCGCGCACCACTGGCGCGCCCTGGTTTGTGGCCACTCGAGAGACCGTCGTCGTGCCGACCGATGAGCCGGTCTTCGCGGTCGCAGGCATCGCGCGCCCGCAGCGCTTCTTTTCAGATGTCGAATCCGCAGGCTGGCGGCTGGTTGGCGCCATGGCCTTTCGCGATCATCACATGTTCACGGATCGTGACGTCGCGAGAATCGCGGCGGCCGCACGAGCAGCGGGCGCGACGATCGTGATGACCACCGAAAAAGACGCGGTGCGGCTCGAGGCCGTCGCCATCGACGGGGTACCCATCGCCGCCGTCCCGCTGACGGTCACGATCGAACCTGCCCCGGAATTTTGCCGCTGGATCTGCTCGCGCCTCGCAGCGGCCCGGCGAGAGCGTCGCGCAGCCGGCGACCCGCGCGCGGCACCAGACGCCTGGCATCTTGCAGCCGCTCAGTGAGACACCGACTCGAGTACTTGATCGTCCGGGGCCTCATCAACGCAGTCCGCGTCATGCCCGACGCGGTCGTGCGGGCGATGGGCCACGCGCTCGGTCTGGCGTTCTACACACTCGACCGCGCGCATCGGCGCATCGCCGAACGCAATCTCGCGACGGCGTTTCCCACGCGGACGGCGCACGAACGCCGGGCGATCGCGCGGGGTGCGTTCACCCATTTCGGCCGGTTGCTGCTCGAGTTGTTGAAATTCAGCACGCTCTCCCTCGAGGCGATGATCGCTCGGGTCGAGTTCGACGGCGAGGACCGCGCACGGATCGCCTACGCACAGGGCAAAGGCGTGCTTTTCTTCACGGGGCACTTCGGCTATTGGGAGCTGCACGCGATCGCCCACGGCCTGCGAATCGAACCAATCGGCGTTCTGGCGCGTGCGCTCGACAACCAGGATTTGAACGGCGTGCTGGAGGGCATTCGCCAGCGTACCGGGAATACCGTGATCTACCGTCGGGGGGCCATCCGCCGCGTGATGCGGATGCTGCACGCCGGCCACGGCATCGCACTGTTGATCGATCAGCACATTCAAGGTCGCGACGGTATTTACGTGGACTTCTTCGAGCGGCCGGCGGCGACGACCTCGGCGCTGGCGGCGTTGGCGCTGCGCACCGGAGCCCCGGTGGTGCCGGTGTTCGCGCTGCCGCTCGGCGGTGGTCGCTATCGTATGATCTACGAGCATCCGGTCGAGCCGCCGCAGGCCGACAGCGACCAGGCGATCCGCGAATTCACGCAGCGATGCACCGATGTGCTCGAGATGTATGTCCGTCGGCATCCGGACCTCTGGTTGTGGATGCACCGACGGTGGCGCGACGGCGGACCCTCGCTCGATGGTGTTCCCGGGATGTTCCCGGTCACGGTGAAGGACGCTGAAGAAGAACCCACATGGCCCGACTCGTAATCGTGGCGCCGAACTGGCTCGGCGACGCGGTCATGGCGCTGCCGGCGATTGCCGACATCCGAAAAGCGTTGCCCGGCACAGCCGTCGCCGTCGTGGCGAAACCGGCCGTGGCCTCGTTGTTCACCATGGTGTCTGATGTCGACGAAGTGATTGCAAAAGGGACGCGGCCATCCGCCGACATCGGGCTGCTGCTGCCGAATTCGTTTCGGTCGGCGCTCGACCTCGCCCGCGCTGGTGTCCCCCAACGCTGGGGCTATCGATCCGACTGCCGTGGACCGCTGCTGACACGCGCCGTCGAGCGGCCGGCCGCCGGTCTCCATCAGGTGGAGTACTACCAGCATCTGGTGCACGCCCTGGGATTCGTGAGCGGCCCCGCGCAGCCGCGGCTCGAGATGACGCCGGAGATCCGCGCTGCCGGCGCGCGTGCGCTCGCCGCCGCAGGGTGGGATGGAACGGGCTCTCTGGTCGCCCTGGCGCCGGGTGGCGCGTATGGCGGCGCCAAACGCTGGCCGCCGGAATATTTTGCTGCACTCGCTCGCGAGCTCGCCTCCGACGGTCTCCGCACCGTCATCGTCGGCACCGCAGCGGACGAACGGACGAGAGGCGAGATCGCGGCGGCTCTTGGCCCGGACGCAGCCGCGCACATTGATCTTGTCGGCCGCACCGACGTGCCGGCGCTGGCCGGCGTGCTGTCGCACGTTCGCGCCCTCGTGGCGAACGATTCCGGGGTGGTGCACCTCGCGGCGGCGCTCGGCGTGCCGACGGTGACGCTGTTCGGCCCCATGGACGAACGCCTGACCGCGCCGCGCTCCGCTTCGGCCCACACGGTCCTCGCCCATCCGGTCTGGTGTCGTCCGTGCATGCTTCGCGAATGCCCGCTCGATCACAGCTGCATGCGAGGTATTTCTACCGCCGCGGCGGCGGCAGCGGCGAGGCAGATGCTATGACCCAGCGTCAGGCAGGCGCCGTCTTTCTCGACCGTGATGGCACGGTGATCGAGGAAATCGGATATCTCGATCGCGTCGACAGGCTGTCGCTCTATCCGTGGTCAATCGATGCCATTCGCGTGCTGAATCGGGCCGGCTTCCGTGTCGTCCTCGTCACCAATCAGTCCGGGGTGGCGCGCGGGTTCTTCACCGAAGCGATTGTCGACGAGGTGCATCGTCACCTCGCGTCGCTGCTGGCCGAGGGCGGAGCGCACCTGGACGCGTACTACTATTGCCCGCACCATCCGGACGGCAGCATCGAGCCGTACGCACGAAGATGTGAATGCCGCAAGCCCGGCCGGGCACTCGTCGACCGCGCCGCCGGTGAGTTCGGGATCGATCCAAGCCAATCATTCGTGGTCGGCGACAGATGGCTGGACGTCGAGCTGGCCCGCGCGATTGGCGGCCGCGGGATCCTGGTCCGGACCGGCTATGGCGCCGGCGAAGAACAGCGGCCCCGCCCCGCGTTGACGGCCGATGCCATCGTCGACAATCTCGTTGGCGCAGTCGGGTGGATCTTGAGACATGCCAGCTGAGCGCCTCCTCGAGCTGATCGAGAACTTCGGCACACGTCGCGTTCTGGTGGTCGGCGACATCATCGCCGACGAGTTCATTTACGGCCAGATCGCCCGCGTTTCGCGCGAAGCGCCGGTCCTGATTCTGAAATACGACGCGACCGAGATGGTGGCCGGTGGCGGAGCGAACGCGGCGAATAACGTCGCGGCGCTCGGCGGACGTGCCCGGCTGGCCGGAATCGTCGGCCATGACGCCGAAGGCCGCCGGCTGGTGTCGAGCCTCCTGCGCGGCGTGGAGCGGACCCATATCGTCCGCGCGCGACAGTATCGGACGCCGGTCAAGACGCGAATTCTGGCCGGAGGCATCCATTCCGCGAAACAGCAGGTCGTGCGCATCGATCGCGATACGGCCTGGCCGCTGTCGGAAGAGGTGAGCCGCGTGTTTGCCGCGAAATTGGTGGCGGCCGTCCACGACTGCGATGCCGTGGTCCTCTCGGACTACGGTTCCGGCCTCGTCACACCGGCGCTCGCGGAACGCATTCGCACCGCGCTGGCTCGTGGACCGAGTCATCGTCGGATACCGATCCTCGTCGACTCGCGCTACCGCCTGCTCGAGTATCGGGGGATGACCACCTGCACGCCGAACGAGTCGGAGGTCGAGCAAATCCTCGGAGTGCACATTGATGACGACCCGGATACGCTCGAGCGGGCCGGACGCGAAGTGCTGCGCCGTACCCGCTCGGCGGCCGTGTTGGTGACGCGCGGCAGCCGCGGCATGGCGCTCTTTCAGCCGAGACAGTCGACCGTGCATATTCCCATCTTCGGCACGAGTGAGGTCGCGGACGTCACCGGCGCGGGCGATACGGTGATCGCGACGTTCGCGCTCGCGCTGGCGTCCGGTGGATCGTTCGAGGATGCCGCTCGGCTCGCCAACTGCGCCGGCGGGCTGGTCGTGAAAAAACGCGGTACGGCCACGGTGTCCGGTCGCGAGCTCATCGGCGCGCTGGCGGGCAGCTGACGAAACCTGCCGACGCCCCGAACGCGACACGAGTCCCCTGGAAGCGTGCTGGGTTGCATAAGTCCCGGAGCGCGGCGCCCGGATCGCAAGGCGCGACGACCGAGAATACCGGGAGTATTTGAGCGACGAGCAACCTAGCCCCTGTGGATGCATCGCGCGTCAAATGCATTCAGACTTTCACCTCGGCTGCTGGCTCGACATGTGCCGCCCTAGATAGCAGGTCTGCGACTCGACAACGCGCGCATCGCATAGCCAACCATAGGGCGGGGCCCTGATATCTCACGAAACGTGTGAGCCCTTAGGCCTCAAGAAAGTCGCGGACCGCGACGAGTTCGTCCAGACGATTGCCTGGGCCGATGTTCAGCAGTCGATTGCGATCGGTCGTACCACACATAACGGGCTTTCGCGCGAGGACAAGAGGCGCTTTGCCCGGTAATCTCGGTGCTTCTCGGTCGCTTCCGACGCAACGGGCTGAATTGAGCCACGATCCGAAATCCGCGGCCGATGTTGCCGACGCGGTCCGGATTAAGATGGCCAGGAACGTCGGCGAGCGAAAGGCGATGCGTTCTCGATTGCGTCGAGCATGCCGACGCAATCGAGGTGAGGGGAATTGGTGATGGGTCGGGTCGTGTCCGAGGCGGAGTTGCTGGAGGCCGTCGCTCGCGACCGAGCGGAGGGTCGTCGCCTGGCGCTTGCGAACGGGTGCTTCGATCTCGTCCACGTGGGACACGTCCGGTATCTGTCGGGAGCCGCCGGCGAAGCCGACCGGCTCATCGTCGCGGTGAATGCCGACCGCACGGTGACGGCGCTGAAAGGCCCGGGCCGTCCCATCGTCCCGGCGGCCGAGCGTGCGGAGATCGTGGCGGCGTTTTCGTCAGTCGACTACGTCATCGTCTTCAGCGATCCGACCGTCGAGAGGTTGTTGCGCATCGTGCAGCCAGATGTGCACTGCAAGGGCCCGGACTACACCGTCGAGACCGTGCCGGAGCGTGCGGTGGTGAAAGCGTACGGCGGACGGACCGTGATCATCGGCGCCGAGAAGCAGCATTCCACCCGCGATTTGGTCGCCCGAGTGTCCGATGGCCGGCCGGGTGACGATCGATGACGAGTGGCCTGATGGATTCTTTTTCGTGTTGTCGTGTTTTCGCGGTTGCATCTGGAGTCTACAAATCAGCTGAACAGACCACCAGCCGAGGAGCTGACCGCTGCAGCCGATGAACCGGATACTGCTGGTGCGGCTCGGTGCGTTGGGCGACGTCGTGCATGCGATTCCGGTCGCCGCGGCGCTGCGCCGGGCGTTCCCCTCGGCGCGCATCGACTGGCTGGTCGGCGCGAAGCACCGCGCGATTCTGGATCTGGTGCCAGTTATCGATCGCCGACTGGTTATCGATCGCGACGAATCGGCCGGTGGAAGGACGTTGGTCGGCATGGTGCGCGAACTGCGTCGGTCCCGCTACGACCTGGCGATCGACTTACAGGGGCTGATGAAGTCCGCCGCGCTGGCGCGCAGCTCGGGCGCGAATCGCGTGCTCGGCTTCGCGGTGACGTATCTACGCGAGCGGCTGGCCCGGCCGTTTTACACCGAGGTCTACGATCCAGGGTGCAAGGGCTTGTACGATCCTCGCGAGACTCGCCACGTCGTCGAAATCAACCTGGGCTTGCTGCAAGCGCTGGGGATCCCGGTGACGGCGCCGGAGTTTCCACTTGAGCGCGTGGAGTCGGAGGTGGCGGCCGGCGTATCCCGACGCACAGGAGGCCGCTACGCCTTGCTGAACCCCGGTGCGCATTGGCCGAACAAGCGGTGGCCGCCGGAGCGCTTTGGCCGGGTCGCAGCCGCGCTGCGTGAACGGCATGGATTGATGTCGGTCGCGTTATGGGGCAAGGGCGAACACGATCTGGCCGAAGATCTTGTGGCGCATGCCGAGGGGGCAGCGATGGCTTCGCCGCCGGCATCGATTGCCGACCTCGTGGCGCTTGCCCGCGGCGCCGCCGTCATGGTGTCGGGCGATACCGGGCCAGCCCACATCGCTGCGGCTGTGGGTACCCCAATCGTCGGCATCTTCGGCCCGACCCGGCCGTCGCGCAACGGACCGTGGCTGGCCAAGGACGTCACGGTGTCGCGCGTGGATATTTGTCAGTGTCATCATCTGCGACGCTGCCGGCTCGATCGCATGTGCCTGATGGACATCGGCGTTGAAGAAGTGATCGCGGCGATCGATCGGCGGCTGGCTACGGAATCCGCTCATGTCTGAGTCGCAACTACTGGCGCGGATTGCACGATTTCGCGTGTTTCTCGGGTTCGTCTTCGGCGCGCTCGTGTTGTGGCTCTCGGAACCGACGGGGCGGACGGTGATGGCGGGCGCGCTTGTCGGGGGCGTCGGCGAGGGCATCCGAATCTGGGCCGCAGGTCACCTCCACAAATCGCGCGAGGTCACCGCGTCGGGTCCGTACCGCTGGTTCTCGCACCCGTTGTACCTGGGGTCGAGCGTGATGGGTCTGGGGTTGGCGGTCGCGTCAGGCAACGTGGTGGTGGCGCTCCTGATCGCGGCCTATCTCGTCGTCGCGTTGACAGTCGCAGCGAGGCGCGAGGAAGCGTTTCTCCGTCGGACCTTCGGCCAGCAGTACGAGCAGTATCGGAAGGGTCGTGTGGACGGTGCGCGTCGCTTCAGTTGGACGCAGGCGATGGCCAACCACGAGAGCCGCGCCATCATCGGTTTCCTGACCGCCGTCGGGTTGCTCGCGCTCAAGGCCGCCCGTAACGTATAATGCCGTGTTCGGGCGGACAGCTGGACGCGCCCACAGATTGCAAGAGAAGCATCGGAATCGCGGACCCTCGTGGGGCTCAATCTGCGGTTTACAATCGACTCTGGCAATCGAAGGGGCGGTTAGCTCAGTGGTAGAGCACCGGCTTTACACGCCGGCTGTCACAGGTTCGAATCCTGTACCGCCCACTCAGCGTCGAAGAGTTGAAGATGACGGCCGGGTCGGATTCCGACCAGTGACACGGCGGTCGGAAAGCTTCGTTCTCACGCGCGCAATCGTCTCGTTCGACCAGGGGTCGTAGTTCAGTTGGTTAGAACGCCGGCCTGTCACGCCGGAGGCCGCGG
>JBDTVS010000103.1:0-47823 GCA_040007095.1 Acidobacteriota bacterium
GGCGGGATGCCCCGCCCGGAAGACGTCCTAAAGCGTCGGACGCAGGACACTAGGCAGCCGATTTTCGCGGCGGGGTTATCCGGCCTGGATTGAATGCGTGGGGCTCCCTCAACGCAGATCAACAAGAGCGGGCACCGTTGCCTGAGTTCAGCGAACTGGCTGGTGCGCGTTCGAGCGGCGTCTAGAAGGGTCGAGCAGAGGCGGAGAATTCAGGCGAGATGCGGTGCGATGTGAGCCGTCCAGAAGCCTCAAAATCCCCGTAACCGCACTTCGGGGGAAATCGCAGTCCCATCAAAAGTCCCATCAGCGCACTAGCCGAGAGTCCCATCACCCGATCGGCTGTCGCCGTAACCAGCGTTTTTCCCAGCGCGGTTAACGATCGCTCCCTTGCGCGGCCTGGGTGACGAGGCCAGGAGTCGCAACCGCGTCAGCCAGAAGGTCCGCCGGTCAGGACATCGTGGTCGGATTGAATGTTCTATTTGCCCTGTCTTTTCCGGTGGCGTCCCAACGTTTTTCCCCGCACCCTTACCGACCGCGCGCTTGAGGGGGACCGTCCACCGAGGAATTCCAAGTCATGAGCCGCTCGCAGGCTTGAACCGTAACGACGCGGAAGGACCTCACGCCGCGATCGGCTTGTGATAGAGCCTACGACAATGTGACTGCCAGCGATACGAACCGAGGTTCACCCGACTCTCGGCGCTGCCCGGAATCGATGCCGGCGGTTGTCCGGCCAACCCTGCATGGGCGCAATACTCGTTGATTTCGCCATGCACACGTCGCGAGGCAGCCGATCTAGACCGAACGGCCTCATAACCCTTGCCGCGAAGCGGTGCAGAGCGCGTAGTGCGGTAAACCCGCACGCTGCGTGCGATGTGGCGGGAACTGGAAACGGCTAAGGCACCTTCTACCCGGGCACGCAGGAAACCCTCGAAACAGCCAAGGAGTTGCCTACGGACTACCGCGCCAGTTCCCGACCCTACCGCGTTCATCGAGCGACTGATCGGCACGATTCGACGCGAATTTCTTGACCAGGTGCTGTTTTGGAATCGGCTCGTAAAATCTGCAGCGGAAGCTGACCGAAGTCCGCACCTACTACAACCAGGCACGCCGCCACGCTTCATCGGAAGGCCACACGCCGCTGGCCTTCGACAAGGGACAGCGGGAAGCGCCGGCCGACCTGAATGATGTGCGCTGGGTCTCCCATTGTCGCGGTCTCGTGCAGCTCCGGGTCGCTGCCTGAAGGAACTCGAGACCGACAGGCGTCGTTAAACAGTCCGCCGACGCAGTACGGTCGACGATCCCTCGTCCTCTCCGAACTTCAGGATGTGAATGGCGCCGGCGTGGTCACCGGCCACGATCGTACCGGTCCCTGAATCGATCTCGCAGCATAGAACCGGTGCATCGGCCGTGAATGCCGCAACCTGGCGGCCGGTCGTCGCGTCCCAGACGCGCAGCGTCCGGTCAACGCTCGCCGAGACACAAACCTGTCGGCCGCCAAGCAGGCCGACTCGCGCCGAAAACACATGGTCGATGTGGCCCGTCAGCGGCGGACACACTTCGCGTCCGCTCTCAGCTGCCACGACGCGAACCGAGAAGTCGAGATGAGGGCAGACGATGATCGGCGTGCCGTCGGCGAGTTCACCAAACGCAATCGAGTCGGCGAAGTTGTTGGTGAAGTAGCGCGCTCTCCAGCCGGTGTGTCCGACGAGGGGCTGTCCCATCAACGTACCGTCGTCCAGGTTCCAGATCAGGAGCGAATCGTCCTGGCGCGCCGCGACCAGGACAGGCGCGCCACCCAGCCTACCCGCAGCGATGGCCAGCACGGGCTCGTCCGCCTGGTCGCCGATCTCGAGAGGCGCGAGCGGCGTGAAGCCGGGGATCTTCCACCGGTGAATTCGAGAGCTCCGATAGTCAGCCGCGGCGATGATTGTCTTGCCGACTATTCTGACCGACCATACGCCGTCATGGTTGAGATCGCGCTCTGTTGCCACGATCGGAAGACCCAACGGCACGTGTGTGACCGGGTCCCAAATCCAGATCGTTCCATCATCGCTGCCGGCAGCCGCGATCGGAGCGCCGTCGGCTGCCGAACCGGTTGTCACGGTCCGTATGGCGCTTACTGGCCAGTGCAGGGGCGCGCCCACAGGATTCCCTTCGAGTGTCGAGTGCCTTATCTGTCCGTCGTCGCTCCCAGTCACGACGAGCGGCTGACCGTTGATCCGGCTGATGGCGATGGCGTTCACGCAGGCGTCGTGATGCGCCGGACGCATCGATTGCCGTCCCGCGCGTGACGGCGTCCACATGCGGATCGTACCGTCGACGGAACCTGAAACAATCACGCCGGTGTCGCTCAGACGTGCGCAGGCGACCGCCTCGACCTCAAAGTCGTGACCAATCAGGGCGGGGCCGAACTCCTCAAGCGTTTCGAGGTTGTAGATGCGCACGGTGGCGTCCCCGCTGCCAGAGACCAAACAGCGGACGCCGCCGAACTCGCCGAAGGCGAGGGCTTTGATCCTGCGATCAAGGAAGGCCCCGGTGTCCCTGTAATGATCGGGAGGAAGACTGAAGACGATGGGTTCGTGACTGGAATCAACCCACCACAATCTCACCGTGCCATCGAAATCCTCACCCGACGCGAGGACCTGCGCTCCATCGGGCAGCGTGCCGACCGCTAGCGCGCTGATCCTGGCCAGATGGCCAACCAACCCATCACCGCGCTGTTGGCCGGTCTCGGCGTCATGCACCACTATGATCTTGTCGTCGTTCCTGCTCGCCGAGATGACGACTGGCCTTCCGTCGGCCAATGTGGCATAGACGGCTGGAGACCCGTACACGAGATTGGTGGTTGGTGCGCGCGAGTCGGGATCGAGCAGCTTCGAGCCGTTCGTACTGGTCGCAAGAATCGCGGGTTTGCCCTTGAACTCGACGAAGGTCACCCTCAAAATGACTCCGTCGAGAGGACCGAAAGGCGGTTCGAGCGCCTCGCCGGTTTCTACATGCCACAACCGCACAATTCCGTCGGCGCCGCCGGACGCGATCACGGGAGTGCCGTCTGATAGGCTGCCGAAGGCAACTCCATTGATCCCGTCGGAATGTCCGACCAACGGCGTGCCAACCAGCTCGCCAGTCGCCAGATCCCACAGTCGTACATCGGCCTGCGTAATATTCATTCCGCATGAAGCGATGATCGGCTGGCCGCGTCGTTCTCCGATTGCGACATCCCGGACGATTTCGTTTGTGTCGATGATCCGGAAGAGAGACCCGCCAGGCGGCGTCAGGCTCGCGGTCTGCGGGAACAGCCCTGCACCGTCCATCAGGTCGATGCGTCGAACGAACTCGACGAGTCGCCCGCCCGCAAAGCCGCACAGACGTCCGCGCAACTGCGCGGGCAGCTCGTTCACGCGCGACGCGACGACATGCGAGCTGAGAATCAGCGCTTCGCGCACTGTCTGGAGCTCGCTGGCCCCCGCGAGCTTGTAATCGTCGATTGCGGCCTGGTACATGCCGGCGGCGGCCTTCCTCAGCACGAAATCGGGGTTGCCGAGCAGCCCGTCCACCGCCTCCTGGTTGCCTCCGGCGTGCAGGTGAGCGGGAAGCTGAGCCAGGACGAACGGCTCGAGTTTACCGCGCTCGAAGTCGCGCATCAGCGAGGCGGCCATGCATCGGTGGCCCGACTTGATATCTATGCGGAAATGCCGACTCTGCCCAGCCTGACCGCTCAGCCAATCGACGATCGACTTGTGGTACGGGCGGTAGCGGTGCTCGAATTCAGGGAAGAAGGCCGCCAGGCGATCGAGGTCCATTTCCACGTCCAGGCGGTCTCGTTCCAGAAACCCGGCGATCTGCTCCGACGTCAAGGCGTCCCGCGCGGCGCACAGCACTTCGAGCAGCGGACGAAAGGAGCGGAACACTTCGCCCTCGCCGAACGCGCGCTCGAAGAACCCCTGGTAGATGCCGACGAGCCCTTGGGGGAACCGCTCCGGGTGCAACATATCGAGGCGGCCGCTTTCCATCGCCGCCACAGCCTGCGTCACATAGAGAAAGTTCCCGTCGGCTTTGTCGGCGAGTACGGTCGCCAGGTCGAGGCGATCCACGCCACGAGCCGCGATAAGTGCAGAGAGAGCTGGTGTCTCCAGGCATCGGTTGACGTACGTGAACACGTCGGCCCGATTCTGTTCGATGGCGGAGCCGATGTCGTGTGGCGTGTACCCGCTGAAGGAATCGAGGACATCGGGATCCTTGCGCGTCGTCACGATGAAGCGGAGGTTTGGCGGCAGCGAGCCGGCCTGGTCGCGCAGCAGTCTCGGGATCGACGTGCCTGCGACTCCCATGGCTTCGTCGAGTGCGTCGACGACGATCACGGCGGGTGTCTCGACGCCGATCGCGGCGAGGGGCTCCGCGACCACGCGGCGCCAGACGGAACTGGCGTCGAGCGCGCGCAGGTGCTCGAGATCCACCGCATCGAGCGCGGCGCGATAGCCGTCAATCTGCGTGGCGAGCTGGGCCGCGATCGAACAGGCGAAACGGAACGGGCTGCGCGAGGCCGACAGGTTACTGATGCAGAAATGCGACGCGCACACCGACGGGTGACGGGCGATCAGCTTCGCCGAGACGGCTGACTTGCCGGTACCCGGATCACCGGTGATTAGGAATACGCGGGTCGTGTCGGTCCGCAGCCAGGTGTCGATGCAGTCGAACAGCCACTGCCTGCCGGTGAAGTTGCGTGTGAGCCGCGAGATCTCGATGCCGAAGTCGATCGGCTCGAGCGAGGCGAGCAGCCTTGCGTGTTCGCCTTGGACGGGATCGTGATCTGAGGCGATTGCCCTGATGAGCCGCTCCAACCCCTGGCTGTAGCGCGCCTGGTCCGTCCAAGCCTGGAAGTCGATCCAGTCCAGTCGATAGATGCCGAGCGGTGGCTGGCACGGCGTGACCATCAGCGGAACGATGCGACGACCGTTGTAGCGGGCAAAGCTGATCTCGTCCAGGCAGACGCCGTCTGGCCGTCGGACGGCATGCGGGGTCAGCAGCGAGACGAGGACCTCCCGGCCAAGAATTTCGCGCTCAATCTGAGCCTCCCACGAGGTCCCGGCGCACAGGCGCGTGTTGTCCCGCCAGGCGTTGAAGCCGGCGAGGCCGAGGTCGTTCTCGAGCCGGACGGCCAGATCTTCCGCGTCGGCGTGCCCATAGCTGATGAACACGCGCGGCCGCGCCGCGGCTGGACTGTCGATGCCAGGTAGATCGGGCATGGCTCGAGAAACATATCCCGCCGTGGTCGGTCTACTCAATAGGCTCAGACTTTGAATCCGTTGCCGCCACCCTCCGGGCTCATCGCCGACGATGGAGGGGCCATGCGTGCGGCCGGTCGATGGGTGCCATCGCCGTCGAACGGGCCCTGCAGCGCCGCCCGTGCCTGAGCCACCGCCAGGCGCGTCGACTCGCCGGTCGCCACGGCGGCATACACCGTCTTCTCCGAGCGCGTGGACAGCTCGTCGGCGATCGGGCCGTAGTAGCCAACGACCTCGGTGACGCCTTCGCGATGCAGCTGCGCCGCGGAACTCGCCGAGGTGACGGCGGCAACCACTGCCGGTCGTGGTCGACCGTGGGCAAGTGAAGCGGCCATGGACGTTTGCGTCCGGCAGTCACAAGCTCTGTTCCGCGGGCGCGCTAGCCGCGCCGTTCATGTGCCCTCCGCCAATTAGAAGGTCGTTCCAAATCCCCGTGAGATTTTCGCACTTGCGAAGCCGGAATTCTCGTAAATGGATTTCGACCGCTTAGGAGTGCCAGCGTTTTTCCCAGCGCCCTTAGCGTTCGATCCGTCGTCTCCATTGTTTCCCTGCGCGACGCTCTCGGACCGAAACCACCCACTCCAGTCCTCGACGCGCAGACCTGGCACACATCCCATGTGTTCAACATTGGACGTCACCGGGGTGGCGCCGACTGCGAGGGCATGTGCGGCGATCGCGGCGTCGCATCCCCGATGCGCATTCCCCGTCGTTCCAGCGCCGCCTTGATCCGACCGTACGCATGACTCACCGTATCGGTCCATTCCGTCCGCTGCAGCTCTGAACAGACGAGCTCGAATCGGGCTTGCAATGCCTGCCGGCGCTTGGATCGCGGCAGGCGTTCAATGCCGAACGCAATCTCTGCAAAGACGGGCTGTGGAATTCCCACGTCGCCCGGCTCGATAGCCGCGAGTCGCTCGACGACGGCTGCCGTGCCCGTCATCAGGGCCGACACGGCGTTCGTATCTAGCACGTAGGTCACAGCCCGGCCGGACGCTTCGAGCGGCGCGACGACGTGACATCGGTGACCCAGTTGATCGACGGACTCTGTGACCAGCAGGTCGACGTGGCGCAACTGGTTTAGGAACTCCGGCGCCCAGCCGGTTCGCGCGCTCACGACCTGCTCAAGCGCCCTGATGATGAGGCGATGACGACTCAAACCGAGCGCCTTCGCGCGTTGGTCGACAGATTTCAGCAGCGCGGACGGCACGTGGACAGTCATCGGCATGAATATCTTGACGAATACACCACGCCCGCCACCTGATCATGTCGGTCGTGGGTGGATCCGGTCGCGTTGGCCCGTCGTTGGATGCGTCCGTCAGGCCCCCGCCGCGAGATGTTTCAACCCGCGCTCGCAGGCTTCGACGATTCGCGGGTCGCCGATTTCCCGCCCTATCGCCAGGCTCTGCGTGTAACAAGCCGAGGCCCGCTGACTGTCTCCGAGATCGCCGTAGGCACGGCCCAGATTGGCGAGGGCCCTCCCTTCGCCCCGCCGGTCGCCAATCTCGCGCGCAATCGCGAGGTGCTGCTCATAGCACTCAATCGCGCGTCGCGGCTCGCTGAGAACCGCGTAGGCGGTGCCGAGATTGCCAAGGACGTTCCCCTCGCTCCGCCGATCACCGATCTTGCGCAAGACAACGAGTGCCTGGTGATGGAACTCAATCGCGCGCCTCGGCTCTCCCGGCTGAGACCGACGCTTCTGCGGATTCGCGGCGCTCTTCCTGCCTGCCGGCCGCATTCGGAAGGTCGCCCTCGCGCTGCGTCCTTCACCACTGCTGGCCTGTCATCAGGCCTTGGTACGTCGCAAATGCCGCCAACTGTTTTCGTCAGCCGCACGTCCAAGACAACCCGGACCGAAGGGTCCCGACGAATCGCTAGTTCAAGCGATCGTCCAGCTGAAGTCGCGCAATCCTCGATTTGGCTGCCCGCGCATCGCGCGCATCATCTCGCACACGTTCGTCGTCGAGATCGACAAGAACGTCGTGCACCGGGTGGTGGCTAAGCACTAGCGCCCGGTCCCCTCGGGCGGCGGCGGGCCCTCCTGGTGGTCGTTCATCGGCCACACGACCGACAGTCTCTGGAGCGTCGACCTGTTTCGCTGCGAGTCGATCGCGCTCCGCAGCTACTGGGTGCTCGTGGTCATGGACCAGTTCACCAGACGTGTGATCGGCTTCGGCGTGCACGCCGGACCTCTGACGGCGGCGGACGTGTGCCGTCGTTTCAACGCTGCGATCTACGGGCACGGCGTTCCGCGTTATCTGAGTAGGGAGCATGATCCGCTATTCGAAGCGCATCGATGGACGGCGAACTTGCGCATTCTGGAGATTGAAGAAGTCAAGACGGTTCCGCACAGGCCGACATCCCACCCGTTCGTCGAGCGTCTCATCGGGACGGTGCGTCGAGAATTCTTCGACCACGTGCTGTTTTGGAATGTCATGGATTTGGAACGGAAGCCGACCGATTTTCAGCTATTACAACGCCGCCCGCTCGCACGCGTCATTGGCCGGCTATGCGCCGCTGGGGTTCGCGACTGGGCACCGGACGGCGCCGGCCGACATGGATCGTGTGCGCTGGGTGTCACATTGCCGCGGTCTTGTCCAGTTGTCAGAGGCCGCGTGAAGCGAATTCGAGACCGTCATGCCTATTTTAGATGCGCGCCGTCTTTCTCGTTCTCGTTGCAGACGGTTTCCAGCACGTCGCTGTCCGGCAGCAGAATCTCAGTCGCCTTCACGGTAAACGGCTTCGTATACATCGCGGGATCGTCGATCGTGATGGTCACGTCGAGGTGGCCGAAGTCGCGGCGGCGAAAACGCTCCTGGATGTGCAGCGCTTCGCTGTGCGGATGCCCCGCCACGTCGAGCCGCGTGCGATCGCTGAACCCCGCCGCATCGACGACAAGCGTGTCGCCTTCCCACCTGCCGACGGAATATCCACCCCACGTCGGGTTGAGATCTTTCGGAAGGCTGCGGCCATCCATGTAGATCTGCCTGAAGTTGTTGTCCAGTTCGTACAGCACCGCGATGACGGTCGGTGTTTGAACGATCTTGAACGGCGCGTAGCTCATGAGATCGGCCTGCGGTAGGCCGTGCGGCAGACACAGTCCCGACGGATTGCCGGCCTTTCGTTCGCCGATTTTCTTCATGTACTCGCGCGTTGACGCGGTCATCGGCGCGTCCGCGGCTGCGAAGTCGGCGAGGATGTTGAAAAAGTAGCGGGAAAATGTGGTCGGATCGTCGCCAGGCACGATCAGTTTCGCGGCCTCGTCGTTCGACCGGCTCGCGATTATCTCAGGCGTTTCGAGCTCGGTCTGCCAGACGCCGGATAGATCCGGCTTCCCGTTGCGCATCCGCGGCGCCTTCGCCGACAGATCCACTTTGCCGTTCGACAGACGAGGGACTCCAGGCGCGGGGTAGTTCAGCCACTGCGCCAGCAGAAGAGCGGCGAACGCGATGTGTTTAAACATGGACGGACATTGTTATCTGTCTGGATCGTACCGGGAATCTCGGAGAGCAGTTTGCGTGAGTCGTCCTGCTCGAATCACGAACGACTCGGATAACTCGCGGGGCCGCCTGCGCGGGGACGAGATCGACGTCAGCCGCGCGAACCTTCGAGAATCAGCCCGCCGAACGCGAGGAACTACTGACTCCAGTCTTCAACTCGGAGCCCTGGCACCCGTCCCATGTGTTCGACATTAGACGTCACGAGTGTAGCGCCGAACGCGAGCGCATGTGCGGCGATCGCGGCGTCGAAGTCCTCTATGCGCTGACCTCGTTGTTCCAGCGCCGCCTTGATGCGACCGTACGCGTGACTCACCGCATCGGTCCATTCGCTCCGCTGCAGCTCTGAACAGACGAGCTCGAACCGGGCGTGCAAGGCCTCTCGGCGCTTGGACCGCGGCAGGCGTTCGATGCCGTACGCAATCTCTGCCAAGACGGGCTGTGGGATCCTCACGTTGCCCGGTTGGGTGGCCGCGAGTCTCTCGACGACGGCTGCCGTGCCTTTCATCAGGGCCGACACCGCGTTCGTATCCAGAACGTAGGTCACAGTACGGGCGGGCGCTTCGAGCGGCGAGACGACGTCACATGGGTGACGAGTTGATCGACAGACTCGACGACCATCGGATCTACCTGTCGCAGTTTGTCCAGGAACTCTGGCGCCCAGTCGGTTCGGTCGTTCAGCACACGCTCAAGAGCCCTGATGATGAGGCGATTGCGACTCAGCCCCAGCGCCTTCGCGCGTCGGTCGACCGACTTCAGCAGGGCAGGCGGCACGTGGACGGTCGTCGGCATGAATATAGTGACGAATATATCACGCTGAAAGAGACCGTGTCGCGCGATACCGCAGACCTAGACAGCACCGCACCACGGCTTGAATCACCAAGGGCGCGCTGGGACAAGTCCCGGCGCCCTCGTTGCCACCCAGGATCGTCACACCCTCGCAACCAGTCTTTCGATGTCGATCGACAGGTCCGCGGGTGCCGTCCTCGGTGGCATGCGGGGTTGAAATCATCGATGGCTGTGAACCAGACCCGCGAACAATGGCTCCCACGTGGCCGCGGCGCCGATGGCAGACGCGCTAGCCGCGCCGTTCATGCGCTCGTCTGCCAATCAGAAGGTCATTCTAATCCCGCGAGATTTTCGCACTGGCGAAACCGAAATTCTCGTAAGTGGATTTCGACCGCTTCGGAGTCCCAGCGTTTTTCCCAGAGCCCCGCTAGCCGAAAGTCCCAGCGGCGATCGGGCCCTGGCCGTAACTTATTGATTTGATTGGTGCGGAAGCGGGGATTTGAACCCCGACCCGATTGCTCGGACTAGCTCCTGAGGCTAGCGCGTCTGCCGTTCCGCCACTTCCGCGTTCAGAGTGCCGAGTGAGATGTGCCAGCCCATTCGGCTCGTGCGTCTGCCTAATCAGTCGTGTTTGTCGGCGTCACGCGTGACGGGAGCTGCTTGACAACACCTGACAACGCGGTCGCACAAAGCTCGACAAGTATATGGCAGAAGCTGGATGCCGACAAACCACCCGAGTGACATCCACATGGTGACGCTGCGGCCCACGACTGATACCCGCTGGGCGTGGACATGCGCGTCCTCCGCAACGCCGCACGTCTGGCGGCCTTGCACATGCGTGCCGTCTCCAGCACTGATGGCGCGAAGCGTTCGCGTCACGCCACCGGAGGCTGCGCCGAGCCGCGCTCAGTCTCGCACTTGGAGGTGCCTCGAGGCGTGGGCTCGCACCCAGGGCACCTGGGCTCAATCGCGCGACCTCGCGCCGTCCAACCGAACCCGACTGGGGTCCAACCCGGGAGAAGCCGACGGACAACTGATCGTTGCCTGTCGACTCGTGGCGGTTGGGCGCCTTCAAGATCGGGATTTGGGGGCCGCTTTGCTACGATAGGCACGGCATGGAGAACGGGCAGTTCAAGCACGCAGGTTGGAAGACGCGGCAAATCGTGGCCGCGGCGTTCGGGCTGGCGACGCTCCTGATCGTCCGGACGACAGCTCAAGCGAAGGATGGAGCGAACTGGCTGGACCGGCCACTGGTGGGTTGGAACAAGCCCGGAGCTGCCCTTCCCCAAGCCCCAGTCGTCACCGAACGTCGAGAGACCTTGGAGAAGCGGTGCCAGCTCACGTCCCGGCGCTCGACCGGCGCGGAGCGCGCCGTGGACGCCGCCGGGTGGATTGCCTTCCTCAACTACGACCAGCCGCTCGTCCGAGAAGATATGGAGATCGTCGGCGGGATGAGCGCCGCCGACGGGATGTGCCGGCCGGAAGGCTACAATCTTTTCGTGTTCGTCGGCGGTCGTTTCGCCGGCGTACTCTCGCCCGCCGTCATGACGTCCCGGCTCGACGGCTCGTCAGGAGCCGTGCGCATGCTGTCTCCCGACAGGCTTTCTGCGGAGTTCGCCCGATATAAAGAGGGAGATGCCCTTTGCTGCCCCTCCTCGCGGGTTTCGGTACGGTATCGGATCGATCGAGCGTCCGGACGTCCCGTGGTCGAACCGATCGAGATCAGAACAACGCGCGGCGGCTAACGAACATGGCCGCTGACGGCCAATTGAGCTCGTCGTCAGCCAGGTTACTCAACGCGAACCGTTGTCTTCGCTCCACCGCGCGGTCCCAAGCCCATCCCCAGGTGTTGTCGGCCATCGAGCGGCAGAGTAATCGCCTGCCGCCGCCACCCTGCAGCCGTCGCCGCCTGGCCCGTGCTGAATACCCGCATATACTCCGATGAGGAGGCCCTGTCATGGCTCGCCGCGGATTTGCCGTTATCTTCACCTTTCTGGGCGCTGCCCTCGTCTTTTCGATTTCCGGCTTCGCGCTGCTGTACTTTCTCGTCAGCCGCGAGCCCGCCGTGAGCCGGCAATCCGTCCTCGTGCTGCGGGTCGGGGGCGATCTCGCCGAGGTTGCCGGTACAGATGTCGTCGGCTACCTGCGAGGCGCGAAGACGCCCACGGTCCGCTCCATCGTCGACAACCTCCGCAAGGCAAAGGTCGACGCCCGCGTCCAGTCGCTGCTGCTGAAACCGACCGGATTCGACTCGCCGTTCTGGGGCAAGGTCCAGGAGATTCGTGATGCCGTGCTCGATTTCAAGAAATCGGGCAAGCCGGTCTACGCCTATCTCGAATACGGCGGCGATCGCGAGTACTACCTCGCGACCGCGGCCGACAGGATCTTCATCCTGCCCGCCGCGACCCTCGATCTGAGCGGTGTGGCCACGTATGCCTTGTTCCTGCGCGGCACACTCGACAAGATTGGCGCGTATCCCGATCTCCACCACATCGGCGACTACAAGACCGCGACCAACCAGTTCACCGAAAAGGGCTACACCGCGGCACACCGGGAAATGGATCAATCGCTCAACCGCGATCTCTACGAGCAACTCGTGCGCGGCATCGCAGACGGCCGGAAGAAGGACGAAGGCGAGGTGCGCCGGCTGATCGACGAGGGTCCGTTCCTGCCCGAGGACGCCCTTCGCGCGGGTCTGGTCGACGATGTGGCCTATGAAGATCAGGTGGACGAGAAGCTGGACAACGGGCGCCGCGAGCGACACCTCGACGGCGAGGACTACGCGCGCATCAGCGCCAGCTCGCTCGGGCTGAATCGCGGTCCGCGCATCGCGCTCATCTACGCCGCGGGCACCATCAATGGTGGCAAGAGCGGTTACGACCCGCTCAACGGCGCGATCACCGGCTCAGAGACCCTGAGCGAATACATCCGCCAGGCGAGGCGCGACACGTCCCTGCGTGCCATCGTGCTCCGCATCGACAGCCCCGGCGGATCGGCGCCGGCATCCGACGCTCTCTGGCGCGAGCTGATGATTGCGCGCAACGAGCGCGCCGATCGCCCGCTCGTCGCCTCGATGTCCGACCTCGCGGCGTCGGGCGGCTACTACATCGCCATGCCGGCTCATGTGATCGTCGCCCAGCCGGCGACGCTGACCGGCTCGATCGGGATTTACGGTGGGAAGTACGTCACTGCCGGTGTCTACGAAAAGCTGGGAGCCCGCATCGGATCCACGAGCATCGGCCGCCACGCCGAAATCAACTCGCCCGCGCGTCCCTACAATCCGGAGGAGTTGAAGAAAGTGGAGGAGCAGCTCCACGCCTTTTACGATCAGTTCGTCGAGAAGGCCGCGGAATCGCGGCACGTCAAGCCCGAGCAGATTGATGCGCTCGCGCAGGGACGGGTGTGGACAGGCCAGCAGGCAAAAGCCAACGGCCTGGTCGACGAGCTCGGCGGTCTCGATCGCGCCATTGCCGTGGCGAAGCAGCGCGCCAAGATTCCTGCCGAAAGCGAAGTGGAACTGGTCGTCTACCCGCCGCGGAAGAGCTTTTACGAAGTCCTCTCCGAACAGTTCTCAGGGGCGGGAGACCAAATGGCAGTCGGCGCGTGGATGTCGGCGAACCTGAGCCGCGGCGAGCTGGAAGCGATTCGAACTCTCCGCGGGCCGCTGTCGATGTTCCGACGCGGCGAGGTGCTCGCGCTCATGCCGTTGACGTTCCTTCGCTGATGCGCGGGAGGACACCCGCACTCGCGGCCCACCGGCGACCTCCGCGGCGCTGAGGGCCTGGCGCTCCTACGGTCAGCTGACGACGCGCTGGAGCGTCTCGCGGTTGACTTCGATCTTCATCTTCTGCTTCGCCTTCACCATGTAGGCGCTGAAGAAGCGGTTGCGGCGATCGGAGAGGAGCTCTTCCCGGAATTTGTCCTTGACGTTGGTCAGCTCCGAGGGTGTCACTTCCTGTTTCTCCAGCACCTTGATGATCGCGGTGCCATTGTCGGTGACGATCGGATCGCTGACCGCGCCGACGGCCAGCTTGAACGCCGCGTCTTCCACAGCCGGGGAAGCGCCCAGCCCGGGAATCGGCGAATTGCGGGCAATAAGCTCGGTGGTCTTCGACTCCACCCCGGCCGCCTTTGCCGCCTTCTCGAAGTCAGGGGCGTTCTTCAGCTTGAGGCCGAGATCCGCGGCTTTTTCCTTGCTGAGATCGCGTGCCTTCTGCTTGACGACCTCTTCGCGGACGCGGTCTTTCACCTCGCCGATGTCCGGCACGTGAGGATCCTGCTTGCCGACGAGGCTCACGAACGCGAAACCGCGCGAGGTCTGCAACGGGCCCTCGACCGTATCGGTCGTCATCTGGAACACCCGCGCGGCTGCCTCGGGCGAGGTGCCCAGGGCGAGGGTCGGCTCGTCGCGCGCGAAGAACGCTGATTCCTGCACGGTCATGCCGCGCGCCTTGGCGACCTTATCGAGATCGGCCGGCTTCGAGATGTCTTTGGCGAGCGTCTGGGCCAGGTCGGCGGCCTGCGCCTGCGCCCGCTCGGTGGCGAGTTGGGCCGTGATCGCCGTTTGGACTTCGGTCAGCGGCCTGGTGGTGCCCGGCTTCTTATCGACCACTTTGATGACGTGGTACCCAAACGACGTCTTCACCGGGTCGCTCAACTGTCCAGGTGCCAGCGCGAAGGCCACCTGGTCGAACTCGGGGACCATCCGGCCTTTTCCGAAGAAGTCGAGGTCGCCGCCGTTTTTCGCGCTGGTCTCGTCTTCCGAGTACTTCTTGGCCAGGGCCGCGAAATCGGCGCCGGCCTTGGCCTGTTTCAGGATATCTTCCGCCTGCGCCTTGACGGCTGCATCGTCCTTGCCTTCCGTCTTGAGCAGGATGTGGCTGGCGCGAATCTGTTCCGGCGTCGAGTATTGTTCGATGCTGCTGTTGTACGCGCGCTCGATATCGGCCTGAGGCACCACCGTCTTGGCTTTGAGCGCCTCCTGATCGATGAGGAGATACCGGATCTTCCGCTTTTCGCCGATCTTGAAGTCCTCCTTGTGCGCGTCGAAGTAGGTGGACACCTCGGCATCGCTCGCGTTGACCTGCGCCCGGAAGCTGTCGGCCGTCAGGCTGACCACCGCCAGCTTCACCTTGTCGTTACGTCGCCGGTACTCCTGTTCGAGCTCCTGCTCCGGCACCGAAATCCAGTCGGTCAACGACGCCCGGAGCTTTTCGACGGTCAACTGACGCCGGACGTTGTCCTCGAATTCGGCGCCGGTCAGCGGCGGCCGCTGCGCGCGCAGCAGCTGGTTGTAGCGCTGTTCGCCGATGAACTGCCCGTTGTCCTGGAACGCAGGAATCGTGAAGATCCGCTGTCGGACCTCTTCGTCGCTCACGCGAATCTTGAGCCGGTCGGCTTCGGCGAGAGCGGCCCGCTCGTCCACCATCTGCTGCAGGATCTGCTGTTCGACGCCCAACTGCTTGAGCAATTGGTCGTTCATCTGTCCGCCGTAGGCGGATCGGTACGCCTGGAGCTGGGCCTGGTAGATCCGACGGAACTCACCGGCCGAGATATCCTGGCCCTGGATGGTGGCCACCGTCCCGCCGGAGGCCGCGTCGGCGCCAGTGCCGCGCAGGAAGTCCGGGATGTAGAAAATCACGAACGCCAGGCAGACAAGGAGGAGGCTCCACTTGAGCCAGTTCCTGTGCCGCCGCATCCGATCGAGCATAGTCATGACAGTCCCCCGAAGCTTTCAAGCGCGTTCCGCCTGCTCACGAATCCCACATCGTATGCCATGAACTCAAGGTGTGGCAAGCAGTTACCGGCGGTTGTCTCGCGTCTCTGTGGTATATTCGCTGCAGATTACTCAAAGTTGCTCCCCGGTGCCCGATCTCTCCGCAGGTCGTCGTGCCATTCGGCGTGCGCCGGGGAAGCGCAGATATTTACCGCCGCCGCTCCATCCGATACTCAGTCGTTGATCTCAGTCGTCCATCAAAGTGCCAGAACTTGCACAGAACCGCGCGCGTGTCGACCGGCGCCGTCGCCAGTAGACTTGTGTCCTGGCGGCTAGAGGAGTGAACCGTTGAGCCTTCGTTCGATGCTCTCGTTATTTTCAAGTGATCTTGCCATCGACCTGGGAACCGCGAACACCTGTGTCTATGCGCGCGGCAAGGGGATTGTGGTCAACGAACCGTCGATTGTGGCCATCAACAAGGTGAACGGCCGCGTGGAAGCCGTCGGACGGGAAGCCAAGGACATGCTCGGGCGCACGCCCGGAAATATCGTCGCCATCAAGCCGATGAAGGACGGCGTCATCGCCGACTTCGAGGTCACTGAGAAGATGCTGACCTACTTCATCAAGAAGGCGCACAACCGCAACGTCTGGGTGCGGCCGCGGATTGTGATCGGCGTGCCGTCGGAGATCACGCAGGTGGAGAAGCGCGCGGTGAAAGACAGCGCCTATCGCGCCAAGGCCAGCGAGGTCCATCTCGTGGAGGAAGCGATGGCGGCCGCGATCGGCGCCGGCATGCCGATTACGGAGCCCGCCGGCAGCATGATCGTGGACATCGGCGGCGGCACGACCGACATCGCGGTGATCTCGCTCGCCGGCATCGTCTACAGCAAGGCGGTGCGGGTCGCGGGCAACGAAATGGACGAAGCGATCATCCAGTACATCAAGAAGACCTACAACCTGTTGATTGGCGAACGCACCGCCGAGGCGATCAAGATCGAGGTCGGCTCCGCATTTCCGCTGGAAGAGCCGATCACGATGGAGATCAAGGGACGGCATTTGATCGAAGGTGTCCCCAAGACAATCACGATTACCGACGAAGAGATTCGTGAAGCGCTGGCGGAAACCGTCAACGTCATCGTCGATGCGGTGCGGGTCGCGCTCGAGCGCACGCCGCCGGAGCTTTCCGCCGACATTGTCGACCGTGGCATCGTGCTGACCGGCGGTGGGTCGCTCCTGAAGAATCTGGACAAGCGACTGCGTGAAGAAACCGGTCTGCCCGTCGCGATGGCCGAGGACCCGTTGTCCTCGGTCGTGCTGGGCGCGGGCAAGATGCTCTCGGACTTCAATCTGCTGCGCAAGATTTCCATCGATTGATGCCGCTGTCCGACCTGCGCGACCGTCCCGGGTATGTGTTCCTCGCCGTGATGTTGGGACACGTCATCCTGATCTCCGCGCAGGTCAATTCGCGGGCGGGCGTGCCGGTGCTCGAGGCCGTCACCTTCGGCGCGTTCGCCGAAGTTCAGCGGGCCACGTCAACGGTGGTGTCCGGCGTGCGCCGTGTCTGGAACGGTTACATCGGCCTGCGGCACGTCAAGGAAGAAAACGAGGCGTTGAAGCGACAGCTCGACGAGGCGCAGATCGCGCTGCAGGCCCAGCGCGCGCTGGCCGATCGCAGTCGAGGCCTCGAGCGACTGCTCGGCCTGCGCGATCAATCCGCGCTGACGACCATCGCGGCCGACGTCATCGGAGCCAGCGCGACCCCCGATTTCCGCACAATTACCCTCGACAAAGGGACGGGCGACGGCCTTAAACCGAACCTGTCCGTCATTGCGCCCGCCGGCGTCGTCGGGCGCGTCGTCGTCCCGACCGCCCGAGCGGCCAAAGTGCAGCTGCTCATCGACCGCAACGCCGCCGCCGGTGCGGTGGTCGAGCGATCGCGCGCCCAGGGCCTGGCCATCGGCGGGGGCGAAGACCTCCTGGAAATGACCTACGTGTCGGAGACGGCAGACATCGTCGCCGGCGACCAGGTGATGACGTCGGGCATCGACGGGATCTACCCGAAAGGATTCGCGATCGGTCGTGTGGAGAGGGTGGAGAAGAACGGGCCGTCCTATAAGAAAATCGTGGTGCGGCCAGCGGTCGACTTTCGCGCGCTGGAGGAAGTGCTGATCGTACTGACGCCGATGCCCGGACACGACGTCGGGAGCGTGGAGTGAAAAAGGCCGGGGTCGTGGCGGCCATCACCACGGCGTTGGTGCTGCAGACCACCCTGGCGCGATTCGTGATGCGCGGCGTGATTGTCGTCGATCTCATCCTGGTCGCGGTCGTGTACGTCGCGCTCAGGTCCGGTCCGATCACCGGTCTGCTGTCGGGGGCCGTGGCCGGCCTGGCCCAGGACGCCCTGTCGAGCGGCTTCATTGGCATCGGCGGCCTGGCGAAGACGGTCGTGGGCTTCCTGGCCGGCACCATCGGGTCGCAGTTCATCGTCACCCAGCCGCTGCCCCGATTCGTGGTGTTCGCGGCCGCCACCATCCTGCACGCCGCCATTTCCATAGGGCTCTACATGCTCCTGGACCTGCGTCAGTTCGGGTCCCCGTATGCCTCGGTGGCCGGTCAGGCCCTCGCGAACGCGGTGGGGGGCGTGCTGGCTTTCCAACTCTCTGAACTACTTCCAGGTGCGGTTGAGCGCAGGCGGGCGCAAAAGACTAGAATTCCCAGGTAGGGACGATTTCTCGGATATGGCTGTGGTTGAAGATCGCCGGAAACTCTCGATGCGGCTGGCCATGCTCCAGTACGTCATCGTCGCGATTTTTTGCGTGCTGGCCGTCAGCTTCTGGGTGTTTCAGGTCGTCCAACACGCGAAATTCGACGAAATGGCGGAGAACAATCACCAGCGGACGCTGGCGCTGCGTGCGCCACGCGGCCTGGTGTTCGACCGCGACGGCAAAGTGCTCGTCGAGAATCGGCACTCGTACAGCGTGTCGATCGTGCGCGAGCACACCAAGAACATCCAGCGCACCATCCAATTGCTCGCCGACGTGCTTGGCCTTGACGAGTCGCATATTCGGGAGATCGTGGAGCGGCACCGCCGCGAGCCGACCTACCGGCCGATCACGATCGTGCAGGACGCGACGCTGGCGCAGGTCGCCGCCGTCACCGCCCGCCGTCTCGATTTCGAGCTGCCGGATGTGATGGTCGAGAAGGTGCCGACGAGGCGTTATCCCGAGGCGCTTGCCGCCCATCTGTTCGGCTACGTGGGCGAGGCGAACGACACCCAGGTCGCGGCAGACGATGGCTTGAGGAGCGGCGATATCGTCGGGAAATCAGGCATCGAAAAGATTTACAACTCCCTGCTGATGGGAGACGACGGCGCCCGCCGCGTGGTCGTCAACAGCGTCGGGCGCGAGATCCGTACGCTCGAGGAAGAGCCGGCGACCGAGGGCAAGCGGCTCGCGCTCACCGTCGACTACGATTTGCAAAAGGCGCTCGAAGACGGTTTCAAGTGGTCGGGTTTCAACGGCGCGTCCGTGATCATGGATCCGCACACCGGCGAAGTGCTGGCCTTTACCAGCGTTCCATCCTACGACCCCAACGCGTTCGCCGCCGGCCCCGTGGATCGCGCCACCTGGGCGTCGCTGAACAGCGACGAGTTGAAGCCGCTGCAGGATCGCGCCATTCAGGGACGGTATTCACCGGGATCCACGTTCAAGATGGCGGTCGCGACGGCGGCACTCGAAGAGGGCGTCATTACTCCGGATTTCAAGGTGTATTGTCCCGGCCACGCGACGTTCTTCGGCCGATCATTCCAATGTTCGTTGTCGGACGGACGAGGGCACGGGACGATCGATATGCGCCAGGCGCTCGAGCATTCGTGCAACGTGTACTTCTACACCGTCGGCAACATGGTCGGCATCGACAAGATCCACAAGTGGGCGACGCTGCTCGGGCTCGGCGAGAAAACCGGCATCGATCTGCCCAACGAGGTCCAGGGACTGGTGCCGTCGCCCGAGTGGAAGCGGGAGCGATTCAAGGAGAAGTGGTACGCCGGCGAGACGATCTCGGTGTCGATTGGCCAGGGTGCGGTCGCGCTGACACCTGTATCGATGGCTGTCTACATCTCGACCATCGCCAACGGCGGGACGCGTCTCACGCCGCATCTGCTCAAGGCGGTGGACGATGGGTCGGGCTGGAAAGAGAGGCCGCCGCCGGCGCCACGTTCCACGGTGCAGTTGAAACCCGCGACGATTCAAGCGATTCGCGACGGACTCTGGATGGTGGTGAACGGCACCGGCACGGGCAGCCTCGCCCGGTTGGCTGGCTACGACGTGTCCGGCAAGACCGGCACCGCGCAGGTGATCTCGCTCGAAGGCAGCAGGTCGGCGAAAGGCAAGACCGAGAAGGACCTCCGGGACAATGGCTGGTTCGTGTTTTTTGCGCCGCGAGACAACCCGCAAGTCGCCGGCGTCGTCTTCGTGGAGCACGGCGGCCACGGCGGGGTGACCGCGGCGCCGATCGCCAAGCACGTGCTCGAGACGTTCTTCGCGAAGCACGAAGGGCGTCCGCTGCCGCCCGCACCGCGCCGCGAAGAACCTCGACCCGACTCCCGAGACGTGCGCGTGCGCCCCGCGCCGACGGCCAACTGACGTGTTCGAACGACGACTCTACTACCACATCGATTGGGTCCTGCTGCTGGCCATCCTCGCGCTGTGCGGGATTGGCGTGGCGATGATCTACAGCACGACCTCCGATCCCACGCGGGCCGCGTCGCATATGTACGTCACGCAGCTCTATGCTATCGCGCTGGGCCTGGCGGTGATGGTCGCGACCCTGACCCTCGACTATCGAACCTTCACGGACAAGTCGCACATCATCTACGTGGCTCTGCTGGCGCTGCTCGTCTACGTGCTGTTCTTCGGCTCGACGATGATGGGGGCGCGGCGCTGGATCCCGCTGAAACTGTTCAACCTGCAACCGTCGGAATTCGCCAAGATCGGCGTCGCCCTGGTGCTCGCCAAATTTTTCGGCGAGAACCGCGCCTCGCCGGCGTGGGTCGACCTGGCCGTTGGCATCGGCCTCACCTTGGTGCCCTTCGCCTTGATCGCGAAGGAGCCGGATTTGGGCACGGCCGTGACGCTGCTGCCAATCTTTCTCGCCATCGGTTATCTGGCCGGCATGCGCATGCGCATTTTCGGCGTGCTCTTTCTTTGTCTGCTGCTCGCGGCTCCGGTCGCGTGGAAGTTCGCGCTCAAGGACTATCAGAAATCGCGGGTCTCAACGTTTCTCGATCCCTCCCAGGATGCGAAGGGCGCCGGCTATCAACAGATTCAGGCGCGCATCACCGTCGGATCAGGCGGTCTCTCCGGTAAAGGATTCAGGCAGGGGACGCAGGGCCAGCTTCGATTTCTCCCTGTGGCTCACAACGACTTCATTTTCTCGGTGCTGGCCGAGGAACAAGGGTTCGCCGGCGTCCTCGCGGCGCTCGGCCTCTATCTCTTCGTCATTCTGCGCGCTCTCGAGACTGCAAGTCTGGCCAAGGATCGGCTCGGCTCGTACCTCGTGCTTGGCGTGCTCGCCAGCTTCACGTTCCAGGTGGTCTACAACATCACCATGTCGGCCGGGCTCGCACCCGTCAAAGGGCTTACGCTCCCGCTCATGAGCTACGGAGGGTCGTCGATGATTGCGACGCTCGCGGGCTTCGGGCTGGTGCTGAACGTACGCATGCGGAGGTTCACCAATTGAGCCGTCCGCTTTCGATCCGGCCGAGGCCGGACACGACGTACGGGCTGGATCTGCCGATTGGAATCGTGCAGCGGCGCAATTGGAGCATTGCGCATGACCAAGGAGATGATCATCTCCTCGAACGGCCACGAAACGATGGTGGCCATTCTCGAAGACGACCTCGTCGCTGAGATTTTCGTCGAGCGCGAACGGCAACGGGGCGTGGTCGGCAACGTCTACAAGGGCCGCGTCTCCAAGGTGCTGCCGGGGATGCAGTCCTCGTTCATCGACCTCGGGCTCGAACGCGACGGCTTCCTGTATGTCGCCGACGTCCTCGCCTCGGTCGACGATCTCGAGTCGGGCGACGCGGAGACGCAACCGAGCGACAAGCCGCAGCCCAAGATCGAGGACCTGCTCCACGAGGGCCAGGAAATTCTCGTGCAGGTGGTCAAGGAGCCGCTCGGCACCAAGGGCGCGCGCCTCACCTCGCATGTGACGATGGCCGGGCGCTTTCTGGTGTTCATGCCGACGGTGGATCACGTCGGCGTGTCGCGGAAGATCGAGTCGCGCGAAGAACGAAGCCGGCTCCGCGAGATCGTCCGTGAGTTCCGCGAGGCGCGCGGCTTCACCGGCGGCGTGATCATTCGCACCGCGGCCGCCAGCCGACCCAAGGAAGACATCGTCAGCGATCTCGAGTCGTTCCACACCATCTGGACCGAGATGCGGCAGCGCACCGAGTCGTCGCGGGCCCCCGCCGTCGTCTACCGTGAGCAGAGCCTGGTGGGGAAGCTGCTTCGAGACCTCCTGACCGACGAGTTTCAGGCGATTCGGATCGACAATCCGCACGAGTACCAGCGGGTGTTGGAGCTCGTCCAGCGCATTCTGCCCAACCTCGCGCCGAAGGTGAAGCTGTACTCCAAGCCCTTTCCGATCTTCGACGAGTACGGCGTGCAGGTGGAGATCGACAAGGCGTTGAAGAGCAAAGTGTGGCTGAAGTCGGGCGGGTCGATCGTGATCAACCAGACGGAGGCGCTCGTCGCGATCGACGTCAATACCGGCCGCTACGTGGGCAAGAAGACCAGCGGGCGGCTCGAGGACACTATCGTCAAGACGAACCTCGAGGCGGTCAAGGAGATCGTGCGCCAGGTGCGGCTGCGGGACCTCGGCGGCATCATCGTGCTCGACTTGATCGACATGGAAGAGAAGAAGAACCGCCAGAAGGTGCTGCAGACCGTCGAACTGGAGCTGAAGAAAGATCGATCTCCGTCAAAGGCGCTGCAGGTGTCCGACTTCGGCCTGGTGATCATGACACGCAAGCGGGTGAAGCAGAGCCTGGAACGCGTGCTCACCGAGCCGTGCCCCTATTGCTCGGGCACGGGTGTCATCAAATCGAGCTCGACGATCTGTTATGAGATTCTGAGCGAGGTGAAGAAGGTTGGACCGGAGCTGCAAGGCCACCGGCTGCTGCTGCGCGTCAACCCCGACATCGCACGCGCGCTCACTGAAGAGGAGAGCGCGGTGCTCAGCGACTTACGCCAGTCGATCGGCAAGGACGTGACCATCAAGCCGGACGTGCACCTGCACCACGAGCAGTTTGACGTGATGGCAGTCTGAGACGAGGGCGGGTGGGGCGGGTGGGCAGTCGGATTCGCTGGCCGGTCTGGCTCGGGTTGGACTGGTCGAGCAAGTCGGACCGGTTGACTAGATCGGCGCTGAAGATAGGTCAGGACGTTGACCTCTCACCAACCGCACCAGTCCTACCAGCCCGACCCGCCCCACCTGCCCGCGAGATCAGGCAGTGGGGAAGTGCACCAGATAGTGGTTGCCGCCGCGGTTGATCCACAGCCGCGCATAGTCCCCGCCGATCAAGGTTTCGAACTTGGATGAATTCGCCTGGGGCGGAGCGTCTTTCTCGACCAGCTTGAGATCCGACTGCGGAACGATTGTCACAACCTCCCGGCCTTTCACCTGCCCGCCCTGAACGAATTCAAGCCAACGCTCCAGACCCGGAGTCTGACCCTTGGCGTCGGGTGAAGCCACCTGGCCGGTCACCCGCACCTGGTAGGTGCCCGCAACCAGTTTCTTGCCATCTGCCATCACCGCCTTCGGCAGCCGAATCGAACCGAGGGCCATATCGCCCGGCGGGACCGTGGGGGACGGGGCCGTCGAGGGTTGATCGAAGGGCGCCGTACGGCCTTTAAAGCCTCCACCCCCACCCTGGGCGAACGCCGAACCCGCGGTCAGAACTCCTGCGAGCGCTCCTACAAGAACAAGCTTCTTCATGGTCGTCTCCAGAGTCCCGGCCGCGCCGGGTGTGAACTGCATGACCGCGCCAAACCGTGGCAACGGCTGTATCAATTCGATTATACCGATTGATACGGAATTGCATAACCGCAGAGCTAAGGGAAATACGGCTGCCACCGTGGCCGCCGATGCATCCCGCCAGGCTGCGTTGCATCCCGCCGGGCTGCGTTGCTCGTCACTTGCATACGCCCGGTGTGCGCGCTCCTCGCGCCTTGCCGGGCGGGCGCCTCGCCGCCCACAGTGCACACCTTATTCTGCCGCGGGGCCCTAAGGGATTCGCGGCCGACGACTGCCAAAGACCCGGACGCTGTGCAGGTCTTGGATGCGGCTGCCGCGGACGCGAACGCCTTCCGCAGTCAGCAGCGACCGCTTGAGCGACTCGTGGCCGCCATAGCCGCCAAGACGGCCGCCGGCGGCAATCACTCGATGGCAGGGCACGTCGGGCCGGGTGCAGCTGCTCATGATGTTGCCGACGGCACGCGCGGCGCCGGGGTTCCCGGAGCGGGCCGCGACGTCGCCGTAGGTGGCGACGCGGCCGACAGGGATCTGCCGCACGACAGAGAGCACGCGGACAGCGAATGCGGTCTTTGGGTCGGTGGGTCGTCTCGTCATCGTTTTGTGGACGTCATGGCCGACGTCATCTTAGGACCGACCGTCATCGTACGACCGACCGTCTCGGGGCGTTCGTCCAGGGACTGCCAGGACCGCCATTCTCCTGCGCGGGAACAGTCGGTAGGACGATCCCGCAAGAGCGGTGATGAGCTCGCGATGGTCGGTCAATGCTGTGGACGCGTGCGCCGGCCCGCCGACCGTGGCGGGCGGCACCCTGATCAGCGACCGAGTCTGCCCGCAGTATCCGCTATACTGCCGACTTCCCATGCGTGCGGTCGACGTCATCCTGAAAAAGCGCGACGGCGAAGAATTGAGCCGTGAGGAGATCCAGTTTTTCGTCACCGGTGTGACAGCGGGATCGCTGCCGGACTATCAGGCGTCTGCGTTGCTCATGGCCGTGCTGCTGCGCGGGATGAGCTCACGAGAGACGGCGTGGCTGACCGACGCGATGGTGCACTCGGGCGTCCGCGTGGATCTGTCGGCGATACCCGGCGTGAAGGTCGACAAGCACAGCACCGGCGGGGTCGGCGACAAGACGTCGCTGGTGCTCGCGCCGCTTGCGGCGGCGTGCGGCCTGATCGTGCCGATGATGTCGGGCCGCGGCCTCGGTCATACGGGCGGCACGCTCGACAAGCTGGAGGCGATTCCCGGTTTCCGGGTCAATCTCTCGCTCGACGAGATGAAGGCCGCGCTGGACAGTGTGGGCTGCGCCATGATCGGACAGACCAAGGAGATCGCGCCGGCCGACAAGAAGCTGTATGCGCTGCGCGACGTGACGGGGACGGTCGAGAGCATCCCGCTCATCAGCGCATCGATCATGAGCAAGAAGATCGCCGAAGGCATCGACGCGCTGGTCCTCGACGTGAAGACCGGCCGCGGTGCGTTCATGAAAACCGAAGCGGATTCGCGGCGGCTGGCCGAATCGCTCGTCTCGATCGGCAACGCATCCGGTGTGAAAACTGAAGCCATCATCACGCGGATGGACGCGCCGCTCGGTCGTGCCGTCGGCAACGCGCTCGAAGTCATCGAGTGCCTCGACGTCCTGAAAGGCCGCGGCCCGGCGGATCTGGTCGACGTCACCGTCGAATTGACGGCCCGGATGCTCGTCGTCGGCGGCGCGGCGGACGATCTGGCGGACGGCAAACGGCGGGCGCGCAGCGCTCTGTCCTCCGGCCTGGGCCTCGACCGCTTTCGCCGAATCATCGAGCAGCAAGGCGGGAACCCCCGGATCGTCGACGATGAGAGCTTGCTGCCAACGGCGCCTCGGCGACACGTGATCACGACTGTTCGATCGGGTTTTCTGGCGCGACTCGATGCGGAGCTCGTCGGCCGCGCGTCGGTGGGGCTCGGTGCCGGCCGAGATCGTGTGGAGGATCCGGTCGACCCCGCCGTCGGCATCACGGTCATCGCGAAACCGGGGGATGAGCTTCGGACCGGAGATCCGGTGATGGCGTTGCACTATCGCGAGTCCCGCCGGCTCGAAGTCGCGATTGCGCTGGCAACAGAGGCGATTCAGATGGGCGATCAACGCCCGGCGGCATTGCCGCTTCTCGTCGGGGAGGTTCGCTGATGGCTGTCGAGCGAGAGTTGCCGGCGGGGCACCGCCGGTCGAGTACGACCGATCTGGCCATCGTAGCCGGCGCGATTGGATTGGCGGTCGTGGCGGCGTTGGCCGCGCGGATGGGTGTCCCCCAGGCCCAGCCGCTGGTCGGCGCCATCGTGATCCTGGGGATTGCCTACGCGTGTTCGACTGATCGACACGCGATCGATTTGCGAACCGTGGCGTGGGGATTGAGCCTGCAGGTTGTCTTCGCGCTGATCGTGCTTAAGACGGGTATCGGCCAGCAGGTGTTCGCGACGCTTGGCAATTGGATCACTCGGCTCCTCGCCTTTTCGTTCGTGGGGTCGGCGTTCGTCTTTGGCCCACTGGGCGACAGCGCGCAGTGGCGGACCCTTGCGCAGGCGCTCGGACCGGCCGGGACGAGCTTGCCGGTGGCCTTCCTCGTGGCGCCGACGATCATTTTCGTGGCGGCGCTGTTCGCCATCCTCTACTACTTCGGCGTCATGCAGATCATTGTTCGCCTGTTCGCCGTGCTGATGCACCGCGTGATGCGCGCCAGTGGCGCCGAGTCGTTGAATGTCGCCGCGAGCATCTTCATGGGCCAGACCGAGGCGCCGCTGACGATCCGGCCGTACCTGCCGGAAATGACGCAGTCCGAACTGATGACCGTGATGACCTCGGGCATGGCCCACATCTCGGGCGGGATCATGGCGGCCTACATCCTGTTCGGGGTCGAGGCCAAGCATCTGCTGACCGCCGTCATCATGACGGCGCCCGGCACAATCATGATGGCCAAGATGTTCGTTCCCGAGACCGAGGTCCCCAAGACCATGGGCGGCGTGCAGCTCGACGTGGCGTCGCCCGATGTCAACATGATCGACGCGGCGGCGCGTGGCACGAGCGAAGGGCTGCAGCTCGCGCTCAACGTGCTCGCGATGCTGATTTCGTTCATCGCGCTGGTCGGACTGGGCAACGCGCTGCTGGGACGCGTCGGGCTGAGCCTGCAACAGATTTTCGGCTGGGTGTTCGCGCCGGTGGCATGGGCGATGGGCGTGCCGTGGCGCGACGCGCCGACGATTGGCAATCTGCTCGGTACGCGCATGGTACTGAACGAGTTCATTGCCTACTCGCAGCTCGGCCCGATGAAGGGCGTGCTCGATCCGAAATCCTTCACGATTGCGACCTTCGCGCTCTGCGGGTTTGCCAACGTCGGCTCGATCGGGATTCAGCTGGGGGGCATCGGCGCACTGGCGCCCAATCGCCGTCACGACCTGGCCCGCCTCGGCCTCCGCGCGATGTTCGCCGGCACCCTCGCCAATTTCATGACGGCGACGATTGCGGGGTTTCTGTTGTGACTGCCGGTTTGGTGGCCCGTCCCTCGCGGCAGTCGTCCGGTCCGGCCATTGTGACGTGATGGACTATTTCAGCCAGGTCAGCGAGGCGGCCGAGGGTATCGCGAGTCGAATCCGCGAGGTGCCGCGGATTGCGGTGGTGCTCGGATCGGGCCTGGGCGATTTTGCCGAGAGCCTGATCGACAGCGTCTCGATCCGTTACGTCGATCTGCCCCACTGGCCCGCGTCCGGCGTGATCGGTCACGACGGCCGTCTGGTGGTTGGCCTGGTCGGGGGCCGGGCGGTCGCCGTGCTGTCCGGACGTTCCCACGTCTATGAAGGCCACGATATGCGAACGGTGACGTTTCCCGTGCGCGTGCTGGGCGTGCTCGGCGTCAAGACGCTGATTCTGACGAATGCCGCCGGCGGCGTGAATACCGGTTTCGCCCAGGGTGCGTTGATGGTGATCGACGATCACATCAATCTGATGGGCGGCAACCCGCTGGTCGGCGGCAACGACGAGCGGTTCGGACCTCGCTTTCCCGACATGACGGACGTGTATTCGCGGCGCCTGCGCCGTCTCGCCGATGAAGCCGGCCGCGAAGGCGGCGCGACGCTGCCACACGGCGTCTACGCCGGTCTGCTCGGCCCGAGCTACGAGACCCCCGCGGAAATCCGCTACCTGCGCACGATTGGCGCCGACGCCGTTGGCATGTCGACGGTGCCCGAGGCGATCGCCGCCCGCCACATGGGGATTGAGGTGCTCGGGATCTCGTGCATTACCAACATGGCCGCCGGCGTGCTGCCGCAGCCCCTCGATCACCACGAAGTGATGGAGACGGCGCGCCGCGTTCGTGGACAGTTCGTCTCGCTGCTGGAGGGCATCATTGGACGCATCTGACCAGACTCGTCTGTCGGTCGTCATCGTGAATGTGCATCCGGGCCGCGAGGACGAGTTTCTGCAGCTCGCCGCGCGGTTGAAAGAGACCCTCGAGCGGCAGACGTACTGCGTGCAAGCGCAGACCATCCGCGATGAGCGGGTGCCCACCTGCTTCTACCTAGTCTGGCATTGGGTAAATGCCGATGCGGCGAGGCGAAGTCATGCCGATCGCGAAGTCAGCGAGTTGAGCGCCGAACTGCACCGAGTCGGGCTCGTGACGCATGCCATCAACGGGGCGCGCGCCCGGACCCCGACCGACGCCGACCAACGCCGGGCGTTCCAAGCATGGAATCGTCGCGACGGCCTCGACCGGCGGGTCAAGGATATCGGCCCGGTCGGCGTCGAGCGCCGGGTGCTCACCCAACGCCGGTTCGGACCCCGCCGGCAGTGGGAGCGCGGGTCGGACATCGTCGGGGCTGCGCGTCGGGCCAGGGAGCACGCGGCCGCCCAGTTCTCCCATTTCAAGGTCGGCGCGGCGATCGAGACCAGCGACGGCACCATCGTGACCGGCTGCAACGTCGAAAACGCCACGTACGGCTTGACGATTTGCGCCGAGCGCGTCGCGATGTTCAAGGCGCTGTCGGAAGGGCATCGCGCGTTTACGCGAATTGCCATCGTCGCCGACACCGAAGCGCCGACGCCGCCCTGCGGCGCGTGCCGCCAGATCCTGTGGGAGTTTGGCGGCAACCTGGAGGTCCGTCTCGGCAACTTGACGGTGGAGAAGGGGACCTATCATCTGAAGGACCTGCTGCCGTTTCCTTTCGATGCACGCCTGTTGGGCGAGGCCTAGTCCCCTGGAAACGTGATGCGATACATAATTCCCGGGCGGGGCATCCCGCCTCGCTTCGTTGCGACTCCCTCAAATATGTCTAATATTCTCGGTCGTCGCGCCTCGCGATCCGGGCGCCGCGCTCCGGGACCTATGCAACCCATCACGCTTCCAGGGGACTAGCAGCCCGTGGTGAAGGTCTGACTGCATTCGACGGGCGATGCATCCCCGGGGGCTGCGTTGCTTCTCACTCAAATACTCCCGGTATTCTCGGTCGCCCCCACCGCAACGCGCTGGGAAACGCACGTCGGGTGGCCCCGGGGTCGCGCCTTGCCCGCGGGGCGCCTTGCCCGTCTCGGTGCGACGCCAGACTTTCACCACGGGCTGCTAGAATCGATCCGGTGCGATACATGGTGAATGGACGCGTATGCTGCCGACAATAGCTCGCGAGGAAGACGCAATCGTCATGATCGACCAGCGCAAGCTGCCGGGGGTCGAGGTCTATGTTCGGTGCAGGACCGCCGCCGAAGTGGCTCGTGCGATCAAGACGATGGTCATCCGAGGCGCGCCGGCGATCGGCGTCGCGGCGGCCTTCGGCATTGCGCTCGGCATGCGCAAGAGCGCGGCAACCGGCACCCAGAAGTTCGCGGCCGACTTCTACAAGACCTGTGAACTGATGGCGGCGACCCGTCCCACGGCGGTGAATCTGTTCTGGGCGATTGAGCGGATGAAACGCTCGTTCGGCGCGGCGGCCACCGCCGGTGAGTCGGTGGAACAGATCCAGGATCGTCTGGATCGCGAAGCCGAGGCCATTCACGACGAGGATGTCGCCAGCTGCCGCGCGATGGGTGCGTTCGGTGCGGAAGTGGTGCCGTCGACGGCGGTGATTCTGACGCACTGCAACGCCGGCGCCCTGGCGACTGCCGGCTACGGCACCGCCCTCGGCGTTATTCGCGGCGCGGTGGCGCAGGGCAAGCATGTGACCGTCCTCGCCGACGAGACGCGTCCGTTCCTGCAGGGCGCTCGGCTGACCGCCTGGGAGCTCCTGCGCGACGGCATCGAAACGACGGTCATCACCGACAACATGGCGGGTGCGATCATGCGCACCGGCCGGGTCGACCTCGTCGTCGTCGGCGCCGATCGCATAGCCGCCAACGGCGATACGGCCAATAAAATTGGCACATACACCGTGGCGATTCTGGCGCGCGAGCACCGCATTCCCTTCTACGTCGCGGCGCCGCTCTCGACCATCGACCTCAGCACGGCCGACGGCACGCAGATTCCCATCGAGGAGCGCAGTGCGCGCGAGGTGACACACCTCCGCGGACACCGGCTCACCCCGGTCAACGCTCTCATCCGCAATCCCGCGTTCGACGTCACCCCGCATCAACTCATCGCCGGCATCATCACGGAGCGCGGCATCTTCCGCGCGCCGTTTCAAGAATCGCTGAGGCGCGCCTTCGAGACGCCGTCGATGGTAGGCTCGTAGGGACGTCGCTGAAGACGCCCGCGTTCCTCGAGCGATCAACCAGTGGTCATTCGTCACCAGCGTCGCGACTAAGGATCCGCGCAAGAATAACCTGTGCATTGTAGTCGCCGATGCATCCCGCCGGGCTGCGTTGCTCGTCGCTTGCATACGCCCGGTATGCGCGCTCCTCACGCCTTGCCGGGCGGGCGCCTCGACGCCCACAAGTTGCGCAGGTTATTCTTGCGCGGGCCCTAACATGCGTATTCTCGGCATCGAGACATCCTGCGACGAAACCTCCGCGGCCGTCGTCGAAGAGACCGGCGATGGCGATCGGCCGTGGGTCATCCGGTCGAACGTCGTCGCCTCTCAGGACCTGATCCATCGCGAGTGGGGCGGCGTCGTGCCGGAACTGGCGTCGAGGCAGCATATCCGCGATATCTGCGGCGTGGTCGATCGCGCCATGGCGGAGGGCGGAGCCGATTGGACGGATCTGGACGCCGTCGCCGTGACACAGGGTCCGGGGCTCGTCGGCTCCCTGCTCGTCGGCGTCTCCTTCGCGAAAGCCGCGGCGGCCGCGGCGGGCCTGCCGCTGGTGCCGGTCCACCATCTCGCCGGGCATATCGAGTCGCTCGTGCTGCAGCACGGCGAGCTTCCCTTGCCCGCCGTCGTCCTCGTGGTGTCGGGCGGTCACACCAGTCTGTATCTGGTCGAGCGCCCGGGCGAGTACCGGCTGCTCAGTCGAACGCGCGACGACGCGGCTGGTGAGGCATACGACAAGGTCGCGAAGCTGCTCGGGCTCGGCTATCCCGGCGGTCCGACCATCGACCGGCGTGCTCGAGAGGGGAATGACCGCGCCGTGCCGCTGCCCACCACGCGCCTGACCCACGCGGATCGCAACGCGCCGACGTTGAAGGGCGACCTCGATTTCAGCTTCAGCGGCCTCAAGACGGCCGTTCTTCGCTACGTGCGCCAGAAAGACGTGGAACTCGGCGCCGCCACACGTTTCAGCGAGCAGGAGATCGACGATATCTGTGCCAGCTTCCAACGCGTCGTCGTGACGACGCTGATCGAGCGATCATTTGATGCCGCGCGGCGGTTCCAGGCTCGAAGCATCGGTGTCTCGGGGGGCGTTTCGGCGAACAGTCGTCTTCGCGCCGATCTGAAGCGGAACGGCGAGCTGCGCGAGATGCCGACCTTTGTGCCGAGCCTGCAGCTGGCCACCGACAACGCCGCCATGATCGCCGCCGCGGGCCTTCGGAAATTCAGGACCGGCGCGGTGGCAGGGATGGACCTCAATGCCGACGCGTCGCTGGTCCTCTGAATCCGGCCGCCTGAAGCCGTGGGTCATCCGAAGTTCGACCGAAGTAGTGACGTAGGAATCGTCCGACGATCACCGGTCGAAACGACCGTCGGTCGCGGATGACCGATGAGACAGTTTCCACAGCGTCCGATCGTCGGCGTCGGCGCCGTCGTTTTGAACGGCGACGGACGCGTGCTGCTCGTGAAGCGCGCGCATGAACCGCTCCAGGGTGAGTGGAGCTTGCCGGGTGGCGGTGTGGAAGTTGGCGAAACCCTCGACGCGGCGGTGGTCCGTGAGCTGTTCGAAGAAACCGGCCTCATCGTCAGCGCGGGGCCGGTCGTCGAGGTGCTGGATCGCATCGAGCGGTCGCCGGACGGACGGGTGGAGTATCACTTCGTCATCATCGACTACCTCTGTTACGCGGTCAATGACGGCATCGTTCGCGGTTCCGATGCCGACGATGTGCGGTGGGTCGCCGTCGATGAACTGACCGAGTACCGTGTGAGGGAGAACGCAATCGCAGTGATCATGAAGGCGATCGAGGCGAATCGCCGGCGGTCCCTCTAGTGTTTCGGCCTCCACAGCAGGTACACGGGCACGCCCAGCAGGACGATGAACAGCCCGGGCCAGGTGGTCGCCGGCCGAAAAACGAACAGCACCGCGAGAATCACGACGGCCCCGACGATGTAGAGGGCCGGCACGAGGGGATAGCCGACCGTGCGATACGGGCGATCGGCGTCGGGCCGCGTCTGCCGCAAGCGGAAGACGCCGGCAATCGTCAGGATGTAGAAAATCAGCGCCGCCGAGATCACATAGTCGAGCAGGTTGCTGTAGAGATTGCCGTAGGCGCGCGCAACCGGATCGAACGTTCTCGGGAGGACGAGAAACGCGGCCCACACGCCCTGCAGGATCAGCGCACCCGAAGGCACCTTGGCGCGGTTCAAGTCGCCGGCGGATCGAAAGAACACCCGGTCCCGAGCCATGGCGAAGTACGCGCGGGCGCCCGCGAGAATCAAGCCGTTCACGCACCCAAAGGTCGAGACCATGATCCCAATCGCCATCATGGTGGCACCGAGTCCCGGGAAGACCACGTTCAACGTCGCAGTGGCCACCCGGTCGCTCGGCGCATGCTGAATGCTCTCGAAGGGCAGTGTCACGAGAAACGCGATGTTGGCCAGCAGGTACAGCGCGATGACGACGATGGTGCCGAGTGCGAGAGAGAGCGGGATGTTTCGGCGGGGGTCCTTCACCTCGCCGGCAGTAAACGTGATGTTGTTCCAGGCGTCCGCTGAAAAGAGCGATCCTGTCTGCGCCACGCAAATGGCCACGAACAGCCCAAAAGCGCTCGCGGCGTTCATCCCCGGCACGATGTCGACCAGTCCCCGTCGCACCCAGAGCTGTCCGAAGTTGTCGGCGACGGCGGCATGATTCCACCCGAGCAGCAGTCCGGCGAGGATGAGTCCGGCGAGCGCGCCGGTCTTGGCGGTGGTGAAGACGTTCTGGACGATCCGGCCGTACTCCAGCCCTTTCGTGTTGGTCCACGTGAGCAGCGCGATCATCAGGACGCCCACCAGTTGAGCGGTCGACAGTGACAGTGCGTAGCCGGTCGAGACATGGATCGGCGGGATCAGGTAGTGATCCTCGGCGATCCACGGGGCGAGCACGCCGAGGTAGCGCGCGAAGCCCACCGCGACGGCGGCAATCGTGCCGGTCTGAATCACAAGAAACAGGGTCCAGCCGTAAAGAAAACCCCAGAGCGGCGAAAAGGCCTCGCGCAGGTAGATGTACTGGCCGCCGGCCCTCGGCATCATCGCGGCGAGCTCGCCGTAGGACAAGGCGCCGACAATCGTCAGCCCACCGGTGAGCAGCCAGGCGGCCAGCAGCCAGCCCGCCCCGCCGAGGGTGCGCGCCATGTCGGCCGATACGATGAAAATGCCCGACCCGATCATCGATCCCACCACCACCATCGTGGAATCGTAGAGGCCGAGCCCTCGAGTGAACTCGGTGTCGAGCGCGGCCGCCTTGGCGGTCGAATTGGCCATCAATCTCCTGCCCTTGCGACTCGTTGCGACGCTGGATTTCGCCTCGGGCTGATAAGATGCTACAACTTTCTGATGTCGTTCACGCCCGACCGCGACGCCGCGTGGCGGCTGCTGGCGGAATACACCAAGGGCGACAGCCTGTTGAAGCATGCGCTGGCGGTCGAAGCGGCGGTGCGCGGGTACGCCAGGAAGTTCAATGAGGACGAGGAAGGCTGGGGCGTGGTCGGCCTGCTCCACGATTTCGACTACGAGCGGTGGCCGAGCCTCGACGATCACCCGTTTCGCGGCAGCGAGATTCTCCGCCAGCAGGGGTATCCAGAGTGGGTCATCCTCGCGATCCTGTCGCATGCGGATTACAGCGGGGTGCCGCGGGACGGCCTGCTCGAGAAGACGCTGTTTGCCTGCGACGAGATGGCCGGTTTCGTGACGGCGGCGTCGCTCATCAGGCCGAGCAGGAGCGTGCTCGATCTCGAAGCCGCGTCGGTCGTGAAGCGGATGAAGGACAAAGCGTTTGCACGTGCAGTCAAGCGCGAGGACCTCGTCGCCGGCGCCGCGCTTCTGGGGCTACCGATCGGGGAGCACATCGGGAACGTGATCGCCTTCATGCGCGGGAGCGTAGACGCCCTCGGCCTGCGGGGCACTTTGTCAGTGTGAATGACGCACCGAGCGAGGCGACCTTGTTCTGGTCCCGGACCTTATCAGCCCGGGCGTTCGTATAAGCCCCTGCATGCCTGATTCCGAACCGGTCGTCGCGCTGGTCAACGTTTCGGTCGCCTACGGCGCCACCGTGGCCCTCCGCGATGTGACGGCGAGCTTTGCCGGCGGCGCGGTCGGGCTCCTGGGGCCCAATGGCGCAGGCAAGAGCACGATGCTCAGGTCCCTGCTGGGCTTCGTCGCTCCGACCACCGGACACATGCGCGTGCTGGGGCTGGACGTCGCGAAATCGCCATTGGAGATCCGGTCGCGCGTCGGCTACATGCCGGAGAGCGATGCGCACATTCCGGGGATGAACGCCGTGACGTTCGTGGCGTACTGCGGGGAGTTGGCGGGGCTCCCTCCCGTCGATGCCATGCAGCGGGCGCACGAGGTGCTCTTCTATGTTGGCCTTGGCGAAGCCCGCTATCGGAACGTCGAAACGTATTCCACCGGCATGAAACAACGGATCAAGCTGGCCCAGGCGCTCGTGCACGATCCCGATTTGCTGCTGCTGGACGAGCCGACCAACGGCATGGATCCGAAAGGCCGCGACGAGATGCTGGAGCTGGTGCGCGACCTGGGACACAACAAAGGCGTCAATCTGATTCTGTCCTCACATTTGCTGCCCGACGTGGAGTACACCTGCGATCAGGTCGTCGTCATGGACAAGGGATCCGTTGCGGTCAACGGGCCGATCGCGTCGCTCAAGCAGCCCCGCGGGCAGGTGTTCGAGCTGCGGGTCAAGACCCGGGGCGCAAATATCGAGGCGTTCATCGGCAGTTTGAGGGCGGCGGGCCTCGATTGTCACGCCACAGACGAGGACGTCATGCGCGTCTTCGTGCCTGGCGCGGACGGGGCGCGCCGCTTGTTTGCGATCGCCGCCGCCGAACAGGCGCAGGTCCGTCATCTCCGGCCCAGCGTCCCGACCCTCGACGACGTCTTTGCCAGCGCGGTCGGCGAGGCATGAGGCGGACGTCGAGCGTGTGGATGACGGTTTCGAACAGGCGGGACGTCGATGCCGATTCATGACCAGGGCTATCGGCGGTACGGGGGCCAGCGCGCACCCCGCGGCCGGGCGTGGGCGGTGATTGCGAAGGCCGGCATTCGCACGCGCCTCGGGCAACGCGCGTTTCTCGCCCTGCTGCTCCTGTCCTGGCTGCCGTTTCTGGTTCGGGCGGTCCAGCTGTATGCCGCGGCGAATCTGCCGCAGGCCGCGTTTCTCGCGCCGACGCCAGGACTGTTCCGGCAGTTTCTCGAACAGCAGGGCATCTTCGTTTTCTTCCTCACCGTCTACGGCGGCGCTGGACTCATCGCGCATGATCGCCGGGCCAACGCGCTGCAAATCTACCTCTCGAAGCCGGTGACGCGCGCCGAGTACGTGTTCGGCAAGCTGGCGATTCTGATGGCCTGGCTGTTGCTCGTCACCTGGGTGCCGGCGATCCTGCTGCTCGCCGTGCAAATCGCGTTTGCGGGAAACGTGGAGTTCTTCAGGGGCAACCTCTACTTGTTTCCGGCGATCACCATGTTCGCGTTCCTCGAGGTGATCACCGTGTCGACCGCGATGCTGGCCCTTTCGTCGCTGTCGACCAGCAGCCGCTATGTCGGCATCCTGTATGCGGCGTTGCTGTTCTTCAGCGAGGCGCTGTTCGGCGTGCTGCGATTGGTGGCCGGAAACACACGCCTGTCGTGGATTTCAGTGCCCTTCGACCTCAATCAAGTGGGCGACGCCATCTTCCGCTTGCCACTCCGCTACGACACGCCCTGGCCGCTGTCGCTGGCCGTGCTGGTCCTGCTGGTGGCGGTGTCGGGGTTCGTGCTCGAGCGACGCGTGCGCGGCGTCGAGGTCATCGCGTGATCGAAGCGGCCGCTCCGATCGTGGTCACTTCCCACCTCTCGAAATGGTATGGACAGGTCATCGGACTCAACGATGTAACGGTGACGGTCCCCGTGGGCATCACCGGCCTGCTGGGTCCGAATGGCGCGGGCAAGTCCACCTTCCTCAAACTGATTACCGGGCAGTTGAAGCCCAACCAGGGCGAGATTTTCATCCTCGGCGAACGGATCTGGGGAAATCCCGCGCTGTACGTTCGCATCGGATTCTGCCCGGAGCAGGACGCGTTCTACGAACGGATGACCGGCCTCGAGTGGGTCAGCGCGCTGGTTCGGCTGAACGGTGCGGGCGAGCGAGAGGCTGATGAGCGCGCGCATCGAGCGCTCGAGGCGGTCGACCTCCTCGACGCCGCGGGCAAGAAGATCGGCGCCTACAGCAAGGGCATGCGTCAGCGCGTGAAGATGGCGCAGGCGCTGGCGCACGATCCCGATCTGCTCATCCTCGACGAGCCGCTCTCGGGTCTCGATCCGATCGCCCGTCGAAAGACGATCCGTCTCGTCAAGGAGTGGGCGCGGTCCGGCAAGAGCATCATCGTCTCGAGCCATATTCTTCATGAGATCGAGTCGATGACGTCCAACATCCTGCTGATCAATCAGGGACGGATCGTCGCCGAGGGCAACGTTCACCAGATTCGAGACCTGATCGACACGCATCCGCACACGGTGTCTATCCGGGCGGATCAACCGCGCGCGCTGGCCAGGGAATTTCTTGCGGCCGACGACGTGCTCAGCCTGAGGTTCGAGGATGGCGCGATCGTCGTCCAGACCGCGAAGCCAGACGTGTTCTACGCGCGCCTCACGGAGCTCGCCGCAAACGGCGAGCTCGGCTCGATCCACGAAGTCACCTCGCCGGACGACAATCTTCAAGCCGTATTCCAGTACCTGGTGAACACGTGAGCCAGCCAGCGGCGTCCAGTCCGTCGTCTCCAGTTGCGGGTCCCCTGCCGCCCGCCGTGCGGCGGCCGCCGGGGCTGTCGATGCTGGCTTCCTCTGCCCGCGTGTTCGATCTGTCGCTTGGGCAGATGCTCTGGTCGCGGCGTTCGGTGTTTCTAGGCTTTCTGCTGGGCGGTCCCGTGCTGCTGGCTGCGGCGATCCGGATCGTGACCGCGACCACCCCGTTTTGGCGCTTCTCGGTCAACGGGGCCAGGGTGAGCGGCCCGGGACTGTTCGGCATGATGATGTGGCTCCTCTACATCCGCTTCATTGTGCCGGTGTTGGGGGTTTTCTACGGCACCGCCCTGATTGCGGACGAAGTGGACGACAAGACCATCACGTATCTTTTTACGCGTCCCGTCCGGCGCGGCGCAGTTTTGCTCGGCAAGTATCTGGCGTATCTAGCCTGCACGACGCTTCTCGTGCTGCCCTCGGTCGTGCTGGTTTATTTTCTGATTGTGCCGCTCGGTGGCGGCCGGGTCGGCGAGTTGTTTCCGTCCCTGCTTGGCGACCTTGGGATGCTGGTGGTCGGTCTGGCGGGATACGGCGCCGTGTTCGCCTGGGTCGGCGCCAGGCTGCGACGGCCACTGGTCATCGGGCTCGTCTTTGTACTGGGGTGGGAACCGTCGATCCTGCTCTTTCCCGGGTATCTGAAGAGGCTGACGGTCGCCTACTATCTTCAGGCGCTGGTCCCTCATGCCATGCCCCAGGATTCGGCGATTGGGGTGCTGATGCAGGTCTTCCGCGAGGTGCCTACCATAGCGACCAGCCTCCTGTCGCTGGCGATAATCATCGCGGTCACGTTGTGGTCCGCCGTTCGGGCGGTAGAGGACCGGGAATACGTGCTCGATCAGTAAAGACACGGAACTCGGTCAGGATTCGGGTCGTATAAGCGAGCGAGGCCCCACATGACAGCCAGAACCCGCTATCTCGTGATTTCCTCCGCCCTGGTGACATTCGTCGGCGTCGGTTCGGGTCTGGTGGCGTATTACGCGGGCTTCCCGGCCGGCGCCGTGGCGGGTCTCAGTGGCCCCGACGAGCTTCAATACGTTCCGTCCGATGCGGCCGTGGTGGCGTATGCGGACGTCAGGCATATCATGGCGTCGGAACTGCGGCAGCGGATCCGAACCGTGATGCCCGGGCACGACAAGGGCCAGCATGAGTTCGAGACCCTGACCGGCATCAATGTTGAGACCGACATCGACCATGTGGTGGCCTGCCTCCTGCCCGACGCGTCCGGGAACAAGGGACCTGGCGTCGGCCTGGTCCTGGCCCGTGGGACGTTCAACGAGGTCAAGATCGAAGCGCTGATGCGTGAACATGGCGCTCGCGTCGAGCAGTACAAGGACAAGCGCCTTATAGTCGGGGCGGCGCATCCGGCGAATCAAGACGCCCCAGCACCTGAGAATCCCGATAGTTCCCGTGACTTTGCCCTGTCGTTCCTCAAGCCGGGACTCGTCGCGATCGGGACATCAACGCTTATCCACCGGGCGATCGACCTCGAGAACGGCGGCGCCAACATCACCACGAACGAAGAGGTGGCGGGCCTGGTCCGGTCGCTCGATTCCAGCAATGCGTGGGCCGTGGGGCGGTTCGACACCCTCCGAGCGTCAGCCAGATTGCCTCGTGGTATCGGTGATTTGCCTCCCATTACCTGGTTTTCCGCGAGCGGGACGGTCAACGACGGCATCGCCGCCGTCCTACGGGCGGAGACCAGTAGCGATGAGGCGGCTAAGAACCTACGCGACCTCATTCAGGGGTTTGCGGCCCTCGCGAGCCTCCAAGCCGGCTCCAAGCCCGAACTGAAGGCGCTGGCACAGTCGTTGGAAATCAGCGGCACGGGCAAGACGGTGGCGTTGTCGTTCTCGGTCCCCGGTCGCCTGCTGGACTTGATGACCGCGCCGGGTGCCGCCCGGCCCAGCGGTTCACGGGCGCACTAGCGGTTCTTCGCAATAGGACGCTTCGCGTCCACTTTCCGCCGTCCGGTCGTGTACGATACCAATGGCATGACCGATCTCGTGTTTTTCTACGGGACACTGATGAGCGGCTTTAGACGTGAGGGTCGCACTCGGGTCGATTTGGGTCTCGAGTCTGTCGGTCGCGGTTCGATTCAGGCGCTGCTCTTCGATATCGGAATCTACCCCGCCGCAATTCCGGCGCTGGACTGTCGCGTCTACGGCGAAGTCCATCGCATGCTTGCCCCAGGCACGGTTCTACAGGCCCTTGATGACATCGAGGGCTACCGGCACGAGCGGCCGGATGCCAGTTTGTACCTGCGCGCCGAGACCTTAGTCAGCCTGGACGACGGACGCGTGATGCTGGCGTGGGTGTATTTCTACAATGCGCCACTTGGCGGCGCCCCGCGGATCGAATCGGGCGACTACCTCGAGTATCTCAAGGTGAAGTGACGTTCCCATGGCGTGTCACGGCAACCCTCGTGGTGGCCGGTCAGTTCATCAGTTCGATCCGTTTCGGTGCAAACATCTCGGTCTCGATCGGCTCCTCGGTCTCTTCCTCTTCCATTTCTTGATCGTCGTCGGTCGCGGTGTAGGTCAGCACGGGGATGTCCCGCGTTCCTTCATCGAGCTTCAACATCGACAACACCTGGAAGCCGTTGAGGTCGTCCAGCTGGATGCACAAAATGACGAGATCGGGCTGAACACGCTTGATCTGGGAATACGCGCGCTCGTTCGACTCGACCACTACGACGTCGTAGTGTCCTGCTTCGAGAAGCCTTTCGAGTAATTCGAGAATCCCCAGGCAGCCGTTGACGATCATCACTTTCTGACTGCCGGCCGCTCGACTTTCGATGGCAGCGACGCCAACTGCGGTGTTGACTGGAAGGGCGTGCGCGATCGCCGTTTTTTGCATTCTCGTCCGTCTCCGGCCGATAGACATACAGGAATCGTGCCACCGACGATAAGCTTGATTCGTTTATTTTTTCCTCTCGGCATTGACGGAACCGCCGGTTAACGACGAGGGTCCGTCACCAGCAGCGTCGCTGGTCCGATTGCCCGGCTTTCTAGGCAAGACGCCTCGCCTGTGGCTGTTGACAGTGCGGCACTCTCACAGCCATGGCGATGATCGGATTCCTGAATGGGGTGACGGTCTCGGCAACTGCCAGCGGCGTGGACCGCTTTGCGGATGGCCGAGCCGGCGGCGCCGGCAGCGGGCTGGTACAATGGAGTCGATGCAGGATCTCATCAGACAGCTCCTGAGCGGCCTTGGCGAAAATCCGGAGCGCGAGGGTTTGCTCAATACGCCGAAACGTGTCGAGAAGTCGTTGGCGTTTCTCACCAGCGGGTATCGGACCGACATCGACGAGGTCCTGAACGGAGCGCTGTTCACGGTCGATTACAGCGAAATGGTGATCGTCAAGGACATTGATTTCTACAGCCTGTGCGAACATCACCTGCTGCCGTTTTTCGGGAAGTGCCACGTCGCTTACATTCCCAGTAATCGGGTCATCGGCCTCAGCAAGATTCCTCGTCTCGTGGACGTCTTCAGCCGGCGGCTTCAGGTCCAGGAACGGCTGACGGGGCAGATCGCCGAGACGATTCGCGAGAAGATTGCGCCGCTCGGCGTCGCGGTCGTGATTGAAGCGACACATCTCTGCATGTCGATGCGCGGCGTCGAGAAGCAGAACTCGTGTGCCGTGACCAGTTCCATGCTTGGCACCTTTCGCGATGTCGCTCGCACGCGGATGGAGTTTCTGGAACTGCTCCAGCTGAGCTCGCGTGCCGGAGTCATGCGTCGAGGGCCGTCGACCAACCTCGAGTGCATCGGCGAGGAGTGAGGAGAAACATGCGGCGACTCGTCGTAATCGCGCTGATGTTCGCGGCCACCACTGGCTTGGCGGCGCAGGCCCAGCGGCGCCCTGCCGCCAAGCCCCCTGCCGCCAAGCCTCCTGTCCCGCCGCCCCCGCTCGCGCTCCAGAAAGTCGCGCCGACGATGATGTGCCCGGCGCTTCTGGGCGTCGGCGTGACGACGAAGTTGAGTTTCTGCGACGTGATGACCGGCCGCGAACCAGCCGGAGGCGTCCTGATCTCGTTACCGCCACATGGCGGCCCGGTCACGTTGACGTTCAACCTGCACAACCGACACACCTACTCAGAGGAGCAGGTCAAAGCCAACCGCGCCTTTTCGCGCTATACCGCCACGATTGGTGTGTTGACGCTGGACAACACGCTCATCAGCCGGGCCGTGGTGCAGAGTGAGTTTCGCAACGCCAGTGACCTGCTCGATCGCATTGGCGGCGGCGCCGGACCCGGGGGGGTAAAGGCCGTCGCACCAACGGGTTCGGAGTCGGTTTCCATTGTCATCCCGGAGAGCGAGGAACAGGTCAGCATCCTCGGGGAGAAGCTGACGCACGAGCGTCTCGACGGCAATGCGACCTACACGTCGCCCGGCCGTCCGATCGCGGTCATCAGTAACGTGATGATCGAGTTTCGTCCACCACCGCCCCCGCCGCCACCAAAGCCGGTCCGAAAAAAACGATAGACCGCTCAGGCGGAGGCCGCCGCGATGGCCAGGCAAGCCCACCCGATCAGAAAAGCCAGGCCGCCGAGTGGCGTAATCGCCCCGAGGATCGTCACGCCGGTTAGCGCCAGCAGATACAAGCTACCCGAGAACAGGACGATGCCGGCCGTGAAGGACCAGCCGGCCCAGACCGCCAGCCGCCCTCCCATGCGTTCAACTACCAACGCGGTCGCCAGCAGCGCGAGCGCGTGATACATGTGATACCGCACGCCGGTCTCGAACACCGCCAGCATGTCCGGAGAGAGCCGCGAGCGCAGCCCGTGCGCGCCGAAGGCCCCAATCGCGACCGCGAGGAAGGCGGCCACCGATCCAATCAGCAGAAAATTCTTGTCCACGTCTAAATCATAGAGCAGAGGGTTTGAGGGATGTGAGGTGTGGAGGTTGCGTGTCACGGAGTGCGCGGCCGGAAACACGAAGGGCCGGCGGTCGCCCGCCGGCCCTTCGCTTCGCTCCGTAGCCCGTCAAGCCCTACGTCGTCGGCTTGTGCAACACCGGCTGGACGCTCTGTTTCTTCTTGCCGGTCAGGCCCTGAATCTGCAAAGTCGGCTGCTCCTTGAGCACTTCCTGACGGTAGAGTCGCGCCATCTCTTCGTGGTAGCGCGCGTCTTTCTCAGGCGCGTCCTTCTGCTGGCGCGCCTTCAGCTTTTCCTCTCGCGAGTTCTTGGCGATGCCCAGATCGTCGAGGTCCGTCTGCGCGCCGGCGGCTACCGCTTCGGCGTTCAGCACGAGGGATGTCTCGGTCGAGACGAGCGGCACGTTCTTGTTGCCGGCGAAAATCTCGTGCCGGCCGTGCTCGTCGTACCATTTGGTCAAGGTCGCGGTCATGTGCATCTTCTCGATGATGTTGCGCCAGCCGATCCCCGTGTTGTACGCGCAGAAGGAAATCTCGCCCTGTTGCGTGGCATAGGGAATGATGCACATCTCGGTGCGGCGGAAGTCGTAGTTGAACAGATCCTGGAACCACATGCCGGCGATGAACAGGAAGTTCCACCGGTCCGCCCGGCGCTTCGCGATGTCCTGCGCCGTCCGATCGCCTTCGACCTTGCCGTAAGCGCCCGACTGGGCTTTCTTCGTCGCGCCGAACGTCTTGTCGAACTTCTTCAAGAGGTCGGTCAGCTTGAAGTGGGTGGGCGCCTTGAACGGATCGTAGTTCCGCATGACCGCGAGCGTCATCCCGAGCACGGACAGTCTTTTGCCCCGCCCGGCGTCGTTCACCTGGGCCACGTCCTTGGCGAGCTGCTCGGCATGCAGGAAGGCCGTCACCGGCACGGCTTCCTTGGTTTCCTTGTCGATCATCATCGCCATCCCGATGCCGCAGTTGGGATGGCAGCCGCAGGTCAGCTGACCCCAGGGGGCGTCGGGTCCGTGCACGACGTCCGCCCAATCGGTGAAGGTGCCCATGAACGAGATCGGGAACCAGTCGCGGATGGGCTCCCCCAATCCGGTCTGGTTTTTCACGTCGTGGGCCAGATGCGAGAGCGTATAGCGCTGCGCCTCGCGCCGCTCGTCGGTGATCTCTTCGTCGCGACCGGTAAAGGACACCGGCTGGAACGACAGGAAATTGATCTTCTTCGGATTATCGAGCGCGAACTCGATGACGCGGCCGACCTGCTCGTTGTTCAGACCGTTGACGATGGTGATGACCGGCACGATGTCGACGCCGGCTGCGTGCAGATTTTCAATCGCCCGAAGCTTGACGTCGAACAGGTTGCCGACGCGACGATGGGAATTAGCCGCATTGCCGATTCCGTCGAATTGCAGGTAGGCATAGCGCAGACCGGCGTCGGCGGCCGCCTTGGCAAATGCCGGATCCTTCGCGAATTCGATGCCGTTGGTCGCGGCCTGCACGCTGTTGTAGCCCACCGTGCGTGCGTAGCGGACGGCATCCAGGAAGTAGGGGGAGATGGTCGGCTCGCCGCCGGAGAACTGGACCGACATCTGCCGCCGAGGCTTGATGGTGATCGCGTTGTCGAGGACGGTCTTGATGTCGTCCCAGGTGAGCTCGTGGACGAAACCGACCTGGTTCGCGTCCATGAAGCACGGGTCGCACATCATGTTGCAGCGGTTGGTGAGGTCAACCGTGAGCACCGACCCGCGGCCGTGCTTCACCGTGCTGCTGCCGTGATTGTGCAGCTTCTCGTCGTTGTGCGCCCGGATGTCGCGCCCGGGAAAGACATCCTCGAGGTGTTTGAAGAATGCCGGATCCATGGCCATGACGTCCTCGAAATGGCCGTGAATCGGGCAGTCTTTCACCATCAGGATCTTGCCGCCCCGTTCGAGAATGGTCGCCTTGATCTCGCCGACTTTCTCGTTCAGAAGGATGCTGACGTCCTTCTTGCCGTCGAGGATTTCCTGACGCGCCTCGCGCACGCATGTCGGGCAGAGCGAGTCGGTTTCGCGCGGCCAGCCAAGCGGCGGCTTGGTCTTCTGATAGGACTTCAACAGCGGCTTATCCGACCAGGCCGGGATGAATGACGGCCTCTGGCTGACCTTGTTCAGGCTGTTGAAGACCATCCAGGCGCCGTTGGCGGCCATTGCCAGGCCCTTCTCGACGTACTTGATCGGTGCGTGCATGCTCTCTCCCTCTATGTGCAACTCGTTTGAATTCTGGTAAAGCATAGAGGAGAAAAGGCTTGATGTGTCGGAATTTCGGTGAACTGGCCAATCCCCGCCCCGAGCGGGCAATAAGGAGACTGGAAGGGCAACTGGCGCCGTGAGCTGGCGGGGGTACGGCCCTCCCCAGGGTCGGGTTTGACCCGCCGACCCGCCAGCCACCTGTCCTTGTAGAATCGCTGTATGGCCGTTCGCGATCTTCTCATCATCGGCGCCGGACCCTCGGGATTGTCCGCCGCCATTGCCGCAAAGCAGCGCGGGCTCGACTACCAGGTGATCGAGCGTGGCGCGCTCGTCAATTCCATTTTCAACTTTCCGCCGCAGATGGTGTTCTTCACGACACCCGAGCTGCTCGAAATCGGCGGCCTGCCGTTTGTCTCGCCTTACGACAAGCCGACGCGCGCCGAAGCGCTGCGCTACTACCGGAGGGTCGTCGAGGCGTTCGATCTGCAGATCGCGTTCGAGGAAACCGTGCTGTCGATCGACCGTGAAGACGACCATCCGAGCGACGATCCCGGGGTGCGGGACTCAGGGCTGTTCGCGATCGAGACCCGCTCGGCCCGAGGCGTTCGCCGCGTCCGGCATGCGAAGCATGTCGTGCTGGCGATCGGCTACTACGACCTGCCGAACTACCTGAACGTCCCGGGCGAAGACCTGCCGCACGTGCATCACTACTATTCGGAGCCGCATCCGTACTACCGCCAGCGGGTCGTCATCGTCGGGGGCGGCAATTCGGCGGCGGAATCCGCGTTGGAGCTGTTCCGTGCTGGCGTGCACGTCACGATGGTTCACCGCCACGCCGAGCTCAAGCGAACCATCAAGTACTGGGTCAGGCCGGACATCGAAAACCGGATCAAGGAAGGGTCGATCGCCGGCCGGTTCAATACGCTGCTGTCGGAAATTCGGCCGACGTCGGTCATTCTCGCGACAGGCGGAGCGGGCGCGGCACGGCAGGAGGAGGAACTGCCGGCGGACGCCGTGTTTCTGCTGACCGGCTACCACACCGATTGGGATCTCATGGAGCGTGCGGGCATCGCGCTGAGCGAGACGCGCGTGCCGACCTACGATCCCGAGACGTTCGAGACCAACGTGCCGCGCCTGTTCCTCGCCGGCGGTGCGATCTGCGGCCGGGATACGAGCAACGTATTCATCGAGAACGGGCGGTTCCACGGTGAGAAGATCGTGGCGACCATCGCGGAGCGGTCAACCACGTGAGGCGGTGATCGCGCTATCCACCGGCCGTTGCGATCGGCAATCCGTTGCTCGTTCGATCCAGCAGATCAGCGCCCGGTTTGTGTCAGTTGCGTCCCGAATCTCTGAATTCTGGACACGAGCTCGGCAACCACGAAAGACCGACGCGGTTGCATTTGGCGCTCGACAGAGCAGCCAGGTCAGGCCACTAATGGGCGACGTGCGTGGCGCCCGGCGTGCGTCCGAGCATCAGCTTCATCTCGAGCAGTTCGACCAGCGATTCGGCGCGCGAGCGCAGGCACTGGCGTTCGAGGAGCGCCTGTTTCTCGATGGGCTCGAGGTCGAGATATTGGGCCAGCGCGTTCACCAGCTCTTCGTCCGCCATGCCTGCCGGAATCATCGGGTCGGGACCTGGCGCGCTCGCGTTCGCGCGTGCGGTCGGCGACTGACCGAGGTCGCGATCGATGGACGGCGCGAGCAGGACCTCGAGCCTGGACCGCTGATGCTGCAGGGCGGCGCGGTCCGCCGCGCCCAACGTCCGCTCGACCAGCGGCTCGATCAGCGCGCGGCGGTAGCGGCGGTCGTGGTTCTCCTCGAGAATGCGAAAGCGCTCGACCCCGCGAAGCACGATGTTGTAGCGGCCGTCGTCCAGCCGCTCGACGTGGGTGATGACGCTGCTGCAGCCGATCGGGTAGATCGCCGGCGAGGCGTCGTACTCGTGCTCCCATCCGGCCTTGAGCAACACCATGCCGATCATGCGGTCGTTGTCGATTGCGTCGGCGACCATCTCGCGGTACCGCGGCTCGAAGATGTGGAGCGGCAGGAAGACGTTCGGGAACAGCACGACGTTGGGCAGCGGGAAGAGGGGCAGCAGATCGGCCATGGGCACTAATGAATCGTCTTGGTTTTCTTGTCCATGTAGTCCATCAAGACGTACTGGCCGAGCGTATAGGGCGTCGTGAAGTACGCCTTGCCCTTGCAGATCTCCGCGACCCGGCGTACGAAGCTGACCAGGTCGTAGTCGCGCGCCAGCATGAACGTGTTGATCATGATGCCGCTCTTGCGGCACGCCGCCACCTCAGCGCACGTCTCGGCGACGATGAACGGGTCGAGGCCGAAGGCGTTTTTGTAGATCCGCCCGTCGGGCTGGGTCAACGCGGACGGCTTGCCGTCGGTGATCATGATGATCTGCCGCATGTCTTTTCGCTGCCGGTCGAGGATCCGGCGCGACAGTCGCAGGCCTTCACGCGTATTGGTGTAGTAGGGGCCGACGCGCACGCGCCCGAGCTCGGCGAGCGGAATCTCCTCGGCCGAATCGTGGAACAGCACGACGTTGAGCGCGTCGCCGGGGTACTGCACTTTGATCAGCTGGGCCAGCGCGAGGGCCACTCGCTTGGCGGGCGTGAACCGATCTTCGCCGTACAGGATCATGCTGTGGCTGCAGTCGAGCATCAGCACCGTGGCGCACGAGCTCTGATATTCGCCCTGCACCACCATCAGATCTTCATGCGTCACGTGCAGGCGCGTGGTGCTCTCGCCGCGCTCGTGCTGACGCTGCGCGGCGTTCAGCAGGGTCGCGGCCGCGTCGAGATTCATCGTGTCGCCGAACTCGTACGGCTTGGGGGCGCCGGTGGTCTCGACACCGGTGGCCTGCTCGCGCGTGTCGTGCCGCCCGTAGCTGCTCTTCCCGAGCGAGCCGAGCAAATCGCGCAGCGCGCGATAGCCGAGGAAATCCAGCGCCTTGTCGGTGACCTCGAAGGTGGTGGACTGGGGTGCGTCCGGTCCGCCTTCGCCACGACCCTGTCGCCGTTCGCGCTCGGCCTCGAGATCGGGCGGCGCCGTGATGTAGCCCTGCTCGGTCATGCGTTCGATGATTTGCTGGATGAGATCCTCGAGCTTCGAGCGGGCATCGGCCTGATCGCCGTCCGCCGGATCGCCGAGCAGCCGCTCGATGGTCTCCTCGGGCAGCACGCCGCCGTTGAACAGGGCGTCGAGAATCGCGTCGTGAAGCGCCTGCATCGTGCGCTCGGCCTCTCCCGTGGCGTACGGGTTTTCGAACCCGCTCGAGAGCAGCAAATTCGAGAGCTTCGAAACCAGATCTTCCAGATCCAGATCGTCGAGGTCGTTGCCGGTGAACTTGCTGTAGCGGTACTTCATGGGATCAGTTGTAGTACTTCTTCTTCCCGGTCGGCATGCGAACCTCTTCTTCGAGCGGTGCTTCCTCGCGCCGGCCCGGCCGACGAGGCGCGGCCTCGTTGGCGGCGTAGCCGCGCTCGTCGCTGCGCGTGATCTTCTTCTGCGCGTAGAGCCCTTCAAGCACGAAGTCGATCGCCGATGCGACCGCCGGTGCGGCGGCGCCTGCCGCCACGCCGGCCCGATCGGCGAGCGCCCGCAGGCCCTGGACGTTGCTCGTCAGCGAGACCACTTCGTCCGATGACGTGTCGTCGCTCAGCGGCAGGGAGCCGCCGAGGTCGAACCATTCGGTCACGGTGCGCGTGTCGGCGCCTTCGAACCGACCGGCGAAGACGTTGCCGACCGCCGCGCGAATCAGATCGCGCGCGATCTGCTCGGCGCCTCGCAGCTCGCCCTCGTACTCGAGCTCGAACTTGCCGGTGATCGACGGCAGCGCCGC
>JBDTVS010000104.1:0-21831 GCA_040007095.1 Acidobacteriota bacterium
GTCAGGTAGTCACGTCATTACTGCCCAAAGTCCCGAGGGGCTGAACTGTTACGAAAACGGAAGCAAACACTGTCACAGTTTTTGACACCGATTCGATTGCGCATATCATCAGCGCCAATGTCAATCGACGGCATTTACTGAAGAGTCAGTGTGCGATGGCGTATGCGGTGGCGTATCCAGCAGGCGTAGGTACTGGTGGGTGGGATCGCTCTAGTGATGGAAAGGAAATGGGCAAGAAAGAAGTGACTTCCTTATTGCCCAATAACTTGTTTGGTCGCTCTAGTGAAGGAAAGAAAATAGAGCAAGAACACTGTCACAATGTTCTTGACTCTAATAACTTGTCGGGTCATTCATTTTCACAAAATCTTATCCAACATTGTCGGTGCGTCCTCCGTCACGCCCCCGATCTTGCGGAACAAGTCATGGCCGGCGCATCACTCAATGAGGCGTAAGGGGAAGAAAATGGGAGCAAAGCGAAGTGACTTCGCTTTGCTCCCAAATAGTTCGTTGGATAGTTGGTTCCCGCAGAGAAGAGGGCTACGCGGCGCGCACGACTCTGCCGGTGAGCTTGAAGCTGCTCGGCGCTAATGTTGCGAATCCCGTTGGGGACGCCATACCGACGGGAAAATCTCACCCACGAACAGACCCGCGAGCGTTCCTTGACCGCGCAGTTCCCATCGCTTCGTTTGAGGCATCGGCGTGAACGTAACGCGTCCGATCAGCAGCGACGACACGATCGGACGCGCGTGCGTCGGGTCCTCAGCCAGCACGCGCCGCCACGAGCCGGCGAGCGCGAGCAACCCGTCCCGTACGCGCCCAGCCTCGCCCGCGCTGACGGGCCTCTGAGCGCATAACGTCGCGCGCTCGGCCTCGAGCTGCCCGGCGCGTGTCTCACGTGTGCTGAGCGCCTCCAGGAGCCCGGACAACTGCCCTCCGGTCGCGATCGCCTCCACGAGCCGCGCGCGCTGTTGCTGCACCGTCGCCAAGGCCCGATCGATCTGGGTCACCCGCTCGCCCGCCTGGTCGTCCTGCAGCAGCTGCAGCGCCTCGTCAACGGCGTCCTCGAGCACATCCGGCGTCAACACGTCGTCGAGCAGCGCCTCGAGCACGATGTCATCGGCGTCGGTCATCGGGACATCGGCCGCGTTCGCGCAGACCGTTCGCCCGCGTTCGTGATAGCCGCCGCAACCATAGAAATGCTTACGACCGACGCCATGTCTTCGCGTGCGTACGCGCAACGGGCCACCGCAGCAGCCGCAGAGCGCAAGATTGGTCAGGAGGTACTTCGATGGGTTGCCGAGGGCTGGTCGACCGAACGCTTGGCCGGCGGTCCCTTTCAAGTAGAGGCGCCGGGCGCCATCGATGCGCGCGTGCGCGGCCGCCCATTCGTCGTCGCTGACGATCCGCAGGGCCGGCGCCGGCAGCCGGATCCAGTCGGCCACTGGACGGTCAGTCTGATGTTTTCGGCCCCACGAATCCCGCTTGCGCGTGCGGTTCCACACGATTTCGCCGCGGTACAGCGGTCGGAACAGGACTTCACGAACCGACGACGGCGCCCAACTGTTCGATCGGCCCCCTTGCGCCCGCGGCGACGGAGCGCCCGCAGCGTTCAACTGTTTGGCAATCGCCTTAATGCCGTGCCCTTCGGCCGACAATCGGAAGATCCGCCGGATCACGTCCGCCGCGGTGGGATCGAGCTCGCGCTCAACGTGCGAGCGCCGGCCATCAGTCCCAACGATTTCGATCGCCCGATACCCGAAGCACGCGCCGCCGGTCACGTGACCGGCCCGCGCCTTACGCTGCATCGCGTCGTACGTCCGCTGCCGTGCCTTCTCGCGCTCCATCTCATCGGCCATGGTCTGCAACGACAACATGGCCTTCTCGATCGGCGAGTTCAAGGTGCGCTCGCGGTCCTCGAGGTAGAAGAACACGCGCACGCCGGCCGACACGAGCTGTTTCAAGGCGTACGCGGTCTCGATGGCTTCTCGTCCGAGCCGCGATTCCTCCGACATGACGAGCACCTGAAACCCGGGCCGCGGCCTCAGCGCGTTCATCAGCCGAATGAATCCCGGTCGGTTGGTGAATTCGGCCCCAGAGATCCCATCGTCGATGTAGACGTACTCGTCGGCGACGATCCAGCCTTTGCGCGTCGCGTACGCCCGCGCGTGCTCGATCTGCCGCGTGACCGATTTCTGCTCATCGGCCACGCCCGATTGCTCCGTCGATTTGCGGGCGTAGATTGCGGCGATCATGATGGGTACCAGCGGCTTTGCCTCATTCAATCCACCCTGTGCCCGCGCTGGTGTCCTGCTTGAGCGCGTTCGCGACGTACCGGGCCTCGGCTTCATCCACGCAGCGCCGCGAGAACACCAGTTCGTCGTTCTCAAGAATTGTGCAGTCCCATCCGGCGGAGACCTTCGAGTCGTCGCGGATCTCGCAGGATTGCACCCTACCGCCGTCGGGATGCCGCAAGCGCCAGACTTCCTGACCCACCTTCCGTCGTCGCGGGATGCCTTGCGGCTTGTGGCCGGCAGCGAACCACGGTGGTCGCTCGTCGCTCACTGGTCGCTCGTTCCGCTTTCGGGCTTCGTCTCAGAGCAGCGCGCAATGAACGCCTCGTGCTCTGCCTCCGACGTGAGAATGTCCGGGTGGTCGACGAAGCCATCGCCGCCGAGAATCCCGCGCTTGACGTAGTCGTCGTGGGAATCGTAGAGCAACTCGTTGTACTGCCACGGCTGAGCATCTGGTGAGACCTTCCATGTGACGTCGCGGATGGGAAACCCGCAGCGGCTGAGCGCCCCCATGACCCGCTCTCGGCGAATGGCGCGCTTGCCCCCGTCGAGGGTCGCGGTGCCGTCGTCCTTGCTCGTCATCACGTTGTAGAAGACGAAGCTGGCGTCGTCCGACGGATGGATCAGCGCCAGGCGATCCCAAAACTCCGCCATCATGGCGCCGCCGGCCGGCACGTCGATGCCCTTGCTGGCGTCGAGCGCCTCGACGGTTTTCGGTTCAGCCAGGAGCGACAACGCTTGCCTGAGGGGCAAATGTGCGACGCGTTGCACATATGGCTCAATCTCGCCCCACCGCTCGTGGACGCGGACGTAGCCGGCCGCCGTGCTCCGCGACAGCTGGCAGTCCTGTTCGATAAACCGAATCCAGCCCCCGTGTGGGATGTGCGCCCGTGCCTCCACCAAGAGGCGTCCAGCCTCGCGTGCGTGGGTGAGGGCTTGACTGACAGCCGCCTGCACCTGCAGGTGCGCCTTCGTGATCGACGTGGCCAGGACGTGCGTCATCCCATCGTTGGGCAACTCATTCATGACCGTTTTTCACCTGATCCTCTGCAGCATATCGCCGACGGTGACCGCGAGCGGCGGGCTCGTCGTCAGCGTGCCAGCCACCAGATCCGCCAACCGGCGCTGAGTGCCCTGCCGGTCGTGCTCGTCCGCGTAGATCAGCAGCGTCCCGATCGCCGCGTGGCGGCTGTGCGCTTTGACCTTGTCGAGCCCGATGCCGGCTTTGGCCGCGACGTCGAGCGCCGCTGTGATGCTCGAATGCCGCAGCCCGTGACACCACACGTGAAGGCCCACGCGCTGCCCGAGTTCTCGGACGATCCGGAGCACCGAGCGTGTCTCCAAGGCCCTATTGCGCGCCTTGCCGCGTTCGCCGCGACTCTGGAACAACGGGCCGGCTGTCGGGCCACGGTGCGTCAGGTAGCGGCGTAGCGCCTCGACGACGACCGCCGGCAACGGAATCAGCTCCTTTTCGCGCCGTCCCTTGCCTCGAATCCACGTCACTCCGCGGTCGAGGTCGGTCTCCTGCAACGTGAGCCCGCAGAGCTCCGAGACGCGCAGCCCGAGGCAGTAGAACGTGACGACGATGGCGTAATCGCGGGTTTCGGCCTCGTTGTCGCCGGCCGTGGCTGCCAGCATCCGCCGCACGTCCTCGACGTCAGGGCCGCGGGTGTCCCGGCGACGCTCGGCCTTGACGCCGGGCACTTCGAGCTGCCACGACATCATGCCCAGCATCCGCCCCAACTTCGACACGCTTCGCAGCGTAGCGAGGTGCCGATTGATGCTGGCCGCCGACAGGTGCGCGGTGGCCAGGTAGTGCCGAAAACCGAGCACGATCTCATGCGCGGACGGCGACGCTTGCCGAAACAACCGACCGACCGCCCCGTTGACGTCCATCGGCGGACTGAGGCCGAGCGCCCGCGAGAAGTACAGCGCGAAGTCCTGTAGGTCGTGCTGATAGCTCCGTATCGTGTGCTCAGCCTTCCCTTCGCGCCAGGCGCGGAGAATCGTCTCCGCGGTGTGGTGACGCCCAGTGGCGATCGTAAGCGTGGCCGGCAGGTTCGAGCGCGCCTGCCGGCCGTGAACCAGCCCCGTGGCCGTCTGCACGCTACGCCTTGCCCTTCCGCATGGGCGGCCGGCATGGCGGTTTGAGCGCGGCGACCACGGGCCATGTGGTCTGCGTCCCGGCGATCAACCCAAAGAGAAACGACGCGTCCGCGATCGCCATGTAGTAGCTGAAGAGCACCGCGCCGGGATCATCGAAGTCGTCGTCCTCGCCACTGCGAACCTGTGGGTTCCTGAACGATTCGACCAAGGCCTTCGCCTTGGCTTGGCATGCGGCCAGCCGCGGCACCAGGTCCGCGCCGAGCGGCGAGCAGAGGATCATGGACGCGACGTCACCGATGTCTGAACTGTCCGCAGACATGTCCAAGCCAACGTTGGCTTGGCGCCGAAGGGCGAGGCCGCGAGCGCGCTCGAGGCTCTTGGCCCATTCACGCGGCGTGACGGGCGTCCACTCATCCGCCGACCGAGCCGGCTGCAGAGGCGTTCGCTTGGCTTTCATCGCGCACCTCCGACCACCGACCCGCTCGGCTGACCGGTTGCGTGCGCCATCGTGATCCAGCACAGCGCAAATCCCATGAGCAGCGCGGCCGAACTGACGAAATCAGCGTGGGTGTCGTCCTTGGAGTACATGCGGGCCGTCGTTCGATCGATTTCGTTCCCGATCGTCACCCACGGATCGCCATCGTCGCCGGCATCGGAATCGGCCAGCGCTCGCAACAGCCGCGTAGCCGCCGTATACGCGATATTGGCGCGCCGGTGCGCGTACGCAGGACCAGGGTGGTCTTCGATCAGTGAGAGCGCGAGACGAAGACCGAGCGGAGCTTCAATCAGAGGTTCGGGCGGGCTTGCGGGTCCGGACTTCTTCTTCGATGATGGAGTCGTACCGCTGGCTGAGGTCGCGCGTCGGCGGCTCATCGCACACCTCTCTCGCGGTCATCGGCCGCCTTGAACGTGTCGTAGAGCACGCTGACCGCCTCGCGCATGTCGTCAATCAACACGCCCATGGCGTTGACGGGCTCGCCGTCGACCATCGATTCGTCGTCGGGATGTTCGTCGATCAGTGCCAGCAAGGCCACGCACCCACGAAGGCGCGACTTCGCCATGTTGATGGCGTCACGCTCTTCTGTGGTCAGGCCGCCGGCGGCAGCAACGGGAGTGGTGCGGCTCATTGTTTTTCTCCCAATTCCGCCTTGAGCGCCCCGAGGTCGAGATCGCCCAACAGCAACTCACGGCACGCGTTGAAACCGACGACGAATCCCGACTGACGAATCGCGAGTTCGACGAACACAAACGCATCAACCTGTTTTGACAGCTCGTACAGGCGGTCAGGACCGGGCCCGTACTTCTCCAGCCACGCGGTGCGCGTCGCCGCGATCATTTGGCGATACGGCGATTCGTTGTAGTCGCTGAAGTGGAATTCGAGCAGCTCGGCGAGGGCGATCGGATCGAGGCCACCGAGAAACGTGCGTCGATCTGGCGGAGTTGCGGTAGCCGCTGCTGCGGGTGCCTTCGGTGTGCGGGCAGATTTCTTCGACATGTGCTGACCTCCGAGTGAGGCCGGCGGGACTACATGCGACAATGGCACGTAGGCGCGCTCGGCAGGTACCGCTGCTGATCGTGCTCAGGCCTTCCGCCGCGTCTTCACCACGCGACGGTCGGCCGCTTTCACCTTGACGCCCTTCGATTCCAGCCAGCCTCGGATCGCTCTTCGCACTTGCTCGGGAACCGTCACGCCATCTCGCTCCCGTATCAGTTCCAGTCCATCGAGCAACTCTTCATCAATCCGAAAACCCGCGTATCGTTTGGTCATCAGGTCTCCAGTTGTTTTACTTTGTTTGACGTTGTTTGTCAACGCCATGATCCAGCGGACCGCGCGTAATGCGCTCGCGCTCGCGCCGACGCCCGGTCTACAATGTCGCGCGCGTTGACGCGCAGGAGACGATCCGCCACATGCGTGAAGGCTTGATATTCCTTCGACGGACTAGCTATTTCGCGTTCTTGATAGCGCCGCTGGTCCTAGCGGCTGGCATTTCAGTTGCGCAGTCACAGCCACCACCCCCACGTGCTACTGACAGGAATACTCAGCAACAGAAGCAGTCCACAGGCGCTAAGGCTGAGCCCGCTACAGATCTGCGCGGTACCGAGCAATCGCCCGTCATCGTCAAGATTCAACCAACCCCGCAGACTGACGAAGAAGCCGCCAAAGAAAAGAACAAGGAACGCCGACAATCTACGTCCGAGCGGTGGACCTTCGTGCTCGCTGTTGCCACCGTCTGCGTAGGCTTCATGCAAGTGCTCATGATCGGTGTTCAGTCCTGGATCGCTGACCGCCAAAACAAGATCATGAAGACTCAGAGCACCATCATGACCGATCAAAAAGCTGCGGCCAGTGAACAGGCTGGATACATGCGTGACGGCTTGGCCGCTACGAAGATAGCCGCCGATGCCGCTAAAGCTGGCGCCGATACCGCGACCACTGCGCTGAACATCGCTAACCGTCCGCGATTGGTTATTCGCCAAGTCGTCACTGATGGCTTCAGCGAGAGCGGCAATATTAGATCTCAACTCACAAACGGATATATATCGGTTACAAATATCGGCGTCTTTGACGCCACGCTTGAGTGGTTCTACACCAACTGGCTGTTTGTTCAGAAGTTGCCAATGGAGAATCTGGCTCTGAGCGCTGAAGGGAACCCGATCAACGCATTGTTGCATCCAGCTGCCTTTGTGGCGCTCCCTCTTCCAAATCTCACGGTGTCCGTTAGTGAATTCCTCTCCATTAACAATGCCGTTGACGGAGCCGCTATGGGTTTGACGAGCCAGCCCGAGGGCTCTCTGTTCCTTGTCGGATACATCAAATACCGAGACAGCATTGCACTTCGCCGAATCCACTTCGCTTACCGCTATGACGCTTCGTTGCACTATTTCGTCGCGGTAGAGCATCCCAGCTACAGCTATGAAGACTAGGACCAGCCCAAGCGAGACAACACAGGCCTGTCCTGACCATACTGGGCTGCATCGCTGCTTCAGAATCATCCTCGCACCAGTGAAAACGGTGTGTCGAGAATCGCCAGCTGCGTCACATAATTCGGTTCCGCCTGATCGTTGAGCCGGAATTCCACCCTGACCATGCCGACTTCATGCACAGGGACCGACGGAAACTTCACCACGACGTCGGCAAAATGGGCGTCCTTCACCGCCACGCGGACCGGACTGGTGATCAGGTCCCCTTGCGGCCACAGCACCGTGAGCTGCACCATCGTCGTGGAGTGAGGCGTGGTCGACAACCCGAATACGAGGCTGAGCCGAATGCCAACGGGCTCACCAGGAATGCGCGGCAACCACCGCCGCACCTGGGACAAGTTGAGAAAGCCAAGATCGTCACGCTCGGCACGTTCTGCGAACAGGGCCCATTCGATTCTCGGTGTGTAGTCGGCGTGCTTAGAATCCGTGCGCGCAGGCCGCCGACTCACAGCGGCATCTCCAAGTAGACCAGCGAGCACGCCGCGTCACGGAACGCGACGATCGACGCCCGCGTGCGGACCGAGACTTTCGACCCCGTCGGGAAGACCGCGAGCGGCGGATAGACCGGGAACAGCCATGGACCATCAGTTAGCTGAGTCTGCGTGTTCCGAAACCGGCATGGCGTGCTGACGACGACCGGCGGCTCGCCCACCCCGAGATCGAATTCCCACTCGGTATAGCCGCTGTCGCCGTAGCCCACGACGGCCACAATCGCAATATCCGTCGCCGTCGAGGCGATCAGCGTGGTCCACGTTGAGTTGGCCCACGCCGTGGCTCCGACCGTCAGGGTCGTCAATGAGTTACCGTCAGGCGCGGTCTTCTGTGGCTTGGCGCTGCTCTGCAGCCTGGCAACTCCTGGTTTCTTGTAGTAGTAGGCCTTCACCTTCCAGACTTCCGTGAAGGCGTTGTTCTTTCGGAGACGCAGCGAGACCCTGGACCCTGCCGGGATCGCGTCGAGCAAGGGCCACCGCGGCAACGTCCCAGGCGAGACGAAATGGGTCAGCAGATACAAGCACCGAAAGCGGTCGACCGCCACCTCGGCGCCGGCCGCGCCGACGCCCACTTCGATATCAACGGTTGCCCCGTCAAAAAAGCCATGATGGCCGGGATGCACCAGCAGCCGGTCCAGGAGCCACGCGACGGCCGTGGAGGCGTCCAGTTCACACCAATCCGACCACGCGCCGGGCGTGGCGTTGGGCGTGATGCTGATACCCTCTGAGGATTGCGGCGCCGCGAAGAGTCGGCTCGATACTGCCCCCGCCCCGACCGGGAGAAACGCCCGCACCCCAACCAATGTCCCACTGAGCGTCAAGGTGCCCACCGGCACCGAGAACACGTGATCCCCGCCAAGCGTCAGCACCAGTCCAGACAGGGCGAGGGCGCCGACAGGGATCGTGAGGATGCGGTTTCCAGCAATGATGACGGTCGCAGTGCCAGTGAAGGGCGAGCCCGCGCCCGCGAGACTGCCAGTCGTCCACGTCAGCCCGGAGCCATTGAGGACGTTCGCGTCATTGATCGTGGTGACCCCGGTGATGGTCACGTCGTGCGCGAGCGTGATCGTCTGCGTCCCGCTGACCGTCGCGGTGCCCGCCGTAATCTGGAAGGCGCCCACGAACGTGGTACCGACGGTATGCGGGAGTGTCAAATCGCCGGAAATCGTCAGCGGGCCGCTCAGCGTGACGGTGCCGCCGGTGATCGTACAGGCCGCGCACGTGATGGCGTAAGCCCCAGACCAGCTCATCGACGAGGCCGCCCCGAAGGGCATGGTGAGCGTGCCGAGGAGATCGAGATCGCTGGAGAGTGTTTGTGTCGTGAGGGCGCTCACCGACATGTTGTTGAGCGACATCCCGGCCAAGTTCCAGGTGGCGTTGCCGTTAACGCTGATCGTCGAACCGGTGACGACAGGCGTCCCTGACGCCCATGTCATCGTTCCCGTGTTGAACAGGACCGTCCCAGAGATGGTGGGGCTACCGGCGTAGGTGATGGAGTTCTTGATCGTCGCCGACCCTGACCAGGTGCCGCCGGTGAGGGTGAAGACGGTGGAACCCTGAAGGTTCGAGTCGACCTGCAGTCCTCCCGCGCAGGTCAGCGCGCCGCCGTTGATGGCATTGAGATTTGCGCCGTTTGACCGCGTGACGCCGTTGACGGTCCAGGTGCCGCTGAGCGTGTAGGTCTGCACTGACCCGGTGAATTGCAATCCTCCGGCGAGGGTCTTTCCGGCGCTGGTCAACGTGGCCGTGGCGGTGACCAGCAGATCCCCTGTCCAGGTGATCGTCATCCCGGAACCCAGCGTCACCGCCCCAGCGACCGTCAGATTCGCCGACCCCGACAACGTCGCGGTGTACGCCGCCCAGGTCACGCTAGTACACGCCGAAGCCACGTCCACCACACACGCGGGCGAGCTCGCGTCCATCGTGACCGTGTCGCCGGCGATCGCATGCGTCGTGTTGTTCGGACCGCTACTCGCGGTCGTCGACCAATTGGTATCTGACGACCAATTGCTGTCGACTCCGCCGCTCATGAAGAATTTCGCGCTCACTTCACCGTCTCCAAGCCTGCAAGAAAGTCCTCGATCCGCGCACGCACCCTTCCGAGGGTTTCCGCACGCCACTGCCGATCGCGGGCTTTTTGGAGGGCAACGGCTTCATCGAAGGGCAGCCGTTGCCAACACACGCCGGGCGGCAGAGAACTCGGTGGTGGGCCTGAGACGTCGCCGCGGTCGTTGGGATTGACGCCGCATTCGATGAGCGAGAGCTCGAACGCATCGAGCCGACGCGTGCAGACGTCGTCGAGTTGCGCGGCAACTTGCGCCACCAATTGATCGACGGTCATCGGCGCGCCCTCATGGTGATCTCGTGAATTCTTTGAACGTCGGCGCTTTGTGGCCCTCCCTCGCGAAATTCACGAAGCTGGCTGATATCCGCGCTCGGCCGCGGGCGTAAAGAAACGGCGCCTCCGGCTAGAAACCGGCCCTCTTCAAGAACGGCCTCGATGATTTCGCGCTGGGCCACGCATCGCACGAGAGAGCGCTGATAGCTATGCAGACACTCTGTCATTGTGGATTGCGCTGCGGCGCCCCAGAATGTGCGGCCGAGCGCCCGCATGCTCCAGCGCCACGCTGCGAGCTCGCCTTCGAGACTCTCTCTCCATCGACCTCCGCCCTCGTCCTCAACCACAAGGTACCGATGAGCGTCTCGATCGACAGACTCGAGATGGCCGGCCTCATGGGCGTAAACAGCCAACGCTGCCTCATCGACAATCGGCGTCGAGTAAATCGTCCGCGTCTTGTAGTCGGCTCGCTCCATACCGGGTTCAGCCGGCTCGACGTTCCACCTGTGCGCGATGGCGAGATCCACCGCACGATGGAGACCTGGATACTTAATTCGTCGTCGAGGATCGAGTACTGATTCCACCTGACTGCGCCGCTGCGTCTCGGTCATCGCAAATCCTTGCCATCGCGGCCAGCCTTGATGGCGAGTTGCCAAGAGGTCGCACCGTCGCCAGGCTTTGCCGAGGTCGGCTCCTTCGCGATCCAACTCGAGCCAGCCCATGTGACGCAGGAGCCTGCCGGGTAGCTCGTTCCAGAGGTCCACACGCCGCGGTATTGGAGGATCGGCCGCTTCTCCAGTTCGTCGACGCGCTTACAGAGGGCGTCAAGCGTGCGGCTGGAATCGCCGTTCGGCGAGGCCACGGGCGTCGACAGTGCCTGCTGCTTTTGCATTTCAGCGAGGCGCGCCTCTAGAATGCCGATCCGTTTGTCCCGTTGCCGAAGCGCATCGCCGACGTGCTCAAGGCACGCGTCGACGTACGCGACGGCATCATTCAAGTGTTGTAAATTTGCCGGCTCGCGCCCGTGTGCGCGCATGTAGCCCGCGAGTGCTTCGTCCGCGCGGACCTTCAATGACGTAACCGGTTGATCAGTAGCCGCGACGGGTTGATCAGTGAGTGCGTTCATGGCTTTCTCCTCGAGCGTTGGTCGAGCGTCCGACAACGACATCCGGCGCCTCGTCTCCGTCGACTTGGAAAATGATGGCCTCTGGTTCGAAATCACGCGACGTCAGGCGCGCCGCTTCACGTGGCGTTAACAGTCCGTGCCGCTCGAGGTAGGCCGCTTGCGACTCAAACCGCGGCGGGTCATGTGGGTCGAACGCATCCGCGACGAAGCCGCCGGCGCGATACTCCGTCCCGATCCGCTTGCCGTCGATGTCGACCGCCAAACCGTTGTAGTACGCGACCTGAAAGGCATCGATAAAGTCGCGCGAGAGACCGAAGGCAAAGGCCGGGGCGATGGCCAGCACCTCGCACGCCAGCGTCCCGCGCCCGCCAACGCGGCGCCGAGGCTCACGATGATCAGTAGGTAGATCGCGCAGACGTAACGATCGTTCAACCGCCAGCGGGGCGTCGAAATCCCACCACGCCGCCGGCCGTGTGCCCGGATGCTGGTTGATCCAATCGGCCAGGATGTCGTCCTTGCTCTGGTCCCAGATTCCGCGGCGCGCCGCAGTTTGACGGCTGCCCGCCAGCGCGAACGACTCAAGGTCCGTCTTCTCCCCGGTCTCGAGCAACCTAGTCACACTCTCCGACACCGATTCGTGACGATTCCGCGTACGATGACGGCGTTTTGTGGGCATGTTTTACGCGCCTCCTGGCCGGCCGGGCCGGTCTCGCAGCGGCTCGATATCGAGGTTCAGCTGCTTCAGTGAACTCAACATGCTGACGCGCGCATCGCGCTCCACAGAAGTCAGCACGTGCGCTTTCTGCTGGCCGAATCGGTCCGTCGACACCAATCCGTCCTTCTTGATGGCCCGCTGGCAGTCGCGCATTCGGTCGAACGCCTCGCAGTGCGTCTGGAGGATTTGCAACCCGGCGGCATCAGTAATTTGGTACTCCTCGACAAGCGCCCGCCACCGCCGCTTGGCCTCAGCCGAAAGCCCAGCCGGTGCCTTGGCCATCACCCCTTGACCGGCCTTAGACACCCCCTTGTCCCGAGGCCGAACCGGGAATTGCGTCACCGCGAGACTATTTTTCAAAGGGAAAACTCCTTTTCCTGTCTACTTCGGGCCAACGTGGTAACCAGGCGATCGATCGGCTGGACCTTGAACGGCCCGCCATCGGCATGATTAGTGCCAAGCCAGCGCAAGTCATCGGACGACGTCAGCGCCCTTCCGAACACGCGACACACCAAGCCATCGCCGCCGCGTTCCTGGCGCCGCACGTGGCGCATACCCAGCCGTGCTCAAGCGTGATAGTCGGGGTGACGTCCGCCTCGAGGTCATCACGAAGCATCGGCCGTGGTTGCCAGCCCGTCAGCCGTGTTGCGCGTTGAACGGCCCGACGCCGGTCTTCCACGGCTGCGGCTGCGATGCGAACGCGCTGTAATTCATCCTGCATATAGGCGCCTACTGTGAGGTGCTCCATCGCGCCAGGACGGTCTGGCTCTTGGTCGCATGGCCCGCGACGTGTTCGCCGGGATGTTCGCGGCGACGTGTGCAGCAGACGCCAGAATCAGCGGGCCAATTGGGGGCGTCGGCACCGCAGCAACTATCGAAGTGTCCGGCCGCCCCGTAGTGCGCCTCGACAACGTTGAACTCGGGTGAAGTCGCTCTCGGCCGACCTTGAAGGTGAGATCCGTGCGTCGTGGGTGATGTCATTGGACTGTCTCCCTGGAAGTGGTGGTGTGTGGTTGGGTGCGCCGGGCAGATGCACCGGCCTCGGAACGAAGCTGACGAAGGACGTCCTCGAATTCGAGTCCGTGCTTCTCGGCGCGCATTCGTGCGCGCTCGATCAATTGGATCTCGTTGCGTTGATCTGCACTGACTGACGACGGACGGTCCTGAGACCGTCGTCGTCCTGTACTACTTACGTAGTAAGTACTCTGTGATGCGTTTAACGCTACAGCGGCACTTAAGTGATTGAAATCACAGATAGTTACGAGGCTGGTTTTTCGATCCCCTTGTGCGTCAAACGCTACAGCACTCCCTGATGCGTTTGACGCTACAGCCTGTGGCGTTGAACGCGCCATGCTGATGCATCCAACGCTACAGAGTTCCGCGAGCGCTTTACTGATGGACCGCGGATCCTTGACCCGCAGATCCTTTGCCAGTAACCGGAGGCTGCGGCGGTATTGACCATGCCCGACGGTCTCGCCTTCGATGTCGGTGGGCGGGTGGTTGGCCTTGCTCACGAGGAACAGAAACAGCTTCGTCGCCAGTGGTGAGCAGTTCCAGGCCGGATGCTCCACGAAGAAACGCGGGCCGAGGAGAACACGCCGGCTCGTATCCCAGGTGATGGACTTCATGCGCTCTCCCACATCCGCAACGAGAGCGGATCCAGACGCAGTGCCATCTCTTGACCGAGGGCGCCGTGCCGATTTTTCACGAGCTTCAACAGGATCTTGTCGCGGGCCTCATCCGCCTGTTGAGGACTGAGCCCGGGCTGCCGGCTCGGCTGCCGGAGTGCGACAAGGTAATCCATCGCCTCCTCGATGACGCCCGAGTCCCGCGCGGCGCCGAGGCCGAGTTCTTTTGAGCCATCGCCACCCGCATCGCGCGATACCTGGATCGCGACCATCACCGGGATGTTGTGCCGCTTGGCGAGCTCCTTGATTTCACGGGCTTGTGTCGAGACCCGTTCATACACGGACGCCCCGCGGTCACCACCGAGCAACCCAAAGTGGTCGATGACAAGTAACAGCTTGCCGTCCTTCGCCGGCCCCGCCTGCGCCCGGCGCACAAGCTCTCCAATTTGTGCGAGGCTCAAGCCGGGCCGATCAACGAGCAGCTGCCGGGCGTACCGCCGCCGATAGGCGTCGAGGTTGAGGACGCCCGCCGCGCGCTGTTCTCGCAGTTTGTAGCTGCTCAAGCCGAGCGTGATGCGCATGGCGCGCTCGACGATCTGGGCCGTCGGCATCTCGAGCGACACGAACAACACCCACAGCGTCGCTGCCGTCTGGAGGACGAAGTCCACGATGTTGCCGACAAGCAGCGTCTTGCCAGTCCCAGGTCTCGCCATGATGCCGAGGACCTCACCAGCACGCGTGCCACCAGTCAGGTCGTCCAGCCCGGGAAATCCGGTCTGGACGGTCTCTTCCGCTTCGTGCTCGATATACGCGGCGTGCGCCGCGATCTGGGCCTCAACGTCAAGTAGGACGTCGTCGCGGTGCGGCGCGATGGCGTCGGTGATGGTCGTGAAGTTCGCCAGGTGCCGCGCTGACAACCCGTTCGTGATGGCGTAGCGGTCCGCCAACACGGCAGCCTTTGTGTCGTCGCACTCTCGGATCACGCGACGGCGCGCCGCATCGAGTTGGATCTGATGGGCGTACGCCCGCACATCGAGCCCGCGAGGCACACCGCGATCGATGTCGACTACGTACTCCACCCCGCCGACTAAATCGAGCTGTCCACGGTCCTCACACGCTTGGATCACACTCCGTGGATCGATAGGGGCTCCGGCCGCGTACTGCTCGAGGAGTCGTTCGAACAAAACGCCGTGCGGTAGCAGCGAGAAGTGTGCTGGCGTGAGGCCGGCGTCAGAGGCCTCGGGGATGCGCTCTGACCAGTTCAGCAGCGTCCCGATCAACGAACGCTCCGCACTGATATCGGAGGCGACCGGCGGTTCATTGAACGGCGGGCCACCGGTCACAGAGGGCCCTCGTCGCTGACTACATCCAGCAGGTTATTACCGGTAATAACCTGCTCCCGTGATGGGGCTGCCAGGACAGAGGCAGCAATCGGCCGATAGCAGTATTCGCTCAACACGAAAGTTGAGCCATCCCGCGCGCGCTCGTGGCGCTGGCGGTTGATGATTCGCATGCCGAACTCGCGGCGACAGTCCGCTACCCTCGTTCGCCAGGCACACCGACCGCCAACAGTGGCCAGCCGATCTGATGAGATCCACTCGTCAGGATTCGATCGAAACAGGTCTGCGATGCGGTCGACTTTACGGTGTGATAAATTGCCTGTGTTCACGGACTGCGCCTTCGTGAGCATCGCGCCCGGCAGCAATAGCCAGTTGCTCCGGGCGTTCGTCTTTTGTGGGATGTTGCCGACGCCAGGCAGCAGCGAGCGCTGCCCCTAGTTGGCGGACGATGACTGGCCGGATGTCAGCAGGTATCTTGACCGCGGCGCGTGGACGATCAGAAATCACGACGCCTCGTTGTCGTAGGATCGCACGACCGCGTTACGCTGAGCTGCGACGGCTTCAACCTGCCCGCGATCGAACAGGCGAATGCCCGATTCGGTTCTGACCGCCGTCAGGATGCCGCGCCGCTCGAGGTTCCGAACGGTGCCCTCTGAGCGCTGGAGCGCCCGAGCGACCGCCGAGGTCGTGATGAGATTTGCAGTTTGACGCATGGCGCAATTTCAATATGCGCCGTGCTGGTATCGGTGTAAATGCGACTTTTAGGTAGACGAAAGAATCACATTTTATTTAGGGCTTTTGTCTCTGTCTGCCCCGCGGCCAGCTCCGTCTCGGCACGTGTAGTAATGCCGCGATCGCCTTCGTCGCTCGCTCAATGGCGGCTCGATCGGCTCGATTGGATCCCGCGATTCGAGCGACCTGTGACGGACTCATTTGAAGTACTTGCACTTGCACGAACCAGTCACAGTGACGAGCGAAATTGGTCCACCGCGGAGAAGGGGCTTCACGGGGCCTACCCAACGGCCAGATGGTCTTTTCGAGCTCTTGATACATGTCGCGGGCGCGATCTAACCACTGCTCCAACGTCTCTTCGTCGGGACAAGGTTCAAGTCTGCCGCTCTGCTTTATCCTGTCGATCCAAGTCGTCCAGCGCCGGCTTCGGACCGTGGCGAATCCCCCGTACTGCTTCCCTGTCAACTCCAGCGTTTCTCCGCGGCCCCTGTCCCTACGCCAGTACATCCGCAGATGACTGGCATAGTCGATCACGATTGATAGTTCGTAGCTATCCTGAATCGGGGAGTTGGTGTCCGGCCTTGGGGCCGCCCATAGACCGTAAGCGACGGCCCATTCCTGAGCCGCGAACTGGTCGGACTCGTGCGAGTCATCAGCGGCTGGGTGATCTCGAAGCGCGCGTAACACGTCCGGGGCCAACGTTCGAATTGATCCAAAAACAAAATCAGCGGCGTTGCTCACGCCGGCTTCTTGACGCGTCAATACGCTGATACCCGCGCGGTTATAACGTGGTGGGCTCTTAGCCAACGGGCTGCCTCCGCGACAGCTTCCGCTCTATGAAGGGTTCGGCGGCAGGCTGAGCGGAGATCAGCCGATCGGGAGCAACCCCCAGCCGCCGAAATTGCGAGAATCCCGATTCTACGCCGTGATCAGGCCACGCGAAACTGTCTGGCAAACGTGATTCCCGTCGGTATCGAATCCCGTTGGGGACGCCAACTAGTTAACTTGTTGACAGTAAACGGCTTCGCGCCTCGCTAACTGTCAGATTTTGTGTACTGCTTTCTTTCGACTGTGGCCGTTTTTGTGGCCGCCTGTTGGAGGCGCTGGGCGTTTGATGTGACGGCCCGTCGGACCTCCGAGTCGCGCGTGTGGCCGTAGCGTTCCAGCATCCGCAGTGACGTCCAGCCCGCCAATAGTTGTATGACACGCGGGTTGATGCCGTCCTCGAGCATCATGGTGACGCCGGTATGGCGCATCGTGTGATGGGTGACGCCGGACAATCCCAGGTTGGCAAGTGTGCGGATGACGCGGTTGCTGGCCGTCTGTTGGCGAGGAGGGGCGCCCTCGGGACCCTCTCCGAAGATGTAGCCGCTCTTCGCACAGCGATCCAGCAGTGAAACGCGAAGTTCCTCGGGAATCGCGATGCGATGAACTCGGCCGCCCTTCCGACGAACCTCCATCCAGGAAGGACCGAGATGCTCCCGCCGCAGGCCGAGCACTTCACTGATGCGGTGTAGCGAAATCAGAGTGACGCGACAGAGCAGAGCCACGTCGCCAGGAGCCGTCAACACCACTCTCAGTTCGTCATCAGTGAGCACACGGATCCGACTATCGTCAACTTTGTACGCCTTGACCGAACGCAACGGTGTCAACGCCAGCCGCCCCCAGTCGACGGCACGAGAGAAGCACCCTCGGATAATATTCAGTTCGCGATTCACGGTTGACTTGCTCAACGTCAGCGGAGCGCTCCTGCTTCCACCGCTCGACATGAAACGGCGACCCGTCATCGATCGACCGAACTCCGACTGAAGCAATAAACGTGTCGAGTACCGCACGGTCCTTGTAGGACGTGCTGTTGCTCTTGGCGGTGTGCGATACGTACGCCTTGACGTGATCAGCCAGTCGGACCGGCTTCTGGCGACGGAGTCCAGCCTTGCCTTCCAGGACGGCCAGCTTCCGCTTCTGCGCGATCCGCTCAGCAAGAGTGCGATTCGCAGTACCGGTACTCTCACGATACCGCTGACGATGCAGTCGAAACAGGAACCAAAGCGGATGCCGACACCGACCGGGATCGTTGCAGCCGCATCGCTTAAACAGGTTCATGAATGCTCGTTCAACGGGGGAACCGTATTGACGGTGACGTATCGATCGAGCGCCGCTTGGGAGATGCGCGTCAAGCGACCCACCTTTACGTACTCGACGCGTCGCATTGATAGCCAGTTCCGCATGGTGCCGCTGGAGATGCCGAGATAATCTGCTGCTTCCTCTACCGAAAGCAAGCGGGACCCACTCGAGCCCTCAACAGGCCGCATCACGCAGCCACCACTGGCAGTGTAGTACAGCATCCGGAATCCACAGCCCGCCGGCCTCCGATCCGATCTCCCGGCTCATTCCCCGACGCGACAGCCGCCAGCGCCGCCGGTGCTCTTGCGTAACGAAGTCGCACGCGGCCGTGCATGAAGGCTTCCGAACCGCTACTCAAGGGCTGCCACCTCATGACGAATTGGCCCGACGTTTCAAGAACGTTCGCGCGGGTAGCTTGCGTCGCGTCGCCCTCTCCAGGGCCGCAACCTTTTCGCGTTACTCCGGCTCCGTCAGTGTTCCGCCACAGTCTGCTCGCTGCCGTTGCAAAGCGATGCGATCCGGCTGGAGAGCGCGCAGCGCTCGCTGCACTTCTTCAAGCTTGGCCGCGCGGGCGGCGTCGCGCGCGGCCGCGAATCTCTCGGGGTGCATCACGAGCGTGAAGCGATAACACGCATGCGAATGGCCCCGCGTCTCGCCCGCCATGGACCGGTATAGGAGCGGCGCCGGACCCTCGCAATGCTTGTGCAACGCGCGTTTGACGGAGGCGATGCTCACTCCGGCCCACTTGGCGATCGTCGGATAACCGAGAAAGCAATTGAAGTCTCCCGAACTCCCATCGGCGCTCGTGGCGCGGACAATGACCAACACGACCAGGCGTTCCGCAGCCGAATAGGGCGCCTTCCCACGTTTGGGGAAAAGCCGATCCAGAGCGAATGCCACCGGCGAGAACTGTTGGCCAGCCACCGTCCGTGCACGAGAGCCGACTTCACGAACTTGTGCGGCGAACGGTGGCTTCCTTTGCCGACTGCGCCGTACTCTCGGGCCGTCCGAGTCCGATCGTCCTGCTGATACTGTTCGTTCCGATCAGCGCCAACAGTGGCGCGCAACCGGAGTGGGTCACCCAATCGACGTAGGCACGGCCCGCCAGTAAACCCCCACCACCTCGAGCTGTCTGTGCCAACGGCAGCGGGCGGCTGGGTCTGGTCGTTGACCGACACACGTGGACAACTTCGAGTGTCCGATGCTCGCACCTCGCCACGCGATCTGTCCTACGTTTGGACGTCGTCGGACATCGGTCCCCGAAGCCGTTGCCACAACCTGAGCACGACGCGATCGTCGTTGGGCAAGAATGCCGCGGGCGCATTTAAGCGCGTGGTCCTGCCGGTACTGGTGCCGCCGCTGACCAAGATGTTGACATTCCTCTCGACCGCGGCCTGCACCGTCGCCAGCACGTTCGACGTCATCGTCCCGATGCGCACGAGCTCGTCGGCGGTAAAGAACCGCGTCTGGAACTTGCGAATCGTCAGCGTCGTGCCGCCGAGACTACACGGCGGCAAGACCGCCGCCACGCGCGAGCCGTCGGGCAGGCGCGAGTCGAGGATCGGCTGCTCTTCCGAGACATCGTCGCCCAGCGCACGCGCGATGTTCTTGACGGCGACCTTCAGCTCGCGGACCAGGCTGTAAGTCTTGATGGCGCTGACGGTCGTCCGATGGGCCGCCGGTGACGGTGAGCAAACTCACCCGGGCGTCCTGCCCGGCCTCGGTCAGCGTGTACCCAGGCTTCAACCGTTCAACCTTCCCGCACAGATCGGCCGCGAAGCGGGTACTGACGTCGTCGCTCAGCGCCAGGAAGATCTTCGTGCGCAGGCCTTGCAAGAGGGTGCGCCACGATTCGCCCGGGAGCGTGGACGTGAGGGAGCTGATGCTCTGCGTGGCCACCATCGGAATGCAGCGCGCCTGCCGGGCGAGGGAAAAGAACTTCTCGTCGCCGGATGGTTCGTTTTCCCCGGTCGTCGCGAAGGACTGGTACTCGTCGCACACGAACGCGACGGCGCGCCACGGCCGGTTCGGTTCCGCCTGCATCTTGGACATGCGGTTCAACACGGCCCGTTGAAAATCCGGCTTCAACATCGTGCCCAGCGCACGCGCGAGGCCGGGATTCATGGCGCTCGGAAAATTCAGGGCCACGACCTTCCCCTGCTCGATCAGATCGGCGAGCGGGGGCAACGGCACGCCGTGACGGCCGTCGGGATTGTGGACGGGATCGTAGGTGGCCTTGGGGGGACAGAACGTGTATTTGACCTTGGGGTTGTCGTCGAACAAGGAGAGGAACACGCTGATGCCTTCGACGATGGAGGTGCGGAGCTTCGGCTCGATGCGCATCCAGTCGTCGTCGAACCACCGTTTGACGGCGTCGAACTGGGCCACCCTGTGCGCGTCACCCGTGGCCATCGGCGCGTCGTACGCGCGATACGAGATGCCCGCCCGCGTGAGGGTGTCTTCGACGTCCTGGGACCAGTCGGTCCAGGTCTCCTGCTGGTTGTCCTCGGGGTGCCACGCCCAGGTCGTGAGCTGCGCCGTCATCAGGTGTTCCCGCTTGTCGATGGCGAGGCGGCGCGGGCGGACGGCGAACCGCCGCTCCCCTTCGGCGATCACGGCGCGGAGCTTGTCCGGATTGATGACGTGCTCGTAGACCTGGAAGAGCGTGACGTAGTGGTCGAGGATCTGATGCACGAGGATCACGAACTTGACGAGATTGGTGCTGGCCTGCTGCCAAAAGGGCTCCTTGCCCTTGCCGAAGAGATTCGTCATCAACGTGGCGATGCCGTACGCCAGGGCATAGGCGTCGAGGTCGTTGTGCAGCGGGTTATAGCGGTAGCGGGAATCGAGACTGACTTCGATGTAATCGTCGCTGCGACCGTGGTCCTCGAGGAGGCGGCGAACGTGCTGACAGAAGTCGCCCTTCACTTCCAGGACCAGGCCGCCGACCTTCCGCTCGGGATCGTGGGCACGATACGCCAACAACTGCTCGACGTACGGATGAGGCACGCTGAGGTCTTCCCCGTGCCGATCGCGCCGATGATGGCGATGCCCGTGTAGAGGCCACGTTCGGGAATGACGAGCCAGTGCGGCGTCGTGGCGCGCGCCGGCGACGTGCGGTGATGCTGCTCGCCGAGCACGAGACAGAGTGCCTCGCGTGTCTCCGGTGCGGGATAGGACGGCAACGGTTGAACGGGCGCGCCGCGTTCCCATCGGGACGCAAAGATGTAGAGCAGCGAGAAGCCCATACTCAGCGCGAAGAACGGCGCACTGAACCACAGCGTCGTGTAGGTGTAGTGGAGGCCAGCGTAGAGCCCGGGACGCTCCGCCTGGATCAGGGCCAGGACCAGATCCTCGGCCGGAAACGGCCACGCCTGGAGTTCCAGCACGCCCACGAACCCGGTCAGCGCGAGACTCAGCACGAGGCGGTGCTGCCACACGGTCCGCATCACCCCTCCGCCGCGGGCGTGGGCACGCGCGTGGCACTCGGGCGCGCAGGCCGACGGGGCGCCAGCTTCGCGGTCTGGGTGGGGATGGGCTGCTCCGCGCGCCATTCGACGAAATCGCGATCCTTTACGAGGGTGGTCGCGATCAATTGATTCAACACGTAGTCCACCGTGTCCCCAATGAACAGCGCGTACTGGACGAGCGCGCTGCGATTCGGCTCCTGTAAGCGGCAGATGTGGCGCACGACGGGGATACGGTGCGTGCGGGCTTTGATCAGCGGCATGTGCGCGCTCCTGGTGTGCGCGTCGCGTTCGACTCGTGACCGCAGTGCGTCACGGTCCGTGCCCCGCGCGTTGCTATCCGTTGATGACGTCTCTTCCGACGCGAAGGGGGAGCGACCCCAAAGGGCGCCGGGCCTGCGCCTGCGGCGCTGGGTCAAGGCCCGGCGAAAAAAGAGGGGTCGCTCCCCCTTCGCTCTTGACCCCGTCTGCGACCCCAGGTGCGACCCCAT
>JBDTVS010000105.1:0-88864 GCA_040007095.1 Acidobacteriota bacterium
GCGGGCGCCGCGCGCCGGAAGCCGTGTACTAAATCATCGAACGCAGGACACTAGAAGGAAAGCGTGATGACCGGGCCCGGGCGCCCCTCGGAACCTAAGACGGACTTCCCCCCGATCGAAGAGAATCGACACCTCGAGCGGCCGCGAGCGAGACCTCGACCCGAGGTATTCGAGCTGATCGGAGCCGCTGGACCAACAGGACAGAGACCAGTCGCGACGCCAGGAGCACGCGGAGGCATCCTGTAGAATTCTGGGATGTCGACCTTCGGCCGCTCGATGCTCGAGCACTGGCTGCTCGATCCAGAGTGGACGTATCTCAATCACGGCACGGTGGGCGCTACCCCGCGGCGCGTCCTGCAGAAACAGCAAGCGCTCCGCGACGAGATCGAACGCCAGCCTTCGCGGTTCATGCTGCGCGAGCTCGGCGGGCATCAACCCATGCCATGGCGCGCGGTATCACGCCTGCGTGAAGCCGGCGGCGCCGTCTCGGCATTCCTCGGATCGCAGCCCGACGATCTCGTGTTCGTCCCCAACGTCACGACCGGCCTCAACGCGGTGATCGGATCGCTGCCGCTTGGTCCGGGCGACGAGGTCGTCATGACCGACCTGGCGTACGGCGCCATCGCGCTTGCGGCCGGGTCCGTGTGCGACCGCAGCGGCGCGAGCCTTCGAACCGTGCACCTGGAGTACCCGGTGCGCGACTCAGGCGATGTCGTGGAGCCGATCGTCAGGGCACTGACACCGCAGACCAGGCTCGTCGTGATTGATCACGTCACCGCACAGACGGCGCTCGTGCTGCCGGTAGCGGCCATCGCAGCCGAGTGTCGCGCGCGCGGCGTGCCGGTGCTGGTGGATGGCGCGCATGTTCCCGGGTCGCGTCCGCTGGACATCCCGTCACTTGGCGTCGACTGGTATTCGGCCAACCTGCACAAATGGGCTCATGCTCCGCGCGGATGCGGAATTCTCTGGGCGGCGCCCGAGAGGCAGTCCATCCTCCGCTCGCCGGTGGTGTCCTGGGGCAGCGGCAAAGGCTTCCGCCAGGAGTTCGAGCACACGGCCACGGGCGACCCGACCAGCTACCTGGCGGCGCCCGAGGGCATTGCCTGTCTGCATCAATGGGACTTCGACGCGTGCGTCGAGTACATGCACGGTCTGGCCTTGGAAGCCGCCAGCATACTCACGCAACGGTGGCACACGCAGTTCGATATCCCATACGACATGGTGGGATCGATGGTCACCGTGCCATTGCCGCCGGACGCCGGCGCCTCCGATGCCGATGCGGAACGTCTCCGCCTGGCTATGCTGGTCGAAGACCGCATCGAGGTCCAGCTCCACGCCTGGCGCGGCCGGCTCTGGGCGAGAGTGTCGGCACAGATTTACAACGAACGATCGGATATCGAACGACTCGCGGACGCGGTCGCGCTCCGGAGTTGAATTCTCGAGATGGCCGTTCCCCCAGAGTCACCTGAGCCTCGGCAGATACGCCCGCGCGGCGGCGTTCAGGTGCTCGAGACACTCCCCAATCGACCATGCGTCAGGAGCCGGGCGCCAGGTGAATTGATCGTCACGCAGTGAGTCCATCAGCGCGTCGGCGTCGGCCGAGATCCGCTCGAACTGATGGCGAAGGTCGTCAACTTCTGGAGCGAGCGCGACCGGCGTGGCTGCGACGACGGCAGGTTGTCAGTAGCAAATAGCAGAGAGGGACGCGGTTTACCCCTTCGGGATGGCGCCGTTGGGCGTCAGATTGTCTACCGCTTGAGGCAGCACCTGCGCCAGTTTCTGCGCGAGATCCTGCACCGACAAGCCCGACTTTTCCGACAGTTGTTTCAGCAAGTCTGGACCAAGAGCCCTGTGGACTTCATCGGGCGAGATCGCGTCATTGGGTCCGGTGCCCACCCATGACTTGACGGTATTGCCCAGACCGTTCTTTTCGAATTGACTGACTACGCCCTGCAGCCCGCCATGCTTCTCGATGATGCCGCTCACGACCGACATCATGCCGGCCCCGACCATGCCGCCGAGCACCCCATCAAGCAATCCCATGTGCATCTCCTCGCGATGAAACAGTTGCCGTGTTGAATCGGCAATCGCCACGTCACCAAACAGGCCGTCCGCCTCGAGATCGACACCGAGAAAATGGTTCTTCTAGGCCTGGTGGGTTCGGTGATTCATTCTAATTGACCTTGCCCGCGCCCGCGGCGGGTTTGTCTCGGCCCTGCTGATAAGTCACCACATAAGGAAGGTGGCAGGACATCACGTGGCTGAATAGCTGTTAGACGCCTGCAAGAAAAAGGAACAGAATCGGATTGGGGGATTCTATGAAGGCGACCGTCTTCTTCATCGTCGTAGCCGCCATGTTGAGCGGGCCTGTTGGTGCGCAGGAAGAGAAGCCCGTTCCGAAGGACTCCATGCGCGTGTTCATTCCGGGATGCTCCAAAGGCTTGATCTTCACCGCCGGTCCTCGCACCGAAGATCGGTCGGGCGGGTCCGGCGTTCCTGTGGGCATGCACCTGCGTATGAGCGGACCGAAGAAATTGATGGCGGAAATCAAAGGTCAGGAGGGATCGGCGATCGAGATCACCGGCCTGATCAAGAGGGGCCAGTTCGCCCCGGACGGAGTAAATGTCGGCGGCGGCGTGCGGATTGGTCCGGCTCCCTCGTCGATCAGCGGCAGTCCCGTCGGTGGTCAGATCATGATCGATGTCGAGGGGTGGCGCGGCGTGCGCGGCAGTTGTCCGTCTCGTTGACGAACCACGGGGACGTCATAGCGTTTTCCACTGGCATACTGTTGTTCGTCTTTGACGCCGTCGGCGAGTTTTGGAACCACAAAGCACACAAAAGGCCGGCACTGTGGCCGGCGCCGTACACACCAAGGGCCGGCACTGTGGCCGGCGCCGTACACACCAAGGGCCGGCACTGTGGCCGGCGCCGTACACACCAAGGGCCGGCACTGTGGCCGGCCCTCCGTGTTCAGACATCTGGGGGAAATCTAACGACTGCCCCCGGTGCTATTTCCCAATAATGCACCTCCCGGCCGCGACCGTGTTGTTGTTGCCTCCCGGAGGAGGGCGTGGTCGCTTGAAGCCTTTATTTAACGCCGCCGATCACGCAGCGGCGAAATCAGAATACCACGATCCGCAACGATAGAGAGTCCCGCGTCGCACATCGAGCCTGGCGCGGGGCGCTCTCTTTCCGATGCTCCAGTCACTACTGCGAGGGCCTTGCCGCTCGAGCGGGTGCGGTCGGCATGTTTGCCAGATCGATGGTGCCGGGGATTTGCGGCGGGAACACGTGCAGTCTCGACTTGAACCGCCATCCGTTCGGTGTTTTCACGTACACGTCCTGATAGCCGCCCACGTGGCCGGTGTGGGCGGGATCGCCCTTGATGCCTTCAATGCCAGGGTAGACCAGATAGGACTTCCCGATCGCGCCCTCGGGCGAGGGCTCGATCACCAGATTGGCGGTGGTGTGCGTCTGCAGCGGCTTTTCGGGGGTCGCTTGTTTCAGCTTCTGGCATCCGTTCTTGCCGCCTCCCGCCGCCTCGGCGAGCTCCTCGCGCCCGACCGATTTGCGCGCACCGACGCCCCAATAGAAGATCCCGTCCGTAGTGTAGAGATCCGCGTAGTCGTAGCCATTGTTCGAGCACGAATCGATGGCAAACGAGTACTTGTGCACCAGTTGCTGAATCTCGAAGTAGTCGAGGGCCGTGAGCGCGGCGGCCGGCGCGCGTTTCTGCTGCGCCCCGACAGTGGCCAGCGAGACGACGCCGGCGATGAGAACCACCGCTGCCACGGCGGTACGCCGCACTATGCTTTTCATGACGCCGCTATTCATGACCCTGTTCATGACATCACCTCTGTTTCGTTTCGTCACAAGCTACCCTGCGCCAAAAGGACGCCTGACCGCCACATGTTACGAGTGTCCAACCTACGGAGCCCAGATTCTAACAGCCCAGCGCGAAAGCCCGCGTGGTTTCGAGGCGGCGGAGGCGCCCGGCTGCCGGAGCGTGACGGCCGCCGATCACACGTGTATGCTCTGGCCCATGAAGACAACCCTCCGGCTCACGTTGGTCGGACTCGCCCTCGTCGCCGCCGCCAGCCACCGGGAACTCGCGGGCCTGGCCCAGAGCGCCCCCCGCAGTATGCCGGTCTTCGAGGTCGATCCGTCGTGGCCGGCGCTTCCAAACAACTGGGTCGTCGGCGTGGTCTCTTCAGTCAACGTCGACCGGCGCAACCATGTCTGGATTCTTCAGCGTCCTGGCTCGGTGGCAGAAGCGTTGAAGGCAAGGGCCGCGCCCCCGGTTCTCGAGTTCGACGCCGACGGGAAATTCGTCAACGCGTGGGGCGGGCCAGGTCGGGGATTCGACTGGCCGGCCACCGAGCACGGCATTACGGTCGACTACAAAGACGTCGTCTGGATCGGCGGGAGCGGCGTCACCGACGACATGCTGTTGAAGTTCACGACGAAAGGCGTCTTCCTGAAGCAGTTCGGCGCGAAGGGTCAGAGCACGGGCAACGCGGATCAGAAGAACGTCAATCGATCGGCCGACGTGTTCGTTTACCGGAAAACGAACGAAGCCTTCGTGGCCGACGGCTACGGCGATCGTCGCCTGATTGTGTTCGACGCTGAGACCGGCGCATTCAAGCGTATGTGGGGCGCGTTCGGCAATCCACCCGATAGCGCGCCGCCGTCGACCTCGGCGGCCGGACCACCAGCGCCGCCCGTACTCGACACGGAGGGTCCGGGTTCGCCGAACTTCAGCAATCCCGTGCACGCCGTCAAGATCTCCAACGATGGGCTCGTGTATGTCGCCGATCGATCCAATCGACGCGTGCAGGTTTTTTCGCCGGATGGAAAGTACGTCTCACAGGTGTTCATCAACCGGGCCGGTCCCGCAAACGGGTCGGCCGCCGGCCTTGGTTTCTCGCCGGATGCTCAACAGCAGTTCCTGTACGTCTCCGACCTCGGTAATTCACACGTGGTCGTGATCGATCGGAAGACGCTGCAGATTCTCTATCAGTTTGGATCGCGTGGCACCAAGCCCGGCGACTTTCAGTCGCCGCATCATCTCGCGGTCGATTCGAAAGGCAACCTGTACACGGCAGAAGTGAATCCCGGCAACCGAGCGCAGAAGTTCCTGTTCAAGGGCATGTCGTCGACGCCGCCGCCCAATGCGGTGACCGCCGCGCGGTGACGTGGTTGACGGTCGCGAGCACCGCGACCGGGGCGTTTCGTTCGCCACCGAGTCGTCATGAGCCGGGGCGCACCCGGAGCATGAAAACCGTGAGCGTCCGTCTGAAGGATCCATGAACAAAGCCACAACGTTTTTTCACAGGCTCTTTAAGACGTTGGCATCGTCATTTTCTGAGCAGGCCACCGAGAAGAAACACTCTGTTTTTTTTGGCTCGGTGTGCTCGGTGTGCTCGGTGGTTGACGGAAAACGAGCATTTTTCGTCGAAACCGCTTTAGCCAGTCGCGCCGAGACCACTGGCGATCGCATTGACGGTCAGCAGCAGGTTGGGAAGCAGATCGGCGGCGCCTTCGTCCTCGCCCTTCTGGCGCATGCCGCGCCATTCGCGCAGCAGCGCGATCTGCTGGCGGTGCAGGACACCGAGCGGCTGGCGTCGTAGACGCAGGCTGGCATCGATGTTGGGCCGCCGCTCGTCGAGCGGGCCGCCGTAGATCTGTTCCAGCATTCGCGCGGTCCGCTGGAACTCCGCGGTAATCAGGGAGAGGAATCGGCCGCGCAGCGCAGTGTCCTCGACCAGCGTGGCGTAATCGGTCATCACGGCGGGGTCCGCGGCGGCCAGACACGTGGCCGCGTTGCTGAGCGCGTAGTGCAGCGGCGCCCAGGTGTAGAGGTGCGGCGTGAGCAGGGCGAACTGATGGGGATGCTCGACGAACAACCGCTCGAGCGCACTGCCCACGCCGTACCAACCCGACAAGTAGAAGCGCGCCTGGCTCCAACTGAACACCCACGGGATCGCGCGCAGATCGGCCAGCGCCGGCTGGCCGGTGCGACGTGACGGACGGGATCCGATGCGGCTTTCTTCGATGACGTCAATCGGCGTCGCCTGACGGAAGAAGGTGAGAAACCCCTCGGCGTTCAACAGGCTCGTGTAGGTCTGTCTGCTCGCGTCGGCGAGCCAGTCCATCGTCGGCTCCAGGACATGGCTGGGCTCCGGGCTATGCCAGTCGAGCAGAGTAGCCCGAGTCATGCCGGCGAATAGCAGCTCGAGGTTGTACACCGCCGTCAGGCGATTCGCGTACTTCTGGGCAATCGTCTCGCCCTGCTCGGTGAGCCGCAGATCTCCGCCGAGGGCCGCCGGATGAATTGCCTTGACGAAGCGATGCTCAGGGCCGCCGCCGCGGCTCATGGTGCCCCCCCGCCCGTGCAGAAAGCGGATCCGGATGCCGGCTTCCCGGCCGACACCAGCCAGCGACGCCTCGGCGCGGTACAGCGACCACAGGCTCGCGAGAATCCCTCCGTCCTTGTTGCTGTCGCTGTAGCCGACCACGACCTGCTGCACCAGGTGATCGCTTCCGCTTTCGCGCTGTTGTGCCTTCACGCTCCGGATGGTCATGGGATGCTGCAGGAAGCCGCGCAGGATCTCCGGGCTGTTCGCAAGGTCGTCGATCGTTTCAAACAACGGAACGACCGGCAGCCGGCAGGCCAGCCCGTCCGGCGTGGTGCTCGTGAGGCCGACCTCACGGGCGAACAGGTATGGGGCGAGCAGATCGGACAGCCGCCGCGTCATGCTGACGATCAGTGCGCCCAGGCCTTTGGGCCCGCACGTGTCGAGATGTTCGAGCAGAATCCGATACGTGCGAAGCACCGCGTCCGCCTCGGGACCCGCCTGCGCCCACGGACCAAGGGCCCCCAACGAGGTGTCCGCGCGCAGAAACGGCCTCGGTGACGCCAGCTCGCGGTTCAACAGATCCAGCCGTCGGGGTTCGTCCCAATCCTGGTAATCGGCTACGTCGAAACCGGCCGCCGCCAGCAGTTGCGCCACCGCCAGATCATGGAAGCGGCTGTTCTGACGAACGTCGAGAGAGGCGAGATGAAAGCCAAACGTTTGTACGCTTCGGATGACGGGGCCCACCGCCTCGTCGGCCAGTCTCCACGCGCCCACCGCGTTGAGCGATTCGTACAACAGCTGAAGATCGCCAAGCAGCTCGTCGGCCTCTTGATACTGGCCGGCCCCGTGCAGCAACCGCCCGCCTTCCGGATAGACGCTTTCGAGGGGCAGGCGGGCGAGCATCAGCGTGACCAGTTGGCGCCAGGTCTCCTCGGGCTTGCTCAGGACCAGCTGCTGGCCGCGTTCGCCGAGCTCGGCGGCCAACTGACGAACGCGCTCGGTCAATGCCGCCGGCGGCTGTTGCACGCGATCGGAGAGGCTTGATTGCCGTGCCAGGCCCGCGAGCTGATGCTGAAGAAGCAGCAGGCCGTGCAGCCGCAAGTCATCCAGTGTTTGCCGCGTGACCTGCTCGGTGACGAAAGGGTGGCCATCGCGGTCGCCGCCAACCCAGGTACTCAAGCTCAGTTGCGGCAAACTGCCGGGCGCGCGCAGCAGGTCGGCATCAAACCCCGCATACGTCCAGGTCTGGCGCAGGCGGCGATCCAGCGCGGGAAGGACGTCGGGAAACACCGAGTAAAGGTAGTGCATGATGTTGCGCCGCTCTGCGGCGACATCGGGTTTCTGCTGAAAGATCTCGCCCGTCCGCCAGAGCAGCGAGAGCACCGTTTTGATCTCCTCCCGAATGGCGCGCTGCTCGTAGGGCGTCCACATCTGGTTCTCGCGTTTGACCAGCAGGAGATACAGGCTGCGATGGTGATCGAGAACGATCGTGCGCTTGGCTTCGGTGGGGTGCGCCGTCAGCACCAGCTCGAGATGCATCCTGGGCAGCGCCGCCGCGATCTGCCGGGGATCGATGCGGCGTTCCTGCACCTGTTGGAAACATTGTCCCCACAACGCCTGCATCGCCGTGAGACCGAGCTCGGCCTCGGCGAGGCGCTGTCGCTGCACGGCGGCGTTCTGTTCGACCATGCTGAGCAGGTGGAAGGCAATGGAGTACGCCTGCGACAAGCGCTTCGGCGACGCCTCGTGGGGAACGGGAGCCTCGGTCCCGCCCCACGGCAGATATCGAGCGAGCGGCAGCTCGCCCGATTCCTCGAGGACTTCGCGGAAGCAGGCCATCAGGAACTCGAGGTCCCGGGCCACCTTGGCCGGGTCGAGGGTCAGAATAGGCGACAGGATCATCGGGCCAACCCAGAATTGGAGAGTTCAGCGTGCGTCAGACGTGACGTGGTCACAGCAAGGTGCGCACCAGCGCGCGGGTCGGTCGCAGATCTCTGCTCTGCACACCCCGGACGTGTCGGCGCGCGCCGCCTGACAGTCTCGCCCGACACCACTACATCCTTGTCGTGCTTAGCCGGGACGCTTCAAAAATGTCGCGAACTGAATAACCTGCGCAGACATGGCGGCGTCAATCCATCGAGACCCACCGATACTGGACTCGAGTTTCAAGAACGGAGGCACAAGAGCAGCGCGGGCGATACGTTCGCGGGTTCGCCGCCGCTGCGACCGCCAGATCACGCCCACCGACGGCAATCGTATTCCTGTTCTCACGGACACTCGTTCGGGACGCCAGGGTGTGAGCAAACGATTCTGTCGCTTCTCCAGCTGCAGTCCTACAAGAACGTTGGTGTCGCCTGGCGCCATCACCGGCGCGCCGCCTGGCTCACGCGAGCAGTCTTTGATCCGCCGCAAGGCATTACGGAACCATCAAGACCGCGGAAAATTTCGAGAATCTGCACGATTTCTTGACAGGCGTGCACGGTGCGTGGCTCCAAAATGCCAACGCTCCCTTCATTTTTCGAAGACCCAGTGAGCGGCGCATCGACATCTTCCCCGCGACCGCCACGCGGCTCGGACTTTGCAATCGCCCTGATCTTCACCGCCCCCATAGCCCGATGATGCGCCATGTCGACGCCGCTCCCTATCCGTGGCCTTACAACGGCGATCTGCGTCCCGACAACACCGTGGTGCTGATCATCGACATGCAGACCGATTTCTGCGGCAAGGGCGGATATGTCGACGCGATGGGCTACGACCTGTCGCTCACGCGGGCGCCGATCCGGCCGATTCAGGATGTTCTCGCGGCCGCGCGCGGGCTGGGCTATCACATCCTGCACACACGTGAAGGACACCGCCCCGATCTGTCCGATTTGCCTGCAAACAAGCGCTGGCGCAGCCAACGAATCGGCGCGGGCATCGGCGACCCGGGACCGTGTGGACGGATTCTGGTTCGCGGCGAGCCGGGCTGGGAAATCATTCCGGAGCTCGCCCCGCTTCCCGGTGAAACCGTCATCGACAAGCCCGGGAAAGGCTCCTTCTACGCCACGGACCTGGACCTGGTGCTCCATCGCAAGAACATCCAGAACATCGCGCTCGCCGGCATCACGACCGACGTCTGCGTGCACACCACGATGCGCGACGCCAACGACCGCGGCTACGAGTGTCTGCTGCTGTCCGACTGTACCGGAGCCACCGATTGCGGAAATCACCTGGCGGCGATCAACATGATCAAAATGCAGGGCGGGGTGTTCGGCGCCGTCGCCGACTCACAAGCGTTCATCAAGGCGATGTCATGACCAAAGACCGCTCACTCATGGTGCAGGCGGAACCGTACCCGTTCGAGTTCATCCCCGCGAGCTGCGCATTACTGCTGATCGACCTGCAACGCGATTTCCTCGAGCCGGGCGGCTTCGGCGAAATGCTCGGCAACGATGTGTCGCAGCTCCGCCGGGTGATCGAGCCCAATCGGAAGCTGCTCGCCGCGTGGCGCGACAAAGGCCTGCCCGTGATGCACACCCGCGAAGGCCATCGTCCGGATCTGAGCGATCTACCGCCGGCCAAGAAGATCCGCGGCGGCGGCAAGACCACGATCGGGGATGTCGGGCCGATGGGGCGCATCCTCGTCCGCGGAGAGGCCGGGCACGACATCATTCCCGAGCTCTATCCGCTGGCGTCGGAGCCGGTGATCGACAAGCCGGGGAAAGGGGCGTTCTTCGCGACCGACCTGCACGCGATCCTGCAGAACCGGGGCATTACACAGCTCATCGTCACCGGCGTGACGACGGAGGTGTGCGTGAACACGACGGTGCGCGAGGCCAACGACCGGGGCTACGACTGTCTCGTGCCGGAGGATTGCGTCGGATCCTATTTTCCGGAGTTCCAGACGATGGGTTTGAAGATGATCAAGGCTCAGGGCGGCATCTTTGGCTGGGTATCGGACTCAGAGAGCATTCTCGCGGCGCTCGCCTGAGCGCCCAACTCGACTCACACACAGGGAGACCACACCATGTCAGTGATGAAACCCAAATTGTGGGTGCCCGGAGACTGGAGCGCGTTCTTCGGTTTCGGCACCAACATCCTCGTCAACCTGCTCACCCTCACCGGTCTGCTGCGGTTCGTCTTGAAGCTGCCCGACGAGATCGTATTCGGGCGCATCCTGCCGGCCACCGGCCTCATGCTGTGCCTGTCCACGCTTTACTACGCCTGGCTGGCCTACGGCCTCGCCAAGAAGACCGGGCGGACCGACGTCTGCGCGCTGCCGTCGGGCATCAGCGTGCCCCACATGTTCATCGTCACCTTCGTGATCATGCTGCCAATCGCCGCGAGAACGGGCGACCCGATCAAGGGCTGGGAGGCGGGGCTGACGTGGGTGTTCATCCAGAGCTTCGTGCTGATGATCGGCGGCTTCGTCGGACCCTTCATCAGGAAGATCACCCCGCGCGCCGCGCTGCTCGGCACGCTCGCGGGCGTCTCGGTCACGTTCATCTCGATGGCTCCGGCGCTTCAGACGTTCATGACGCCGGTGATTGGCATCACGTGCTTTGCCATCATTCTCTTGAGCTGGTTCGGCGGTATCGGCTACGGCGGCATGCCGGCCGGCCTGATCGCCATTGCGGTCGGCACGCTCATCGCCTGGGGATCGACCGCCGTCGGCCTCAACTTCGGCGACATGACGATCAAGGGGCTGACGGACTCGGTCGCCAACTTTGGCTTCCATGTGCCGATTCCGGCGTTCGGGCACGTCTTCTCCGGCTTCCAGTTCCTCGGCGTGATCCTGATTACGGCGATTCCTTTCGGGATCTACGACCTGGTCGAGGCGATCGACAACGTGGAGAGCGCCGCGGTCGCCGGCGACAGCTTTCCAACCACGCGCGTGCTGACCGCCGACGGCGTCGTGAGCCTGATCGGGTCGATGATGGGAAACCCGTACATCAACGCCGTCTACATCGGACATCCGGGCTGGAAGGCCATGGGCGGACGCATCGGCTATTCTGCCGCGACAGGGGTCATGGTCATCCTGCTGTGCTGGTTTGGCACCATCTCGTTGATGCTGGCGCTGATTCCCACCGTGGCCATCCTGCCGATTCTGCTCTATATCGGGATGTTGATCGGCTCGCAGGCCTTCCAGGAAACGCCGAAGAGTCACGCGCCCGCGATTGTGCTGGCCCTGGTGCCGCACCTGGCCAACTGGGGACTCACGCAGATCAACAACTCGTTGGCGGCAGCCGGCACGGTGGTGGCGACGCTCACACCGGCGCAAATGACCGATCTCGTCGGCAAGATGAAAGATCAGGGCGTGCTGTACGACGGGCTGCGGGTGCTCGGCGGAGGATCGATCCTCGGCGGGCTCATTCTCGGCGCCATCGCGGTGTTCATCATCGACCGCGACTTCATGAAGGCGTCCGCGTTCTCGCTGGCCGGGGCGGCTCTCACGTTCTTCGGCTTCATGCACGGCGAACAGATCGGCATCGGACAGACACCGACCGTGGCGGTCAGCTATCTGGTCATTGCCGGCATCTTCGTGGCCTGCGCCAAATTCGCGACGGTCACCGAGAAGGCTGTCGAGCGAGCCCACGACGGACACGGCGAAGGGATTCCGGCGGAAGCGTGACCGAAGAGGCGGGCCGTGCCTCGCACGTTCTCCTGGCGGTGAACGGCACGTTGATGCGGGGCCTCGAGCTCAACCCCAACCTGCTGGCGGCGGGCGGAGCGTATGTTCGCGACGCGACGACGTCGCCGTCGTACCGTTTGTGGTCGATCGGCGGTCGCCACCCGGCCATGGTGCGTGTCACCAATGGCGGCGCGGCGGTCGCCGTCGAGGTCTGGTCGGTCCCAGCGGAGGGCGTGGCGTCGATTCTCGTGCACGAACCCGACGGCCTGACCATCGGAAAAATACGGCTGGCAGATGGATCGACGGTGCTGGGCGTGCTTGGAGAGCCGGCCCTCTGCGAAGGCCAGGAAGAGATCACGGCGTTCGGCGGATGGCGGGCCTACCTCGCCGCCAGGTGACGATTGGCGGTCGGCGGCGGTTGAAACAAGGATGGATTCTGTTGACGCAGCGTTAGCAGCCCGTAGTGAAAGTCCGTCGTCGCACCGAGGCGGACGATGCGCCCGGATCGCAAGGCGCGAAACGCGAGAATACCGGGAGCATTTGAGCGTTGAGTAACGCCGCGAGGCCCGGGGCCCCCAACGCGGCACCCGCGTTGGGGTGGGAAGCGGGATGCAGCGTTCGCCGAATGCAGACGGACTTTTACCACGGGCTGTGAGCCGGGGCTGTGATACTTTCGACGCCGTAGCATCCTCGTCCAGTGTTCGCGGTCGTAGAGAATGCGGCGCACGGTGACGGGACGGATCGGGGAGAACAGCAACGGCTATGAAACGAATCGGCATTCTGACTGCCGGAGGGGATACACCTGCACTGAACGCCGCCATCCACGGCGCGGTCGTGCGCGCCAACCGGCTACGCATTGAAATCTTCGGATTGATCAAGGGCTTCAACTGCCTGTTCAACCCGCGCGTGCCGCACGTGCACTTGAATCCGCTGTTTCAGGAGATTCCCGAGCTCGATGCCACCAAGGGCGGCACGCTCATCGGCTCCTCGCGAGACTACGTCGATCCGACCAAGAAAGACGACCTCGACCTCGTCACATCGCGCCTGCACAAGCTGGGCATCGAAGGGCTGATCTGCGTCGGAGGCGACGGCACGCTGAACGGGCTGCAGCCGCTCGCCGAGCGACTGCCCACCGTCCTCGCCCCGAAGACGATCGACAACGATCTCGGGCTGAATTATCCAAGCGAGCCCGACGAATGGGTCCGCGTCCGCGAGCCCGGCGCCAACCGCGGGCACCGCTACACCCGCACGGCGTCGAGCGCCGTGTTCGACCTCAATCAAATCGTCAACTACGCGACGCCCGGCTATGCCACCGCGGTGCTGGTGACCGCGCAAGGCGTTGAGCGCATCCGCACCACCGCCGAAAGCCATCGACGCATCGCGATTATCGAAGTCATGGGCCGGCACTCCGGCTACATCGCGCTCGGCACGGCGTACGGCCAGCCGGATATCATCCTGATTCCCGAGCATCCGCTCGACACCGAGCTACTGGTCGAGCGCGTCAGGCATCTTTACGACCTCCAGAAGAATGTCGTCATCGTCTGCGGCGAGGGCATCGTCGACGAGCAGGGCACCGAGCTCGGCGCCGAGTCGACATCCACCGACCCGGCCGGCAACGTCGCGTTGAGCGGAGCCGCGGAGGCGCTGCGCACGAAGATGATCGAGAGGCTGGGCGACCGCTATTTCCAACGCTACCGGCGCGGCGGCTCTGCCCGGGAGGCGATCTTCACCAGAAAGGTCGGACACACGCAGCGTGGCGGACGGCCGATTCTGTTCGACCGATTCTACGCCGCGCAGCTCGGTTCGAAAGCCGTCGACCTGCTCGTCGAGGGACGCAACAACGCGGTGTCGATTCTCCAATACAACACCGACAAGGGGTTTCACGTCGAAGGCTACGACGCCAATCGTTTTCGCGATCGATGGGGCTTGATTCACGCCCGCCAGATGCATCCCGCGCTCTACGATCCACTGTTGATGAAGCCCTCGAGATTGGGCATCGACTATCTGCTGCCGATCTTCACCGACGCGATCGGCTACGACGACGCGGAGCACATGCGCCAGACGCTGTTCGACGCCGGCAACCTGTCGCAGCCGTACCATTCGATCAACACCGACGTCCACAAGCGCATCCGCTATCTCGAGGCCGAGACCGAACCGCAGGATTGACGGAGCCGCGCCGGCCCCGCTGCGCGGCGCATGCCGGTCGATTCACACTGGACGACCGTGAGCTCTACTGCAGCGTGAAGTTGACGGTGACCGTCATGACGACCGGCACCGGTTGACCGTTGAGTGTCGGCGTCGTGAATTCCCATTGCTTCACGGCGTCGAGGGCAGCGGCATCCAGCAGAGGAATTGATCGCAGGATTTTCGCATCGATAACCCTACCACTCGTGCTGATCGTGGCCTCGATGATCACCACGCCTTGTACCCGTGCGGCCCGTGCGATTGCGGGATACTCCACCGCTACGCTGTTGGTACGCGTAGGTGCTTTGACCAGACCGCCGACCGCGACCGGCTGTTGTTGCTGGCTGACAACCGGCGCCGGCGGCGGTGTAACAGGCTTCAACTCGGTCGTAATCGCGGCCGGCAGTGATTCGCTTCCCGGAATTTGGTCGATCGGAAGGTTGTCGGCCACAACGACGACCCGTTGGGATTCCGGCGTGAAGCCGTCCGGCGCATTGATCGGCGTGATGTTCGGACTGCTGCTGATCGGCCTGCTCGCCACATCGTCGCGCCTCGTCGGCGGTGACGGGAGCGCCGGAGGTCGAACGTCGACCTGAACGAAGTTGATCGCCTCAACGACTGGCATCGGCAACGCGAACGTAAATAACGACCAGCACGCAACGACCGAGACGATCAAAACGGGAATCGACGCAAACGGAGCGACGATCGAGTTGCGAAGCCTGGCACGATGAGTCACGACATCGCGGAACATGTCACGCATCGGGCGACCCTCCTTCGACATGCCGTTGACCCGACGCGCCTTGGAAGCGGATGTCATCGGTGTCAATCGACGAACACTTCGTTAGACACCAACGTTCGCGAAACGGGCGCGCGTCGTCGGTCTGTGGTGGCTGTTGAAGCGGACTCGCGCGATCTTGTCTGTTTTCTGGTCATGCTCACGTGTGAAATTCCGAACGGCATCACGCTCTCAGACCAACCGGCGACGACCTCATCCATCGGACAATCCCCGCGACCCCGTCGACGGCGACCTGCGCGCCGTCCGGAATGCGACGGGTGGCATCGTCGACGCCCAGGACCATCGGGATTCCTCGCTCGCGCGCGAGCGAGGCGAAGTGCGAGGTGCTGCCGCCGCGCTCGGTCACGACGCCCGCCACGCGAGACAGGACGTGCGCGAGCGCGGGTCCGGCGACCCTGGTGACCAGCACGTCGCCGGTCGCGACGCGCGATAACTCACACTCACAGTTGATCACCACGGCACGGCCTACGCCCCATCCCACGCCTGCGGGATGTCCGCTGACCCGTGGATGCTGCAGCCAGATCTCATCGGGCACATGCGCCGGGTGAATGCCGAGCGGCCGCGCCTGCAGCAGCTTGAATCCACCTTCGTCGAGCGCCCATTCGATTTCAACCGGACCGCCTTGCACCTCTTCGGCCCGCCGCAGCAGACGTGCGATATCGGAAATTTGCGATGACTCGAGACACGGCTTGCTGGCGAGCGCGCGGGGCACGGCCTGAGTCGCCGGCGTGCGATGGGTGCACCCGACGCTGTGGTCTTTCTGGCCGACGGCCACATGCAGGAGCTCGCCCTCCAGACTGAGCTCGAATCGATCGGGCGTCACTTCACCTTGCGCGATCGCCGAGCCAAGTCCCCACGTTGCAGTCACCACCATCTCTCCGGTTGCCGTCCGGCTCAAACCGCCGCCGGCCGCCTTCGCGGCGACCAGCGGCTGCACCAGCACCGCCATGGCTGTATCCGCCGGGTCGAGATCGTGCGTCGCCATGTATCGGAGCGCCCGTGTCGACCACAGCGCTGCCCAGCAGGCGCGAACGGCGGTCAGAAATTCCGATTCGTGCTCGATGCCGAGATAGCTTTCGAATTGTCCGGCGAAGTTGGCACCGTCACGATCTTCGACCAGCGCCGACGATCGCACCACCGTGGGCTCGCCGGTTCTCGCGACGAGCGCTCGCCACGCCTCGAGCAGGGGCTCGACGACAGGCTCCGCGATCGGCTGTGCGAGCAGCTCGAGCTTCATCCGCAGGGCGTGCTGCCGGGCCTCCGCAGGATCGGACGCGGCAAACGCGCCTCGCGCCGACGACTCGAGATCCAGTGCCGCGAGCTGAAGACGGTACGCCGCGGCGTCGATGCAAAACCCATCCGGGATGGGAAGGCCCGCTTGCCCCAGCGCGGCCTGATTGGCCGCCTTTGGACCGAAGCGGTTGGCATCGACCGCCTCGGGCGAGGACAGCGGAACGATCAGTGAATCCATCAATTCGTCAATCCCAAATGCAACCACAAAAACACGAAGGCACGAAGGCACGAGAAGTGAGCTCCTTCACGCGCATTCGTGCCCTCTGACAAGTCAACCTGCCAACGAGCTGGCCGCGCCATCGATGGCCAGCCCGTTGACAGACTCGATTCAGACAACAGGACTAGCGGACGTGCGCCCCATAGCCCGGCATCGGATCGACGACGGTGATCTGCTGGACCGGGAAGTTGGAGATGATCTCGACGCGATCCTCGTGGACGATGAGCATCTCCTCGATGCGTACGCCCCAGCGGAACATCTTGCCGTGCTGCGTCTCGAGCGCGAAGACCATTCCCGGCTTGATCTCGATCGGGTGGTCGAGTGACCAGATGCGCGAGATCACCGGCGGATCGTACTGAGCCAACCCCAGCCCGTGGCCCCAGAGGTTCGCCGCGGCCTGATCCTCCTCTTCGTACCCGTAGGCCTCCTTCGCGGACGGCCACTGCGAGGCGATTTCTCGCGTCGTGGTCCCGGCTTTGACGGCGCCAATCGAGTCGTACAGCCACTTCAGCGCGGTCGCGTACACTTCCTTCTGCTCGTCGCTCGGCTCTTTACCGACGCAGTATGTCCGGTAGTAGCACGACTTGTAGCCATTCCACGTCAGGGCCGCCAGGTCCATGAAGACGATGTCGCCGGGCTGAATGATGCGGTCGGAGAAGTTGCGCCAGTTCGGCCAGGTGTTGGGCCCCGACGACACGATCACGTCTTCGACATCCTCCATCCCCGCAAACGAATACAGGAAATGCATGATGTGCGCGGTGACCTGGTTTTCGGTGATGCCCGGCCTGAGGAACTTCATCGTTTCCCAGTGTGCGGCGTCGCCGATTGCGCCGACGATCCGGAGGCATTCCTGCTCGTCTACGCTCTTGACGGCCCGGGCTTCCATCATCGGCGACATGCCGTCGACCCAGTCGATGTTCGCCTCCTTGAATGCCGCCAGCATGTTGATGTCGATGAAATCGACGCCCAGCTTCATGCCGGCCACGCCGCTCTTCTTCATCTCCTGGATGACGGCGGCCGTGAACTTCCCGACCTGCTGGCGCGAGGCCGAACCGGCCGCGCCCTTGATCCAGGCATACGAGTAGCGCACGTTCTCCTTCGGAATCCAGGGCGAGTGGCGCTCGATCTGATAGCCGAGATCGCCCTGCTCGAACAGCACCGGCGGATCGTCTCCGCAGAGCATGGCGTATCGGAGCCCGGGTTTGAGCCGGTTCCAGCCCGGCGTGAGCGTGCCGGTCAGGTAGCGGACGTTCTCGTCGTACATGCACAGCATCGCGCCAAGGCCGTGCGCCTTCATGCGCTCGCGCGCCCGCTCCAGGCGATATTTCCGCATCCGATCCCAGTTGACGCGCTGCTGCCAATCAAGTCCGGCAATCCCAAAATTAGCGCCCATGAATCTCCTCGATGAATGAAAGAACGAACGAATGAGTGAGCCAGTGCCCCGCGGTCACTCAGCGCGGTTTGGCAAACTTCGCCGCGTCGATGGCCACGTTCGGCTGAATCTCGGTCAGTGTGAGGTCTTCGAAGCCATCGAGCCAGGTCATCTTCCACTTGAACGGCATCTTCACCCCGGACACGTCGCGATAGTCTGCATAGTCGAACTGCGTCGGCAGCCGGCCGACCCGCGAGTCGGCGTAGCGGACCATCCGCAGCAGCAGGCCGGATTCACGATCGAAATACAACGTCGCGAGCGTACCGCCGGCGCTGGTACCCTGCACGACCTCGACATCTTTATCGTCGATGGTGCTGGACGCGCCAACGCGCCAATTGTTGAACGTCTGTTTGATTCGGGCCGGGAACGATAGTCCCGCATCGAGTCTGATACCGCCGAGGTCGCTGCCGGTCAACTCGAGCACCGGCACCGGACGATGCGGGGCCGCAATCCAACCGGCGGTGCCGTTGAACGTCGTCGTACTGTCGCCATCGAGCGTGTGGATGATCGTCGTCCGCTGCTCGGGAGCCTTCGCATAGATCTCGACCGGCCGATTCGTCCCCTCAGGACCGTAGCCGACGCTCGTGCCCTTGGCGACGAAACTGGTGACCCCGGCCAGCTTCTGCGCCCCGCCGATCGCGGCCAGATACTTGTCGAGAATCCGATCAACCGGTGGGGCATTCGGAGCGACGGGGATGATGTCGGGCGGCTCTTCGGGAGGGGGAGTGCTGTAGATTGCGGTCAGGCTCGGCGTCGTCTTCGGCTTATCGGCCCCGCGATGGCAGCTGTAACAGGTCACGACCTGGCGCCCGCCGAAGCTGCCCTGATTGATCGCCGCCATCATCTGGATCATGCGGCGCGCGGTGGTTTTTCTGGGGCTCGTATCGAGGGCGTAGTTCTCCCACTTGGCATCCGACGCCTCGTGACAGTCCTCGCAGGACATGCCCAGGGCGGCGGAGAAAATCCCCATCGTGCCCATGAACTCGTCCACGGGAATGCCCTTGAGTACTCGAACGTTCTTGAATACCTCTTCGGCCATCGGCGGCTTCTGCGCCGAACCGCCCTGGCCGGCGACAAGCGCACTCAGCAGCCAGACAACCGACGTCGCCGTCACGCCAAGGATCGTCGTTCGCTTCGATCCACGATTCATGTCTCTACCCTCTCCCTGTCAGCGAACCGTGCCGGCAGATCCTACTACGTTGTGGCTCGCCGCTGCGATTGGCCGGAAATGAACCGAGAATGTTTTCTCGGTGATCTGCCCAGAAAATGACGATGCCAACGTCTTAAGAGCCTGTAAGAAAACGTTCAACGCGGAGACCACAGAGACCGCGGAGAAGAACTGGGGAATCGCTGCGACCTCCGCATGCTCTGCGTTAAAACGTTGTGGCTTCGCTCACGCGCCGGGACGGGCCGACTGGGGCGGCATGCCGAGCCACTGTGCCTTGATGGCTTCGTCTTCCCACAGCGCCATCGGTCCCGACGAATGCACGATCTTTCCCTGGCTCATCACGAATACGTGATCGGCGAGCGTCACGGCAAACGCCGCGTTCTGTTCGACCAGCAGCACCGATGTGCCCTCTCGCTTGACTCGACGGATCAAACTGCCGACCTCGGCCACCAACGCCGGCGAGAGGCCTTCGGTCGGTTCGTCCATGACCACGAGCGTCGGATTCGCCACCAGTGCACGCGCGATCGCCAGCATCTGCTGCTCCCCACCGCTGAGCTCGCCGCCGCGGTGGTGGCGGCGCTCAGCGAGGCGTGGGAACACTTCGAAGATCCTGGCCACGTCCCATCCGGCCGCGTCTTGTCGCCGCCGGCCCGCGATGCCGAGATGTTCCGCCACGGTGACCGACGAGAAGACGCGGCGGCCCTGCGGAACAGTCCCGAGACGCCGCCGGCAGATCAGGTGCGGTGGCCACGACGTGATGTCGACGCCATCGAACACCACTCGCCCCGATCGGGCGGGCGTGAAACCGGCGATCGACCGGCACAGCGTCGTCTTTCCTACGCCGTTGCGGCCGAGCACCGCGACCACCGCTCCGCGCGCGACCTGCACCGACACGCCCTGCAGCACGTGGCTGTCGCCGTAGTAGGTGTGGAGATCGGTCACGGACAGCATCGGCACCTTCGAAGGCTCAGCAGACTATGAACGCAACGTTCCACCTGGTGGCCCTTTTCTGCCGTCTTGTAAACTTCAAATGCAACCACGAAAACACGAAAACACGAAAAAACCATTCTGTTTGGTGCCTGTGTGACGTCGTGCTTCGTGGCTACGCTTTTGGAAATGAACGAATACACCTCACCAGAGACCGCAGAGAGCAGGTCGCATACCGTCTCCGTCAACGCGCGGCGTTCGCGCAGCATCTCGTCACGCGACGGCGACACCCAGATAGGCCTGTTGCACCTGCGGGTTGGCGGCGACATCGCTCTTCAGACCGTCGGCGAGGACGGTGCCCTGAAAGAGCACCGTCACCGTCTCGACCAACGCAAAGGCGACGTCCATATCGTGCTCGATCAGGAGGAGGGCGATGGCCGGGTCCAGCCGTTCGATCAGTTGTCGCATCGAATCCCGTTCGCCGCCCGACAGCCCGGCCATCGGCTCGTCGAGCAGTAACAGCCGCGGCCGGCCGGCCAGCGATAGCGCCACCTCGAGCTTCCGTTGGTCGCCGTACGCGAGATGCCGGGCCAGCCGCCGACGCTCGGGCCCGAGCCCGAAATCCTCAAGCAGCGCGCTGGCGCCATCCACCAGTGACGCATAGCTTCCGACAGCCCGGTGCATCGCGAACTTCCGGCGATCCAGCGCTTCGCAGGCCAGGAGGGCGTTCTCGAACACGGTCAGATTCTGGAACAGCCGTGTGATTTGAAATGTGCGTGCAATGCCGAGCGCCGCGCGCCGATGCGGCGCGGACCTGGTGACGTCCACGCCGAACAACCTGATCGACCCCGAGCTGACCGGCAGCTCGCCGCTAATCAGATTGAACAATGTGGTCTTGCCGGCGCCGTTGGGTCCGATGAGCGCTCGACGCTCGCCCCGGCGAATCGCCAGGCTGACGCCATCGACGGCCTTCAATCCGCCAAAAATCCGGGCGACATGATCGACGACGAGACAGGAGTCCGAGTCGATGCCGCGCGCGACAGCGTTCATCGCGCAAAAGGCAAGCAACCGCGGGCGTCGGATTCGACGTCTCGTACCTGGCGTCCGTCTTCGGAAGACGCAAGGAAATCTCGAACCACCAGGCGCATGAAGGTCACCAACAAGTTGCCGAACACTCCACGTGTGAAGCCGGGGATGTCATTGGTACGCTCTGGAATACAGGGGCTGCTTGAGATAGTCCGCCGGATTGTATTTCCAGAACTGCGACACTTTGGGGAATGTCTCGATCACGCTATTTTGCAGCTCGCCGTTCACACGCTCGACCTTCCTGATGTAGACGTTCTCGACCGGGCTGCCGTACTCGTCCAGTTGCGCCGGCCCTCGCGGCAGGTCGGTGACGCGCACCGTGCGAAGCGCCTCGCGAAGCGCCTCGCGATCTTCCACGCGACCGTGAACCGCCTCGACCGCGGCCACCAGCCATTTGGCACCGCTGTACATGCTCTCAGAATAGTAGCTCGGCACTTTCTTGTACCGAGCACGGTACGCCGCCACGAACTTCTGGTTGGCCGGCGTCTGCAGCGCCGCGCTGTAGTGCAGCGCCGTAATCACCCCCAGCGCCTCGTCCCCCATGAACGGCAGGACATGCTCGTCGGTGGTGGTCCCGCCGCCAATCAAGCGAACGCGATCCTTCAGTCCGAACTCCTTGTACTGACGCATGAACTGCAGCGCGGCACGGCCGAGAACCAGCGCGTAGACCGCGTCGACGTCCTGCCCGATCTGCGCGAGATATGGGGCGAAATCGTGCACCGAAACCGGGGCCCAGATTTTCTGCGTGATCTTCCCGCCCTCCGCTTCGAAAGTCCGCTGGAAACCGCCCACCGACTCCCAGCCGAACGCGTAGTCGAGGGCGACCGTGGCGACCTTCCGCACCTTGAGGACGTGGTAGGCGTACTCGCCGAACGCATGATTGGGCTGACTGGCGGTCCAGCCGGTCCGTACGACCCATTGGCTTCGTTTTCGCTGCGTCAAGTCGTCGGCCGAGACCACGGGATACATCATCGGCACGCCGACCGAGTCGAGATACGGGGCGAGCGCGTAGCCGGTCGACGACAGCAGAGCGCCCGCCATCAGATGGACGTTGTTGCGTTCGATCAGCTTTCGCGCCTTGGTCAACCCCACCGCCGGGATCGCTTCATCGTCTTCGACGATGAGCTCGATCGGCCGTCCGGCGACGCGATATGACATCTCGTCCAACGCCAGCAGAAAGCCGTTGAGAATGTCGCGGCCGTTCTGGACGTAGGGACCAGAGAGGGGGGCCAGGAAGCCGATCCTGATCGGGGCGCCGGTGGCGATGCCGGAACGCGAGGCTTCCTGGCCGCTCAGGATCGCGGCGGCGGCGATCAGCAGACCGCCAACCGCGCTCCACTTGCAGGTCTTCACGTCGTGGATCCCGCTGACCTGTCGGTCATTTGGCGGGCGGCGCGGTGGCGGCCGGTTTGTACAGGTTGTCGTTGAACTGCTGATTTTCGCGGACCGAACAGATCTGCTGGTAGCGTAAGAACCCCGTTTTCGAAATCGTGAAGTTCCGATGCCCGGTCCACGGCTTCGTGTACGCGCCCGGGTCGTCGATCGTCAGGTCGAGCTCCAGCGTCGTCGCGTCCACCCGCTTGTAGCGCTCGATCAGGTGCAACTGCTCCGTGTGCGGATGCCCCATCTGATCCAGCCACGTCTTGTCGTTGAACCCCACCGTGTCCACCACCAGCGTGTTCCCGTTCTCATACGACCCGATCGAGTGGCCCCACCACTGCGGGTCCGGGTCCGCCGGATGCTTCGCATTCAGCCACACCACCCGATAGTAGGGCCCCAGCTCGTACAGCACATACACCGCCTCGGCCGATTGCACGAACTTCGTCTTGATCGGCCATAAGTAGATGTGCGGCACCCCCGGCGGCTCGCAATACAGCACCTGCGGGTCCGTCGTCTCCCCGAAAAAGGGGTTGGGCCCGGTCGACGGTTTTTCCGCCAGGGTCTTCTCTCGCGCCCACGGCAGATACGGAATGTCGTCTTCCTGGCCCCGTTTCCGCCCGCCCTGGTCCGACAGGCTGAAGCTCTGCCCGAAGCCCCCACGGCGCGGATCCGGCGTCCAGTCTCCCGATAAGTCCGGGACCCCCGCCGCGCTGCCCTGGCCACCCGCCGCCACGGCCGCGCCGCGCGTCCCCACCCGCGCGACCCCCAGCGGGATCGCCAGCACGACCAGCACGGACAGCGTGAACCGATGTCGCATATATCGCCTTTCTGAGGTTGCAAGACCAGGGGCCGCAGGCCCCGGCCGCGCCCGGCGCCTGACCCGTTTCAGCCACGGGGGCGCCGACGAGACGTTTCGACCACACCTTTCGCTGCCGGACGTGCCCGGGCCGGTCGTGGTTCTCGCGCTATTTGCCCGCCGGGGGAGCAGGCGGGGCGGCCGCGCCGGGCGCCGGCCCTCCCCGGCCAGCGGACAGCTCGGTCCCGTTCGCCAACACGATCTTCTGCAGATTCCCCACCGGCGCGCCATTCTTCGCCACGAAGACATACACGGTGACCTGCTCACCGATCGTCAGCGACTTCCGCGTCCACCCCAGCTCCAGCATCACCTGCGGCGGCTCGGTCGCGGCCGTCCAGTGGGTGACGCCCTTTTCGTCGGTCACGTCGAAAAAGATCTGGTTGTGCGGATTGGTCCACTCGAACTTCGTGAGCGTCCCTTTCATCACCACCGGCTTGCTCATGTCGTACACGTTCGCGGTTCCGTGGTGCGCGATCGCGGACCCCGTGCTCAAAAGCAGCCCCGCGGCCATTGCCATCCCGATCACCAACTGGCGTTGCCTGTTGCCTCTCACGTCATGCCTCCCGCGCAGTACCGATTGCGATTCGATCCTCGCAAAGACCCTACACAGTTGGCGTGAGCCGGTCAAGCGTCCGCATCTGGCAGTCAGTTTTCAACGTCAACCGCGAGGTCACCGGGATCACCGAGAAGTCCGAAGCACGGGTTTGCTCGGTCGTCTCGGCGAGCTCGGTGGTGATTTCCACACTGACCGGCTGAAAGCCGGTGGGCTTCAACCTGGCACGTGGGCACCAAAGGATTGACAGGCCCGTGCAGCGGCGCCTAGAATTCGGCCGCTTCGAGGATTCTGATGATGTCGTCGAACCTCGTCCTCGCGGTCGCTGCGCGTCGCCGGTCCTGCGCGTGCTCCATTCGGCCCCAAGATCAATTTGGCATGACTCGTCGGTCGCCGCAGCATCGCCCTGCGTGCGAGGAGGTCCCCATGAGGTCGAGCCTGGTGAGACGGTTGATTCTGATCTGCGCGCTCCTGGCGGTGCCCGGTGCCGCGTATGCGCAGGAAGCGGAGCTCAACGGCACGGTGACGGACGCGACCGGCGCCGTCCTTCCCGGCGTGACGATCCGGGCCGTCCACGAGGCCTCGGGCAACAGCTTCGAAGGTGTGACTGATGCGCGCGGCGCTTATCAGATCCGGGTGCGGGTTGGCGGCTACGTAATCACGGCTGAGCTCCAGGGCTTTACGACCGTCACGCGGCGTGGGTTGGAGTTGCTGGTCGGCCAGACGGCGGCCATTAACCTGCAGATGACTCCGTCGGGCGTCGCTGAAACGGTGACGGTCACTGCGGCCACTCCGCTCATCGAGGTCACCCAGTCGAAACTGGGGGGCAACATCGATCCGCGACAGGTGGCCGACCTGCCGTCGCAGGGCCGCAATTGGATGTCGCTCGCTTTGCTGGCCCCTGGGAACCGGACCAACCAGCAGGGCGCGCTGCCCGTACAGGACCGGGTCGACGTCAGGGAGTTCCAGCTCAACGTGGACGGCCAGCAGGTGACGTCGAACCTCGGCACCGGCAACCAGTCCCGATACAGCAACGATTCCATCGCCGAATTCCAGTTCATCTCGAACCGGTTCGACGCGACGCAGGGCCGGTCTTCCGGCGTGCAGGTCAATGCGATCACCAGATCGGGCACCAACATGTTTGCCGGCTCGCTGGTCGGCAACTTCCGCGACAGCAAGTTCAACGCCGAGGATCCCGTGCTGAAACAGGTGCTGCCGTACGCGAATCAGCAGATCAGCGGGACGTTCGGCGGTCCGATCCTCGAGAACCGTCTGCACTTCTTTGCCAACTACGAATACGAGCGCCAGCCGCTGACGTCGATTTGGAATACGCCGTACCCGCAATTCAACGTCTCGCTGAGCGGCATCAGAAACGTCAGGCTCGGCGGGGTGCGCGTGGACGAGCAGGTATCGTCGAGGATGCGGTTGATGGGAAAGGTCTCGCGGTCGACGTTGTTCGAGCCGTTCGGTCCAGGTACTTCCAACCATCCCTCCGCGACGAACAGCAACGACGAGCACAACACCGACGTCATTGGCCAGGTCACCAATGTGCTCAGCAATCGCGCGCTGAACGAAGTCCGGGTGGGTTACGCCTCCTACGGCATCAACCAGCAAAGTCTGACGAGCTGGTCGAACCACTGGCAGGCGCAAAACGGCATTACCACCGACGGCCCGAGCATCACGTTCACCGGCTTTTCGTTCAACCGGAACAACAACCTGCCGCGCTATCGCGACCAGAGCTCGTTCAGCATTCGCGACGATTTCACGCTGTCCTACGAGGCCGGTGGTCGTCACGACCTGAAGCTGGGCGGCGAGTACCTGCGTGTGCTGGACGAGACGCGCAATTGCAACCGGTGCGGCGGCGTGATTACCGCCCAAGGCGGGCCCGTGCCGGCCAACATCGAGGCGCTCTTCCCGGATGCGTTCAACGCCGACACGTGGAACCTCGCCGCCATCTCGAACATCACGACCCGCTATACCGTTGGCGTGTCGGACTCGTCGGCGTTTCTCACCCCGATTCACATGTGGAAGTACGGCGGGTGGGCGCAGGACAACTGGAAGGTGGCGTCGGGCCTGACGCTGAACCTCGGCATTCGCTACGACCTGATCTGGAACGCGTTCGCGCAGAACGTCACCTTCCCGCCCTTCGAGATGGCCGATCGGCCGCAGGACGCGAACAACTTTCAACCGCGCGCCGGCTTTGCCTACCAGATCGGCGACAAGACGGTCGTGCGGGGGGGCACCGGGCTGTACTACAACGACATCCTGAACACGAACGTCCTGTGGCCGATGAGCCCCCTGACGATCGCCGTGATTGCGGTGGACAACGATCGCACGCGGCCGGATTTCGCGGCCAACCCGTTCAACGGGCCACTGCCGACCTACGACCAAGCGCTCCAGCGATTCTGCAACGTCAACAACGTGCCCGGGTGTCTGCTGCGCGATCTCCAGGAACAAGCGCCGATACCGGACTACGCGCACGTGACGCACAGTGTGCAAAGCTCGATCGGCTTCGCGCGCCAGTTCGGCACGGACATCGCGCTCGAAATGGACTACGTCAACACGCGCAGTCGCGACGAGAAGTCGATCCAGGACAACGTCAACATTACGTTCGATCCCGCGACCGGCATCCCCTATCCGTACTCGAACGCCGCACGCCGCGCCTTTCCACTCTATGGAGTCGTCGGGATGATTCCACATACCGGGCAGTCCGACTATCACGGCCTGCAGACGAGCGTCACCAAACGCATGAGCCATCGCTGGCAGGGATCGCTCACCTACACATTGGCCGGCCTCTGGGACCAGGATCCGCAGCCCATCAGCGGCTTCACCCAGGTCTCGTTCCCCGTGGTCCAGGATCTGGGTGGTGAACGGTCGCTGGCGGAATCCGACCAGCGGCATCGGCTGGTGTTCAACGGCATCTGGCAGGTCAGCCACGGCTTCCAGGTGAGCGGGCTCTATTTCTACGGCTCGGGTCAGCGGTCACAGATTGTCTGCGGCTGCGACGCGCGCGGGCTGCAAATCGTGAGCGTCGATCGCCTGCGCAACGCCGCGGCGGCGGCCAGGGTCGGTGCGGAAGTGGGCTCGATCATCCCGCGCGAATCCTTCGTCGGCGCACCCATCCACCGTGTCGACATCCGGCTTCAGCAGCGCGTGCCACTCGGCGGCCAGCGGTCGATCGACGGGTTCCTCGACATCTTCAACGCCTTCAACCGGGCGAATTACGGAAGCTACGAGTTGAGGGAAAACAATGCGGCGTTCGGCCAGCCGACACAGAGCACGAATCTGTCTTTCGCGCCGCGCACCTTGCAGCTGGGCTTCCGGTTCAGGTTCTGACGAGCGTCCCGTAGTTCCCATGATCAGGGACCTTGATTTGGGCTTCCTTTTGACGTTCTAGTTCTCTTCCGGCGTCGCTCGTCAACACGTCGCCGGGGTCGGGCCATCCACCCCCGGCGATCCGTCTTGCGGAGGGACTCCATGTCAATCAGCAGAGTCGGTGGATTGCTCGTCGTGGTCATCCTTTCCCTGGCGCGCACGGTGTCCGCGCAGGAAGCCACTCTCAGCGGAACCGTGACCGATTCGACCGGCGCCGTGCTTCCCGGCGTCACGGTCCGGGCCGTCCAGGAGGCCACCGGTAACACGTTCGAGGCGGTCACCGACGAGCGCGGGGGCTTCCGCATCGCCGTCCGCGTCGGCACCTATCGACTGGCCGCCGAACTTTCGGGTTTCACGGGCGTCATGCGAAGGGGAGTGGATCTGCTCGTCGGTCAGGCGGCGGTCATCAACCTGCAGATGGCGCCGGGCGGCGTCGCCGAGGCCGTCACCGTCACCGGCCAGACGCCGCTGCTCGAGACGACGACGTCGAGTCTCGGCGGCAACGTCGACCCGCGCCAGGTGCAGGAACTGCCGGTGAACGGGCGGAACTGGATGGCGCTCGCGTTGGTGGCGCCGGGCAGTCGGACCAGCACCACGAACGCGACGACGCCGCTGCCGGACAGAAACGGCGGCGAAGCGCGCGAATTCCAGCTCAATGTCGACGGCCAGCAGGTGTCGGCTGACATCGGCGTCGGCGGCCAGCCGAAGTACAGCCAGGATGCGATTGCCGAATTCCAGTTCATCTCCAACCGGTTCGACGCGACCATGGGCCGATCGACCGGCGTGCAGGTGAACGCGATCAGCAAATCGGGCACCAATCTGTTCTCGGGTCTGGTCCGCGGCAACTTCCGCAACAGCCGCTTCAACGCGGAAAATCCGGTCCTCGGTCGGGTCGAGCCGATCGACAACCAGCAGTACAGCTCGACCTTCGGCGGTCCGATCGCGAAGGACCGGCTCCATTTCTTCGTCAACTACGAATACGAGCGCGAGCCGAGAACCAGCATCTGGAACACTCCGTACCCGACCTTCAACATCGAGCTGACCGGCGTCAACGATCAGAAAAAAGGCGGCGTGCGCCTGGACTATCAGCTGTCGCCGCAGACGCGCCTGATGGGGAAGGTGTCGGGAGGACGGCTGTTCGAGCCGTTCACCCTCGGCAACCAGAGCCATCCGGCCGCCACCGGGACCAACAACGAGTACAACGACGAGTATCTCGGCCAATTGACACGGGTGCTGAGCAACCGGGCGCTCAACGAGATCAGAGTGGGTAAAGCGGTGTTCGGCCTGTCCAACGCGAACCTGACGACGTGGTCGAAGCACTGGCAGGCGCCCAACGGCATCAACACCGGATCGCCGCGCATCACCTTCAACGGCTTTGCGATCGGCGGCAACCAGTTCTATCCGCGCCACCAGGATCAATGGGTCTGGAACGCGCGCGACGACTTCACCTACTCGTACAACGCCGGCGGCCACCACGATCTGAAAATCGGCGGCGAGTTCCTGCACCGCCACCAGATTCAAGCCAACTGCCGCCAGTGCATGGGCACCATCAACGCGACCAACGGCGCGGTGCCCGCCAATCTCGAAGCGCTGTTTCCGGATCCATTCAATGCCGACACGTGGAATCTGGCCGCCATCTCGCCACTCGTTCGCAGCTATGCGATCGGGGTCGGCGACTTCGACGTCCATCTGTACTCGAAGAAGATCGCGACCTGGGTGCAGGACGACTGGCAGGCCTCCAGCCGGCTGACCCTCAATCTCGGCGTGCGCTACGACCTGGAGCTGGGGGTGTTCGCCAACGACGTGGCGTTGCCGCCATTCCAGGAGGCGGGACGTCCAAACGACAAGGACAACGTCGAGCCGCGCGCCGGCTTTGCCTATCGGCTGACCGATCGCACGGTGGTGCGCGGCGGCTCGGGGCTCTACTACGGCGATGCCATCGGCGCGGATCAATCGTTTGCCACCGGCAACGCCCAGATCGCGGTGATTCAGTACAACAACGACGGCCGGGCGGACTTCGCCGCGAATCCGACCAACGGCCTGCCGCTGCCGACGTATGCGCAGGCGCTGCCGCAATTCTGCTCGACCAATACCGCCGCCTTCGACGTCTGGCGGGCGCGTAATTTCACGGGCACCGCGCCCTGCCTGTTGCGCGCCGTCCAGGAATTCGTCGGGCTGCCGCAGTACGTGCACCTGCCGCGTACCTGGCAGACCACGATCGGATTCCAGCATCAGTTCGGCGACACGATGGCGCTCGAGGCCGACTACGTGTACAGCCAGGGACGCGACGAGAAGGATGTCGTCGACAACATCAACCTGGCGTTCAATCCGGCGACCGGGGTCAACTATCCCGTGACCGATCGCGCCAGGCTGCCGTTCCCTGACTGGGGTGTCGTCTCGATGAACACCCATCTTGGCCGCTCGGCGTATCACGGCGTGCAGACCGGGTTCACCAAACGGTTCAGCCACCGGTGGCAGGCCTCGGCGACCTACACGTTGTCGGGCCTGTGGAATGCGGACACGAAGCCGTTCGGCGGGCTGACGCAGCTGACCTTCGACACCGCTCCCGATCTCGGCGGCGAATGGAGTCTATCGGCCGACGATCAGCGTCACCGCGCGGTGTTCAACGGCATCTGGCAGGTGGGTCACGGCTTCCAGTTGAGCGGGCTCCACTTCCTGGGCGCGGGCCTTCGCCTTGCACCGACCTACGGCGGCGATCTGCGCAACACCGGCGCGCCGCCGGCGGGCGGCGGCCGCCTGCGCCCCGACGGCACGATAGTCGCGCGCAACTCTCTGCTGGCGCCGGCGCAGAATCGGACCGACTTGCGGCTGCAGCAGCGGATCCCGCTGCACGGCCGCGCGTCGATTGACGCCATTGCCGAGGTCTTCAACATCTTCAACCGGCCCAATTTCGCGATCGGCACGGTGGAGAACAACGCACAGTACCTGCAGAACGTGACGGCGCAGACGCGCACGATGCAGTTCGGGTTCCGCCTGACGTACTGAGAGCGCGTTGCGAAATTCGACAATGAACCACCAAGGGCACAAAGATCACCAAGAAGACCGAGAGATTCTTTGTGTTCTTTGTGTTCTTCGTGTCTTGGTGGTTCCTGATTTCAGTTCTGCAACGCGTTCTCGCTTTGTCTTGTTGACGTCGTGACTTCGCGCTTTCGTGTTGGCATTTTGGGAAATCGAAGCGTCCGTTTCACTAGGTGATCCGCAACAGCTTCATCGCGTTGCCGCCGAGGATCGCCTCCTTGTCGGCATTGCTCAGAAACGGCGCGTTCAGGATCAGGTCGACCGTCGCCGGCCAGTTGAAGGGGACGTCGGTCCCATACACGATTTGACCGACGCCCATTTCCGCGACCAGATGGCGGAGTCCTTCTTCTGAAAAGATCATCGTATCGATGAGGAGCTCCCGCTTGAAATACTCCCGCGGGTGTTTCTTGTTGGCGCAGTTGGCACTCGCCCGCACATCGCAGGCCGCATCCATTCGTCCCAGGTACGACGGCAGATAGCCGCCGGCATGTGCGCCGCAGATCCGCAGTGCCGGAAATTTGTCGAGCGTCCCGTCAAAGATCAGACGCGTGAAGAAGTACGTCGTCTCGAGCGGGTTGCCGATGATGTTGCCCAGATCGCCGCGGCCGCGCAACGCGCCTTCGCGGAGGATGTTGTCCGCCCCCCCGGGGTGCATGAAGACCAGCGCGCCGAGCTCCGCGGCCTTGGCCCAGAACGGATCGTACTTGGGCAAGGACAGGTCTTCGCCATTAACGTGGCCGCCAATCGACGCGCCGCGCAGCCCCAGCTGCTTGACGGCATGTTCCAGTTGCTCCGCCGCGAGATCCGGATGCTGCAAGGAGACAGAGGCGAGCGCGACGAAACGATCGGGATGGGAGGCGACCCACTGCGCGAGGCCCTCGTTCTGCACCTGTACGATCCGGCGGGCAAGGTCGCGATCGGCGGCGTACCACCAGTAGCCGTTGATGGTCAGCGCCTGCACGTCGACGCCCTGCTGGTCCATGAGCTGCAGGCGCTTCGGCCCCAGGATGCTGTCGCCGCCGCCGCGCGCGTTGTTCGCGAGCGGCGTGCCTTTCACGACCTCTGCGACCTCGGGCACGACGCCGTGACAGTGAAGATCGACGACCTTGATGCGCCGGCCCGCGATCGAAACCTGGCGCCGGCCCGGCGCGGTCTGCAGCGATGGCCTCGCGGCCGCGAGGCTTCGGCCTGCAGCAACCAGTCCCGCCGCCCCGCCCGCGGCCGTCTTGAAGAAGTCCCTGCGATTCGGCATGGCGTGCTCCTTTGGACCTTGCGGCGACATCGAGGTCGGGCGGACCATCTCGCAATCCAACGTCGAACGCGCTCGCAACAGCGACGCGCTTGATGGTGGGTACTGTCGTGCCCCGGCCGCCGGGCCACCAGCGCGAGGGCATATTCTATACACTTGACATAATTTCCGTTCGGCTCTAAAAACCTGGGCTGGATCGGTTTGAAATGAACGACCGGGCGCCGAGCACGCCGACCCAACGTGGTGTTCGTCTCGGTGCCTGGCGGGGTGATCCTGCGCGACCAGGTCGCGGCCGCCGAACCCGGCCAGGAACCGAGAAGCCGGACGGCGTGTCCCGGCTGCCTGAAATCATCAGCCGACCTCAAGGGGGAGGGTTCATGAAGCCGTGGATGTCACTCGTGGGCCCGGTCCCCCTGCTGGTCCTGAGCGGTGCCCGGCATCGGGCGAGCGATCAGCGCGCCGCACCGAACGCCGCTCCGCCGGCCTCGATTCCCCCTGTCTCATCAAGACCCAGGTCCAGTCCGCCGGCGCCAGCCCGGCTCTTGCGCGCGACGCCGTCATCGCGCCGCTCGAGCGAATCGGCACACCGGTTATTCTGATGACTCACTCTCAAGGTGGGGGCATCGGCTTCGAGGTCACCGAAGCGCTGGGAACCCAAATTCTTGGGGGCTGACTACGGGCCGTTTCGAGTACGATCCACCGGCGGCGCGGCCTGCGGATTTGCAGGTGTCGCTCGAGGAGAAACAGGAGCGGCCCGACGAGGCCCGCTGCTGGCTGCAGGTGGCGCCGGCGCGCAGTGAAATGGAAGAATATCCACCGTCGGCATCGGCGGCAACCGCCACATGATGATGCTCGAGAGGAACAGCGACGAGATCATCAAGTTCATCGTAAGCTGGATGCAAAAGAACATGACAGCGGCGTCGTGAGGGAAATTCAAGGGGAACAGTGGAGGTCATTTTATGAACAACAGATCACTTTGCGCGGCGGTGTTGGCTACCGGTCTGTTCTTGATGGCAGCGCCGATCGTCGCCCATCACGGAGATGCGGGACGCTACGATGAGACCCCGTTCATCGTCACGGGAACGGTGGCGGAGATAAAGCTGACCAATCCCCATTCGATCCTGGTCTTCGACGTGACGGATTCGAGCGGCAAAGTCGTGCGGTGGCAGGCCGAGATGGGCGGCGGGAACCAGCTGACCAAACAGTTCGGCTGGAGCAAGGACATGCCGAAGATCGGCGAGAAAGTCACGCTCAACGGGCGGAAAGTCAAAAGCGGCGCGCCCTACATGAACATGACCGAGAAAGCCCAGATCGTCCTGACGGACAGCGGCAAGGAAATCTTCCGAACGATGAATTTCGGCGAGCCGGCGCCCGCGGCGAAGCCCTAACCAGCAGCCCGTGGCGAACGTCTGGCTGCATTCGACCGGCGTGTATCCCCGCCGGCTGCCTTGCTGCTCGCTCACATTCTTCCGTATTATCGGTCGTCGCGTCGGACCGGGACGGGGCGCCTCGCCCGTCCCGGTGCGACGCCAGACGTTCACCACGGGCTGCTAACAATACCCGGCGCCTGGGAGCAAGCCCGGACGCGCAAGGTCAATCGGCTGCGGATTCCGGGACCACAGCTTCGGGAAACTGCTTGTCCGAAACATTTTTCCGAAGCCAGCAGGTTGGATTCCGACCGCCGGCAAGTTGGAGGGGGAATGAGACGTAGAACGCGTTCGGCCGTCGTGCTCGTGGCAATGCTCCTCGGTGCGGCAGCATATCCTGCTTCACAGTCTTCTTCTTCTGGTTCCTCGGTCGCCGCCCGGTTGAAGCAGATCGCCTATCTCAAGGCCTCGAACCCGGTCGAAGACGCGCATTTCGGCTGCGGAGGCACGTTGACCGGACACGCCGGCAATGCCTCGGCGATCAGCGATGATGGCAACACCATCGCGATCGGTGCGCCTCACGAAAACAGTGGCGCCAAGGGCATCAACGGCAACCAGAACGATCATTCTGTCTACAGTTCCGGCGCGGTCTATGTCTTCACGCGCAGGGGCGAGACCGTGACGCAGCAGGCCTACATCAAGGCCTCGAACCCGATGGACGGCGCCAATTTCGGCTCCAGCGTCGCCCTGAGCCGCGACGGCAACACCATGGCCGTCGCCGCGTACTACGAGTCCAGCGCGGCGACCGGGATCAACGGCAATCAGGCCGACCACTCGATCTCGGAAGCCGGCGCCGTCTACGTCTTCACCCGCAACGGCACGACCTGGTCGCAGCAGGCCTACATCAAAGCCTCGAATACGGGCCAGGCCGCGGTCGGAGACGGTTTCCCCGAAGGCGACCAGTTCGGCTACTCGATTGCGCTGAGCTCCGACGGCAACACCCTGGCGGTGGGTGCGATCGGCGAAGACAGTGCCGCGAGCGGGATCAACGGCGACCAGTCTGACAACATGGCGAATCAAGCCGGCGCCGCCTACGTCTTTACCCGAACCGGCACTGCCTGGTCGCAACAGGCGTATGTCAAAGCGTCCATGACACGCCCCAACGTGCTGTTCGGCTACTCAATCGGGCTCAACGGGAGCGGCGACACGCTCGCGGTCGCCGAGTTCGATGCGGATCGCGGGAAGGGCGCAATCTACGTGCTCTCGCGCAACGGCGGCACGTGGTCGCATCAGGCGCGGATTCAGGCCGAGAACGCGGAGAACGGCGACTCGCTCGGCTACTCCATGGCGATCAGCGACGACGGCAACACGATCGCGGCGGGTGCTGCCGACGAGGACTGCCTGATCCCGGGCATCAATGTCGCCGGCTGCGACAAGGACCAGCCCTCGGATACCTCTTCAGGTGCGGCATACGTCTTCGTTCGAAGCGGAGCGACCTGGACGCAACAGGCCTTTCTCAAGTCCTCGCATCCACACCAGAGCGACTGGTTCGGCGTCCGGATTGCGCTCAGCGGCGATGGCAATACCGTCGCGGTCAGCGCGCCCCAGGAAGACGGCAAGTCGCGAGGCATCAACGGCAACCAGGAAGAGCTCGGTTCGGCGGAGGCCGGCGCCGTGTATTTCTACACGCGCAGCGGCACGACCTGGACGCAGCAGGCCTACGTCAAGAGCTCGAACTCGGACTCCTCGGATGAGTTCGGCAGCTCGATCGCGTTGAGTCAGGACGGCAAGACCATGCTCGTCGCCGCGCGCGGCGAAGACAGCGGCGCCAAGGGCGTCAACGGCAACCAGGCCGACAACTCGGTCCGGGACGCTGGCGCGGCATACCTGTTCGTTCGATAACCGACGGCTTCTTCCCACGACGGAGGAGATCCATGCGTAAGCACGCGTCGACGATTGCGACCGTCGCTCTCGTCCTGGCGGTAGTGTTTCTCTCGACGAGCCGCCAGCCGCCGCTTCAGGGTCAGGCGCGACCAGAGGTCAGGTTCGCCGCCGTTCCGGGCGAGAAGGGTGGCCAGGACACATTCGGCGCCTACGACATCGTGCCGGACTGGCCCAAACCGATCACGAGTTTGCCTGGCCACGACAAATGGACGTGGGGAGCCGGTCAGAGCGTGTTCGCCGCGAGCCCGAACCGCATCTTCATCTTGCAGCGCGGCGAGCTGCCGAACATCACGCGGCCGGCGACGATCAAGCTTCCTCAACTTGGCCCGGGCATCGAGTTCCCGAATTTCCGTCTGCCCTGGCGCGACGCGACGACCGCCAGCCCCCCAGGGGCACTCGAGCGGGACGGCAAAGTGGGCGACGATTCCGACGTCGGCAAGCCAGGCGTCGATTACCGCTGGGAGCATTGCATCGTCGTCGTCGACGGCGAGGGCAAGATCATCGAGGATTGGACGCAGTGGGACAAGATGTTGCGGCGCCCTCACGCGGTGTACATCAGTCCGTACGATCCGGAGAAGCGCGTCTGGGTTGTCGACGACTACCGTCATGCCATCTTCGTGTTCAGCAACGACGGCAAGAAGCTGCTGCAGACGATCGGCGAGCCCAACGTGCATGCGTCGGACGACAAGCACTTCTACCGGCCGACGTTCATGGCGTGGCTGCCCGACGGGACGTTCTTCGTTGCCGACGGGTACGCCAACACACGAGTCGTGAAGTTCGACAAAAACGGCAAGTATCTGATGACGTGGGGACAGCCGGGCGCCTCCGGCCGCGGTGCCCCGCCCGAGAAGCGTCCCAGCTACTTCAACAACGTCCACGGGATTGCCGTCGATCCGCAGACGCGCCGGGTGTTCGTCAACGACCGCGGCAACCACCGCGTGCAGGTCTTCGACGAGAACGGCAAGTATCTCAACGAGTGGAGCTTCGGGCCGCCGCCGTCGGATATCCACCTGTTCATCATCGGCGCCGATCGGTATCTGTGGGCCGCGGACCGTGGAACGTCCAAGATGCTGAAATACGATCTGGACGGCAACTTCCTCTACTCCTGGGGCACCTGGGGAGATTTCCCTGGGGGCTTCTGGGGCGTGCACGGGCTGAGCGTCGATTCCGACGGCAATTTCTACGTGGCCGAAGTGGACAGCGGGCGCGCGCAGAAATTCCGGCCGCGCCGCGGCGCGAATCCCGCATTCCTGGTCGGCAAGCCGGTGGCCCCTCAGTAATGGGGTAATGGGGCGATGGAGTGGAGCAATAAGACTGTCCAAAGCCCCATTTACCCCGTCACTCCATTGCTCCATCATCCCATTCGCCCACGTGCCCGGCCTCCTGTACTTTTTGTTCTTCTCCTCGGGCCTGAGCGGGCTCGTCTATCAGGTCGTCTGGGTTCGCGTCTTCGGCAACGTCTTCGGGAACACCGTGCACTCGACCTCCCTGGTCGTCGCGGTGTTCATGCTCGGTCTCGGCGTCGGCAGCTACCTCGCCGGCGCGTGGGCGGACCGTCGGTACTCGGCCGAACCTGACGCCATCGTGCGAGCCGCCTCATTGCCAGGGTCCGGACCATGGCGGCCAAACAGCCTGCTTCGCGCGTACGGATATGTCGAGCTGATGATCGGCGCCTCGGGGCTTGCCGTGTCTCTGCTGCTGCCGCATCTCGATCGAATCTCCGCATTGGTTTCCTCTTACTCGCGTGAGGCGTCGGGCTGGTACGCGCTCTCGACCACGTCGTACGTGGCACGGGCCGGGATCGCCGTCGCGTTGCTGACGCCGGTCACGATTCTGATGGGCGGCACGCTGACGCTCCTGATTCGCCATCTGGTTCGACTGGATGTCGAGAGGGAAGGACGACGAATCGCCACTCTCTACGGCGTCAATACCGCGGGTGCCGCATTCGGCGCATTCCTCACCGACTTCGCGTTGGTCCCCTCCCTGGGTCTGCACGGAACGCAATTGATCGCGGTGGCCTTGAATCTTCTGATCGGAATCGGTGCGCTGTGGATGGCGCGGCGCGCCGAGCAGAGATTCCGTCGGGAGGTTGGGCAAGAGGTCAGCCAGAAGGTCCGGCTGAAGCCGGACGCTACGTACGGCGGACCTGGCGCGGCGAGGAAACGCGGGAAGTCCCGCGGCGCTCGTGTTCGCCTCCCGGCGAAGGCTGGCACCGCCGGTAGACGTGACGTCTTGCACGACGAAACGTACGACGACACGACAAGCGTAGGTGGCACCGGTCACGACCAGGCGAACCGCGACACGCCAGGCGTACGGCGAGACGATCGGTCGCCGCACGACGATCAGTCGCAGCAGAATGCCGCACTCGCTCTGACCGGAGTGGCGCTGGCGATGACCGGCTTCGCGGCGATGGGCACCGAGATCCTGTGGTTTCGCCACCTGACCATCCTGCTCGGCCAATGGCGCGCCGTGTTCTCTCTGCTGTTGACGGTCATCCTCCTCAGCACCGGCGCGGGCTCGCTGCTCGCGGGCTCTCTGCTCCGCCGGTCAGGGTCGTCGTCTGCGAGAGCCGCGAACACGTTGATGGTCGTACAAGGGCTCTTTGTCGCGTGCACGCTGCTGGGACTGGCGCTGGCGGATGCCGCGCGTATCGGCGACATCGTCAGGGCCGATCCGTTGTACCGGGCATTCGCGGGGCGGGAGGTGGACGCGGCGCTCGTCGTACCGGTGGGATTGGCGCGAACCTTCACTGAGCTTTGGTTCAACGTGAGACCGATTCTGCTGGAAGTTGGGCTTCCCTCGCTGCTGATGGGATTCGGTTTTCCGCTCGGCAACGCAATCATCCAGCGTGCGCAGCTCGTTGTCGGCCGCCGCGCCGGCATTCTGTATCTGTGCAACACCGCCGGTGCGGTCTGCGGGTCCCTCGCCGCCGGTTTCCTGCTCCTGCCACGACTCGGTATTCAGTCGAGTGCGGTAGTGCTGACCATCGCCGCCGCCGCGGCAATCGTGCCCGTATACTTCGCCAGCCGCGGACTCGAGACAGCCACGACGTCTTCAGCAGGCCGGTCCATTCCAGGCCGGAGGCCCGCCGCCTTCGCCGTCTCCGCCCTCGTCAGTGCGGCGTCGATTGGGTGGTGGTTCCTGCTGCCAACGGACTACGTCCTGACGCGGGCGCTGACACCATCGGACAAGCTGGAGCAGCTGTTGACGGTTCGCGAAGGGCTGACGGAAGTCGTTGCGGTCACCGACGTGCCCGGCAAGGGAAGGCGTCTGCTGACCAACGGGCACCCGATGTCGTCGACGACCGTGTTCGCTCAGCGGTACATGCGAGCGATGGCTCACATTCCCCTGCTGGCCATCGATCATCCTGAGGCGGCGCTGGTCATCGGGTTCGGCGTCGGAAACAGCACGCACGCGGCGACGCTCCATCCATCGATTCGGCGCGTCGACGTGGCGGATTTGTCCCGGGATATTCTCGGCAGCGCCGGATACTTTCGCGACGTCAATCGCGACGTACTTGCCGACCCGCGGGTCCATGTGTACGTGAACGACGGACGCCATCACCTCCAGATGCAGCCGGCAGCTTCGTACGACTTGATCACGCTGGAGCCGCCGCCGATTGGCTATGCCGGCGTAGCAGCGCTCTATTCAACCGAGTTCTACGCGCTGGCACGGACGCGCCTCAAGCCGAAGGGTTACGTCAGTCAGTGGCTCCCGGCGTACCAGGTTCCGGGCGCAACGACCCTGGCGATGATCCGGGCGTTTGTGGACGTGTTTCCACACGCCGTGCTGATCTCGGGTGCGGAAGCGGATCTGCTGCTTCTCGGGACCAACGATTCGCGAATAGAGATCCACCCTGGCAGACTGTCGGCGGCGCTCGCCCGGGCGCCGGCTGCCCAGGCGGATCTGCGCCGGCTGGATCTTGGGAGCGTGCGCGAGATCGTCGGCACCTTCGTCGGATCGTCGCAACGGCTTAGGCAAGCGACTCTCGAGTCAACGCCTGTGAGTGATGACCGGCCGATCCAGGAGTATGGCGTGAGCTCGGTGCTGAACCCCGGTGAGGCGGTCCCGGGTTCGATTGTCGATCTGGGCGGATGCGCGTCGTGGTGTCCGGCGTGCTTTGTCGACGGCCAGCCGGTCCCGATGGCGGAAGGACTGGATTCCTACCTGGCACTGATGGGCCGTGCCTACGGAGCATCGCACGCCGACGTGGAGCGCGCCCGCGCTCTGGCCGAACAGTGGCACCGCGTGATCGCCGGCAGCGCCTACCTTGGCGCGATCGTTCCCGAATCGGCCGACGTGCACAACCTCCTGGGAATCGCCCTCGCCACAAAGGGGCGGATCGAGGATGCGATTTCTGAGTTTCGTGAGGCGCTGCGGTTGGATCCGGAATCGGCGGTGACCTGCTGGCATCTCGGCGCCGCGCTCGCCTCACGCGGATCGCGTCAGGAAGCGATCGAGTTTCTGCGCCGGTCGGTGCGGCTCGATCCGAACAATCCACAGGCGCGCGACGATCTCGAAAGCATGATCGCCCTCGACGGCGGCCGCTGAAACCATCTTCGCGAGAGCCGTCGTCGATGTGGAACCTCGCTTCACACTGAGCAAGGCCAGCGCTCCGCATTCGCTGCGGCTTCCGCGGACCGCCGCAGCATTGTTGCTTCGTCGCGAGCCCTTAGTCTGCCAATCCTCGAACATTTCAGTGAAGAGAAGGGGCCTTCCGAACCCACAAATCGGACGGAACTGCTGATGAGTTCGGCGGCCTCCGTTTTGCATTGATGCGTGTGTCTACCCGGTGACTGGCAGTCGGGTGCGGATGTCTTGTTCGCTCCAATCGAGGTAGACGTTGGATCTCTCGCAGGACTGGGAAGTTTCGCCCCAACGAAATTCGGCACTCGATTTGGAAATCAAGTGGCGAGTGAGTTCGCGACGCGAGGAAACCGGGCCTTGGAGCGGTGTTCGACCAAGACCATGATGCCAACCACGTGGATGCCGATGGAGGATTTGTTCTAAGCGCGAGGAGACAGGTGACATGGCCACTATGAAGAGCAACCGTTTCGCCGGGGTAGTCTTTCGTAACACAGATGCAGCGCCGCCAGAGTCACTGGAGATGCGGGCTGCAAGAATCGACCAATTGGGCGTGGATCGTTCCCACTTCGCCCGATACGCGCTTCCTATCGCGTCGCCGGAAATGGCACGAGGCGAGCAGCGGCTCGAACGCCGGTTCGGTCGGAGCGACGTCACGACAGCAGAAAAACTCGAGGCCTGGCGGCACTTTCTCGGGATCGCAGAGGAAAGTCGGTGATGGCCGTTTCTGCGGCAACATCGCCGCACAGCACGCCGAACAGTCGCGTGCTGTGCTAGAGAGGCAACACCGATTGACGTCAGACCGTCAGTCGATCCGGTGAACCGACCGACGCAAACCGTCGCCGATCGACAAAACCGCACGTCCGCTGGTCATTTGGCGGGCGGCGCGGTGGCGGCCGGTTTGTACAGGTTGTCGTTGAACTGCTGATTTTCGCGGACCGAACAGATCTGCTGGTAGCGTAAGAACCCCGTTTTCGAAATCGTGAAGTTCCGATGCCCGGTCCACGGCTTCGTGTACGCGCCCGGGTCGTCGATCGTCAGGTCGAGCTCCAGCGTCGTCGCGTCCACCCGCTTGTAGCGCTCGATCAGGTGCAACTGCTCCGTGTGCGGATGCCCCATCTGATCCAGCCACGTCTTGTCGTTGAACCCCACCGTGTCCACCACCAGCGTGTTCCCGTTCTCATACGACCCGATCGAGTGGCCCCACCACTGCGGGTCCGGGTCCGCCGGATGCTTCGCATTCAGCCACACCACCCGATAGTAGGGCCCCAGCTCGTACAGCACATACACCGCCTCGGCCGATTGCACGAACTTCGTCTTGATCGGCCATAAGTAGATGTGCGGCACCCCCGGCGGCTCGCAATACAGCACCTGCGGGTCCGTCGTCTCCCCGAAAAAGGGGTTGGGCCCGGTCGACGGTTTTTCCGCCAGGGTCTTCTCTCGCGCCCACGGCAGATACGGAATGTCGTCTTCCTGGCCCCGTTTCCGCCCGCCCTGGTCCGACAGGCTGAAGCTCTGCCCGAAGCCCCCACGGCGCGGATCCGGCGTCCAGTCTCCCGATAAGTCCGGGACCCCCGCCGCGCTGCCCTGGCCACCCGCCGCCACGGCCGCGCCGCGCGTCCCCACCCGCGCGACCCCCAGCGGGATCGCCAGCACGACCAGCACGGACAGCGTGAACCGATGTCGCATATATCGCCTTTCTGAGGTTGCAAGACCAGGGGCCGCAGGCCCCGGCCGCGCCCGGCGCCTGACCCGTTTCAGCCACGGGGGCGCCGACGAGACGTTTCGACCACACCTTTCGCTGCCGGACGTGCCCGGGCCGGTCGTGGTTCTCGCGCTATTTGCCCGCCGGGGGAGCAGGCGGGGCGGCCGCGCCGGGCGCCGGCCCTCCCCGGCCAGCGGACAGCTCGGTCCCGTTCGCCAACACGATCTTCTGCAGATTCCCCACCGGCGCGCCATTCTTCGCCACGAAGACATACACGGTGACCTGCTCACCGATCGTCAGCGACTTCCGCGTCCACCCCAGCTCCAGCATCACCTGCGGCGGCTCGGTCGCGGCCGTCCAGTGGGTGACGCCCTTTTCGTCGGTCACGTCGAAAAAGATCTGGTTGTGCGGATTGGTCCACTCGAACTTCGTGAGCGTCCCTTTCATCACCACCGGCTTGCTCATGTCGTACACGTTCGCGGTTCCGTGGTGCGCGATCAACGGCTTGGAGCCAAGGAGAAGACCGACGCCCACGACCATCGTGAACAAGATCTGGAATGTCACAGTGCGCTTCACGTCTGCCTCCATTGCATGAACAACTTGCGACCGCAGGGCGAACTCTCGCTGAAAACCGTACACAGTTGGCCTGATACGGTCAAGCACGACGGCCTGTGAACCTGGCGGCTTGCGCCTGTCCCCCGGTCTGGCCGCCCGCCTCGCGAAACAGCCGCAAGTGGAAATGCGACGCCAACAGCTGCAGCATCAAAACGATGAGCACCGACTTGGCAAGTATCAGCGCCCAGCGGGCGGACATCACGAGCAGATCGCGCGCGCGCCGCGTCCGACTCATGGCCGCTTCCCCGATGATCGCCGGTCGAGTGACCGGTCGGGCAATGTCTGTGCGATCGCCAACGACGCCCAGCTCGTGCCGGCCGCGGAAATCCATTGATGCCGGCCGAACGGAAACCCGCTTTCGAAGTACCGCTGCACCGGAAAGGCGTGGGTCTTCACCAGCCAGGCGCCGTCCTGATACTGGCTTCCGAGCAGGAATGCGACACCCTTCCGATACGCCGCATCGGTCGGCGGGACACCGGCAACGTGCAAAGCGTAGAGCGAGAGTCCCGTCGCATAGGCGTCGGGCTCGGTGCGCGCGAACTGGGACCAGCCGCCCCCAGGTTCCTGCCGATTGCGCACCTCGGCGATGGCGGCTGCCACTCGAGGCCGCGGTGCGTCGGTCCATGCAAGACCCATCAAACGCATGCCACGTTCTTCCGCCGACGTCGGCTCGGCGGCAAGCAGCCAGTCGCGCGCCCGTTGCAGACTCGCCGTCACCTCGTTCTTACGGCCGGGAATCGAATACGACTTCAACCCGCCGGCGGCAATCGCGGTGTGGCTGATCGTGCTGTACTCCGACGGCGGACGGTTGAGTCCATTCCCAAGCCAGCGGCCATCCGGCATCTGGCGAGCGACCAGCCAATGTGTCATTGTCGCCGTGATCGAGTCGAGCGGATGTCCCTCCGCCGCGAGCGCCATCTGCGCGTAGCCGGTGGTGAGCGCTTCCCCGCCGACCGCCGGATCGCCCAACATCATCCTCGGGGCGCTGCTCTTGAAAAACGACAGGATGTCGTCGAGGTTCTTGCGGGCGCGAGCCTCGTCGACCTCGATGCCCCTGCTCCTGACCGTGGCGGCAGTCAGGGCGGGCAGCGCGTTGTGATGGCAGGAGATGCAGTTCGTCTTCTCGCGGAACCCAGGGGCGGCGTCGAAGAGTCGTGCCACGCTTTTCGTGAGCGACATTCGCGGGTCGCCGATGCCGCCCTTCGCGGGGGGCGGGATCTCCTCGCGCCTCGGACCGGTGCCTCGTTTCGCACCGTGCTCCTCCAGCACCTGAATCTTGGCGCGGTCGCCGCTGTAAATCGCCCAGTCCAGCGGAGACTCGCCCTCCGTCGTACCAACGTTCGGATCGGCGCCGCGATCGAGCAGCAGTTTCAGCGTCTCGGCGCTCTCCGCTTCGGACGTGACCGCGGTCAGCAAAGGGGTTCTCCCGTACTGAGCGGGAGTGCTCGCGTTCACGTTTGCCCCGGACTCCATCGAACGGGTCAGCAACTCGACGCTGTGCCAGGTGGCCGTCGTGATCAGCAAGTCGGGGCTCGTGCCGAGCCCCTTGGTCATGAGGTAGTCAGTGGTCGGTCGATCGTAACGGGCAAATCCCACGCGCCGGGCCCCTGCAGAAAGGGCGCTCGGATCGAGCCCCTGCGCGACCAGAAAACGAACGACGTCGAGATCGGCGGATCGGATGGCCAGCGCCAGCGCCGTCGTGCCTGCCCGGTCCTGCGCGCGAAGATCCGCGCCACGGTCGAGCAACAGGCGCAGCAACTCCACCGTTCTCGGATAGCTCGCCGCCACGAGCAGCGGCGTCCGCTCGGTGTCCGACCGCGCGTTGACATTCGCGCCCCGCGCGACGAGAAGCCGGGCCTTCTCTACGTTGGGAACGGCCCACATCAATGCCGTCGTACCCGCGGGGCCGGCTCGATTCGGATCGGCGCCGTGTGCAAGAAGGATCTCCACCATCCGGACATCGCCGAACAATGTCGCGGCCATCACCGCCGGTACGCCGTCGGCATCCAGCAGGTTGGCATCCGCACCGTTGTCGATCAACCGTGCCACGTCGGCGGCACCTCCGCGTCGGATCGCCGCGAAGAGCGCGTCGCGACCGGGATCAGTCTGCCCCGACACCGACACGACGAGCAGTCCGACGAGCGCCCATCGAAGCAACGGGAGTCTGGTTTTGCGCATAGTTCACCGTCCGGGAGCAGGCTTGGCGAACCTGGCCGCGTCGACCGGGACATTCGGCTGCACTTCGGTCAGCTCGAAGGTTGACCGACCATCCAGCCAGGCCACCGTCCAGCGGAAAGGCATCTTGATTCCAGACACGTCCCGGTAATCCGCGTAGTCGGTTTGCGTGACAACGCGGCCGACCGGCGACTCGTTGAAGCGCACCAGGCGCACGAGCAAACCCGACTCCACGTCAAAACACAACGTGGCGGTTCCCCCTTGAGCGGTGGCGCCCTGGACGGGTTGGACTTCGCGATCGTTGATGACGATGCGTGCGCCGACTCGCCAATTGGTCAGCGCCTGCTTGATCCGGGCCGGGAACAGCAACTCCGTCTCGAGCTTGACGCCGTCCAGTTCCTGTCCGGTCACAGACATCAGCGGCATCGGCCGCTCGGCTTCCGGCCCCGCGATCCACGCGGCGCGGCCGTCGAATGTCGTCGTGCTGACTCCCACGGGCGATCGGATGACGGTCGTGCGTTGCGCCGGCGCTCTGGCCACGATTTCCAGCGTGCGCTTCTCCACATCGTCGAATCCCAGGTATGAACCCTTGGCGACAAAGCTGGTGAAGCTGGCCACGCGCTGCGCCCCGCCGAGCGCTTGAAGATACTTGTCGAGCACCTGATCGGCGGACGGTTGTCCCGGAGCCTGCGCGAAGGGCTCTCCTGGTTCGTCGGGTGGCGGGGTGCCGTACAGCAGGGCGAGGCTCGGCATGACGTTCGGGCGACGGGTTCCGCGATGGCAGGTGTTGCAGGTCACGACCTGGCGTCCACCGAAGCTGCTGCGATTGAGCGCCGACACCATCTGCATCATGCGGCGCGACGTGCGCTTGAGGTCGTTGTCGTCGGCGTACTTGGCCCAGTTGCCGCCGCTTTCATCGACATGGCAGTCCGTGCAGTTCAGACCAAGGGACGCGGAAAAGAACCCCATGGTGCTCATGAACTGGTCCACGGGAATTCCCTTGAGCACCTGGATGTTCTTGAAGACCTCTTCCGCCATCGGCGGTTTCTGCTCTTGCCCCGCCTGGGCGCTCAGCAATGCCACGCACACCAGCCACACGGCCGCTGTCGTCCCGATGGCACCGAGCATTCTCCTGAATCCTGGCAGCATGCAGCTATTTCCAACTCTCCATGGCCTTGCGCTGGAGCGAATCGGGGCCGAGTTCAGCCAATTCGATCCGGATCCCGTTCAGGTCGGTCACATTGGCGAGGACGGCGTGCGAGAACCCGCTGGGCGGTCCGGGCTCGGTGGCGGTCGCACCTCGCTTGGCGACAGGCGCGTACTTCGCTCTTACTTCCCTGCGACTGGCGGACTCGGCGGCTCCTTCGGCCGCGGTCCCATGCTGTAGTGCGACTGCATGATCGATTGGTTGTCGCAGTACGAGTCGAGGATCTCGGTGTCTGCCTGGAGGAGCAGGGGAATCTTGTTCGTCCATGGTTTTTCGTAGGCTTTGGGATCGTCGATGGTGACGGTGTCCTCCAGATGACCGAAGTCGACGCGCTTGAAGCGTTCGGTCACGTGCAGGGCGTCGCTATTCGGATAGGCCATGTTCGCACTCAGCCAGCCGGCATCACGAAATCCGATGCTCTCCACGACAAACTCGTCGCCTTCCCAGCGGCCCACCGAGTAGCCCAGCCAGGCCGGCTCGGTCTCGCTCAACTTCGGCAGCGGCCGCCCATCGGTGAAGATCTGGCGGAACGTATTGCCGACGAACGACTCGTGCAGGAAGATCGTCATCGACGGCGTTTGCACAATCTTGAACGGGCTGCGGGTGTTCTGGCGAGGCACGCCCAGTGGGAGACAGTAGGTATACGGATCGTCCACGTGACTGCGATCCCTGCGTCCCTTCTGAAGGGCGGCGGCCCACGGCGTCAGCTTGGGAGCGTCCTCGCCCTTCAGGCCTCGCGCAAGATCGTGGAAATAGAACATGTTCCCGACGTCCCAGATCCCACCGAGATCGGGGTGGCCATCCGGCAGCCGAGGCGCAGGAGCCGTCAGATTCGGCTCGCCGGTGGCGAGGCGCGGAATTCCCGGCGTCTTGCGATTCACCCATTGCGCTTCGAGGGCGCCGGACAGCAGCACCAGGGCCGAGATGGTGGCGAGTACGGTGCGTTGTGCCTTCATAGTCGATCCTCCACGTCGTTTACGCCGCCATAGGCCGTCGATACTCCACGCCCCGGGGCCCGCCGCCCACAGGAACAGGTAGAGGAAACAGAACAGAATCGACGCTTCCATACCGGCGAGTTGGAAGCTGGGCCAGAAACCCCGCGGCGCCCAGGAGCGGAAATACGCCACCGCCATCTCGCCGGACAAAATGAACACGGTCGGCCGGGTGAAGAGGCCGAGGACGACGAGCGGCCCGCCGACGGTTTCGAGCAGCCCACCCAACCCGCGCATCGACATGATATCGCGATCGATCCGGCCGCCCCCGACGCCAAAGAACTTCTCCAGGCCATGCATGATGAACAGGCAGCCGGCCGCGATGCGGAGAATCCCCAGCGCGTACGGGGCCCAGCGGGAGTCGGCCGCCGCCTCGCTGTCCGGGCGGAGCAGCCGATCCAGGCTCCACGCGCCGCCGCCGGCCGCGGCCAGATAGAGAAAGAAGAAACAGTTGAGGAGGACCGGATCGCCGCCGTTGCGATGCGTGAACACACTGCGCTGGAGAGGGCCGACGAAAAACAACACCAGGTACATCACGGACAACAGGAACGATACCCGCCGCGTGAAGAGACCGCACATGATGAGCAGCGCGGCTGGAAACGCAATCAGCTCGAGGATGCCCCCATACGACCACCTCGCCGCATCGCTTGCTTCCGGATAGCCGAACACCTGCTCCATGCCGTGCCGGAGCACGAGAAAACCGAAAACGAGTCTCGCAAGGCTCTGCAGATGGGGCGCCCACGTCCCGGGGAAGGAAATGGCTTCGGGAGACGGATGGACGGCGTGATGACGCGTCACGGATGTTGAATTGTGCAGCTATCGTCGGTCGGCGCTACTTCGAAAAGACTTTCTTGTAGTCAGCCGCCTCCGTTGCCGAAGGAATCATCTCCATCAGATCGGTATTGGCCGGCATCAACCGGAGAACGAGCTTGTCGCGCGCCACCCACGGCTTGGTATACGCCTTCGGATCGTCGATCGTAACGGTCAGTTCCATCGTGTTCATGTCCACGCGGTGGTAGCGCTCCTCGACGCGCATCTCGTTGCTGTGCGGGTTGCCGGCGTTGTCGAGCCAGGTTTTCTCGTCCGTACCGTTTGATTGCACGACGAACGTGGAATCGTCCTCCCACTTCCCGACCGAGTAGCCGTACCACCGCGGATCCGGATCCTTCGGCAGCTCCCGACCATCAGTCCAGACGACCCGCCATCTCTTCTCGAACATGTACAGCAGCAGCACCTGGTTCGGCGTCTGCACGACCTGAAACGGCCGCAGTTCGAACAGGAGATTGCGCGGGAACCCGGTCGGATCGCCCATCGTCGACAGCGGATCGTTGATCTCCGCGATGGGAGCCATTCTGACCCCGTCGCCGGCCTTGTGGTTCTTGCCGAGCGCCTCTCCCCACGGGGTCAGCGGTGACGGCGTGGCCCCCCGGGCTCCGATTCCGGCCCCACCGGCGTCCCAAATCCCACTGATATCTCGGCGAGGGGCCGGCGCCGCCGGCCCGGATGCCTGACCGCGGCCCTGACCCAAGCCGGCGTTGTTCCAGGGTTGCATCTGCTGACCCCGCATGTCAGACGAGAGGGTCAACGCCGCAACGGCGGCCACAATCGGGGCGATGAAGCGCTTGGGCATTCTTGAACGTCCTCCGCGTCTCGAGACGAACTTCGGCTGCTCCGATGTGGAACTACTTGGCGGGCGCCGCAGGAGGCGCTTGCGGGGCCCCCGTGCCCAGGGTCTGGCCGTTGGGCAGCACCACGTTCCTGAGTCGCCCGACAGGAGCACCGCCCTTGACGGGTTGCAGGGTCACCGTGACCTCGTCGCCGGCCTTGAAGGACGTGCGCGCCCAGCCGCGCGCGGTCATGTCGGTCGGATTGCTGACCTCGACCGCCCAGTTTCTCACTGTCCCCGTCTCGTCCTTGGCGTCGAACTTCAAGAAACAATGTGGGTTCGCCCAGATCCATTCCGTGACCGCGCCCTTCAGCGTGAGCTCTCGTGTCGTGTCGAAGCTCGCCGCCCCGTGATGGGCGGACAGCGGAACGAATGCGGCCCACAGGGCCAAAACACCCAGGAGAAGACCGAAGAATTTGTGCTTCACAAGTGCCCCCATTTGTTGGGACTGGCCCAACAGGGCACACGTTAGGAGACTTGGCCGTGTCTGTCAACTGGGATTCGGGTCCAGCCCACACCGTAGAGTCTGGCGTGACACCGGGCATGCGAGACGCGCCACGGGCAAAGCGCGGCGCGCACTGTCACGTCACGAATCCTGTTCCCGGGGCAGGAGATTCCAGAGGCCCTCGGGCGCACCGACGATGGTCACGATGTACACAAGTCCGAGCACGAGCAGCCAGCGCTGCGTGTAGGCGCTAATCAGGTTCTTCAGCAGCACGATCGCCGCGGCTCCAAGCGCGGGACCGACCAGGGTTCCAGGGCCACCGAGAGTCACCATCAGAAAGAGCTCCGACGACGCCGCCAGATCCATGTAGGTCGGGCTGACGAATCCGTTGTAGTACGCCCAGACGACGCCGGCGACACTGGCAAACACACCCGAGACCACATAGGCGATGTAGCAGTGCAGCCAGGTATTGACGCCCAGGCTCTTCATCCGCGGTTCGTTCTCGCGAATCCCGCGGAGCGTATAGCCGAACGGCGAGCTGACGAAGAGGGCCATCGCGGCGCCGCACACCACGAGCACGACGAGCGCGACGTAATAGAACGGCACCGGGCCTGCACTGGACAATCCGATTTGGGTTTCGAGACGCGGAATGCCGGAGATGCCGTTGTCGCCGCCCGTCACCGGAATCCAACGGTAGCCCACGCCCCACAACACCATCCCCAATGCCAACGTGATCATCAGGAAGTACACGTCTCGTACATGAGAGACGATCAAGCCAAATGCCGCGCTGACCAGCGTACCGACGATGAGACCGCCGACGAGGCATACCCACAGGCTGGCGTGAACGCTGGTCGACAGGATCGCAATCGCGTACGCGGCGACGCCGAAAATGCCGGTGTGTCCGAGTGAAGGCAGCCCGGTATATCCCAACAGGATGTCGAGGCTCATCGCCAAAATGGCGAAGATGATCATTTGCGTCATCAGCCCCACCCAGTACGAGCTGACGGCGGCGGGCGCGGCAACAAGGCCGACGAGAAGCAGCAGCCGCCACAGATACCGCGCCGCCCATGGCGCAGGCGCGGCCGCCGTCGGAGCGCGCCGCATGGTCAAAGCCGGCGAGGCTCCTCCTTCAGATATGTCCATCACGCCCTGCCATACAAACCCGTCGGCTTGACGGCGAGAACGATCACCATCGGCGCAAACAGCGTGAAGTAAGAGAGCTCGGGCACCAGCGCCTTGCCGAAGTTGTCCATCAGGCCGACGACAATGCTTCCGACGAGTGCGCCCTTGAGGCTGCCCATGCCCCCGACAATGACGACCACGAAGGCGAGCGGCAGGAGATCGAAATCGATGCCGGTGTACCCCCCGAGAATGGGACCGCCCATCACGCCGCCAAACGCCGCGAGTCCCGCGCCGGCCGCGAACACCAGACCCGACAGGAGCGTGACGTTGATGCCGGTGCCCCCCGCCATCTCGGGATCGTCGACGGCCGCGCGAAGTCTGGCCCCAATCAACGTCTTGTCGTTCAACAGCCAGAGCAGCCCGGCAACCGCCGCGGCCACGCCGATGACGAACAGACGATAGATCGGAAAGACGACCTGCGGCGTGGCGAGCGAGCCTTGAAGTCCGGCTGGATACGGCAACGTAAAGGGATCGCCGCCCCAGATCATGAACGCCGCGTCACGAAATACCAGCGCGAACCCCATCGTCAACATCATCTGGGCGAGGGGTCGAGCGGCAAACCGGCGAAGGAACAGCACCTCGACCGCGAATCCGACAGATGCCACCACCGCAATCGCGGCGACCGCAGCCGCCGCCATGCTGTGGTACCGGTTCACGATGGTCGACGCAACATAGGCGCCGAGCATGTAGAACGACCCGTGAGCGATGTTGACGATCCGCATCACGCCGAAGACCAGCGTGAGGCCGCTTGCGATGAGGAACAGCAACGCCGCCGAAAAGAGACCGTTCAGCGTTTGCGTGATGAGATACGTCATCTCAGATCAAAGGGCAGGTGGGGCGGTCCTACCTGTCCCACCTGCCCTATGTTTACTGCTGTCCTCGGCCGCGGCCGCGACCCTCGGGCGCAGCGCCGCCCGCCGGTGGCGCAGGCAACGGTGGCTGCGGACCCAAGACCTTGGTGAGCGCCTGGTAGGCGCACTGTTCGTCCATGTTGCCGCCGCCGACGCCGATGGCACCGATCAACTGATCCTGCACCACGATCGGCAGGCCGCCGCCGACGAAGTAGTACGCCAGCCCGTCCGCCTTCCCCAGGTCAAGCCGAATCAGCCGCCCGTCCACGGTGTTGAACCGCTGCGCGACGGCGCTCGACGGCGTCCGCGCATAGAGCGCCGTTTTGGCCTTGAGCAGTCCGGTCTCGACGCCAATCGGGAGCACGCCGTCCATGACGTGAGCGTCGATGATGTCTCCGTTCGGCGCCAGCACGTAGATGGCATACGTACCCGGCCCTCCCTGCTGGTTGCGTGCGAACTCGAGACACGCGTCGACGAGCTGACGGGCGACCGTCGCGCTGAGCTGCGCCTTCACCAGCGTACGCTTTGCGACCTCGGCAGACACCGTCGCTTTGTCGAGTGTCGCCGGCGTTCCCCCTTGCGCAAAGCCATCGACTGGACCGAGCACGACCGACGCCGCAAACACCGACAGGCCGAATGCGAACAGCATCGCTTTCTTCACCATCGTTCTTCTCCTTTTGAATGCTCAGCGTTGCCGAAATTGCTCTAACCGGCCTGGTGGTCGAGAATGATCTTCATTCGCTGCCCGCTGTCGGATCCGAGCATGCCGATCGCCGTCTTCAACTCGCCGAGCGGCATCACGTCGCTGATCAACGGGTCGAGCCGGACCTGCCCACGTTCGACCAACGCCATCGCGGCGGGATAGTCCTCGCCTTTGGCGACGCGCGCGTTGATGAGCGAGAGCTCCTTGAAGTACAGGTCGTAAAACGGCAGCGCGCCCTCTTTGGCCGTGATGATGCCGAAGAGCAGCAGTCGGCCACCGGACCGCGCCATGCTCACCGCCGCAGCGAGCGACGGCACCACGCCGGTCGTTTCGATGACCACGTCGGCGCCGCGCCCCTCGGTCGCCTCTCGCACGGCCTCGATGGCTCCGGCGCCGCCCGGAATCGTCACGTCGGCGCCGAGCGTCTGCGCCAGTTCTCGTTTGTGTGCGCTGCGCGTCACCCCGATGACCGGACTGGCGCCGCGCGCTTTCGCCAGCTGCACGTGGAGCTGTCCCGTCACCCCCAGGCCGAGCACGACTACTGATTCGCCGGGAAAAATCTGGATTTGCCGCTGCGCATGGACGCAAGTCGTCAGCACCTGAATCAGCGGCGCGAGGCGGCTGTCGATCGACTCGGGCACGCGGAAGACGTGGCTGGTCGGCGCAGACACGTACTCCGCGAAACCGCCGTTGGTATCCCGCCCGACCAGCATGCCGCGCGGACACAGGTGCGTTTGCCCGATCCGGCAATGAAAGCACGCGCCGCAGTACAGCTCCGGATCGATCACGACGCGATCGCCGGCACGAACGCCCTGGCTGCCGCCCTCGACCACGTCGCCGGTCATCTCATGACCCATGATCCGGGGATAGCTCACGGGAATCGCGCCGTTGTAGATCTTGAAATCCGTGCCGCAGATTCCGGTGTGCGTCACCCGCACCAGCACCTGATCGGCGCCCTGAAGCGGCCGCTCCACCTCGTCCGCGATCAGCTGTTCCGGCGCCGTCAGGACCATCGCTCTCATGCGCCCGTCCTCTTGCAACGTTGATGCGGACATCGATGCAAACATGGATGCCAACGACGGCACGCGACCGACGGGCCTCGAAGCCACGACCAGAGAATCCGGTGGGGGTTCCCGGTCGAAAGGTCCGTAGTGGTCACAACGTCTCCGGTCAAGCCTGAACGCCGGGCTCTGGCGTCTGCAGCGCCTCCGGGTTGACCGGGTTGCGCGGCGGCCGGCCGCTCAGCACCGCGACGACCTCTTCGGCGGCCTTTCGCTGAAGCTCGAGCAGCGACTCCTCGGAATAGAAACTGGTATGGGGCGTGATGATGACATTCTCCCGGCCGAGCAGCGGCGAGTTGTCCGGCGGCTCTTGAGGCATCACGTCGAGCCCTGCACCAGCCAGCCGCCCCTCGTCCAGGGCCTGGGCGAGCGCGACGTCGTCGACGATCGGCCCCCTCGCAGTGTTCACGAGATAGGCGCCCGGCTTCATGGCTCGAAAGACATCGGCGTTGAACAGGCCGCGCGTCTCCGGCAGAAGGGGCGTGTGGATCGACACGTAGTCGGACTGTGCCAACAGATCCGCGAAGTCGACCCGCTCGACACCGTCGCGCGCGAACACCTCGGCCGGCACGAACGGATCCGAGGCGATCACCCGGATGCCGAACGCCTGCGCCTTGGGTGCGACCAACTGCGGAATCCGGCCGAAGCCGACCAGTCCCAGGACAGTCCCGCGCAACCGATGGATTGGCACCACCGCCTTCATCTCCCACCGGCCCGCATGCACGTGCGCGTTCGACGCCGGGATCTTGCGCACGAGCGCCAGCAACAGCGCGACGGCATGATCGGAGACTTCGTCGAGGCAATAGTCCGGCACCTTGGTGACGACGATGCCCGCGCTGGTTGCGGCGGCGAGGTCGACGTTGTCGACCCCGATGCCAAACCGCGAGATGACGCGACACCTCGGCATCTGCCCGATCATGTCCGCCGTGATCTTGGCGTAGGTGACGAGCAGCCCGTCGGCGCCGGCCGCGACGCGTACGATCGCCTCCGGCGTAGGCTCCGGCGCCAATTGCACCTGGGCGCCAATCGCCGAGAGCACTTCGCGCGCGACATCGAGGTTGGGAAATACGGAATCCGCGACAGCGACCAGCAAGGGAGGCATCGGGCGCGATTATATGCGAAGGCCCGCTCGCACACGCCGGTCCGCCTTTCAGCGGGCCGTGGCAGGTCCGCCGTACCAACCTCCGCTAAGGAATCGCTGCGTGCGTGCTCTGCGTCAAACGGCGGTTTCCTTCTGGTTCGTGGCCGCCGCGGACGCGGCAGGGGAAGCAGGCCGGAGCCCGCGCACGGACCGTCGCCGGGACTTCGGCAGCGATGGCGCGGCTGCCGGCGCATCGTCCATCGGGAGGCGGAAGCGGCGGATGCCGTCGTATGCGTGCAGCGCGCCGGCGACCGCGCCGGCCGTGGCGACGCACCCGATTTCGCCGACGCCTTTCGCGCCGTAGCCGCCCACTTCGTCGGGCACTTCGATCAAAATGACGTCGACCGGCGGCATCTCTTTCGCGCGCACGATACCCAGGTCGCGCAGCAACAAAGAGTCGGGCCGGCCGTTGGTCGAGGTGAAGTCCTCAGACAGCGCGTAGCCGAGCCCCATGTGCACGCCGCCTTCCATCTGTTCGGCGCACAGCCGCGGGTTGATCGCGCGGCCGACATCGTTGGCCACGACCACGCGCGCGACGCGCCCCTGGTCATCGAGTATCACGACCTGGGTCGCGTGGCTGAAGGTGAGGTGTGTCGTGGGATTGAGGACCGCCTCCGGCGTGCCCGGCCGCGTCGTGAAATTGTAGACGCACTCGCCGTCGTACTCCCGGCCAACGAAATCCTTCAGCGCGGCGGCGTAAATCGCGTCGGACGCCGTGTCGGACGTCCCATCCGGATCGGAAGGAGTGTCCGGCTTGAGCCGGACCGATTCTTCAAGGTCAGCGGCCAGCTTCCGTGCGGCCACCTGCGCGGCCGCACAGCTCAAGGTCGTTCCGCGCGACGCCCACGTCTCGCCGCACTTCTCGCCGAGCGCCGCATCCCATTTGACCGTCATCAACTCGCCGGGAAGACCGGTCTCTTCGCACACCGCCTGCATGGTCGCCGTGTAGACGCCCTGGCCCATTTCCGTGTAGCCGTTGAGGATCTCCAGCCGGCCGCCCTCGACAACCCGGATCTTGATGTAGCCGCCCTCGATGGTCCCGTTGCCGAGCCCGGTGCTCTTGATTCCACAGCCGATGCCCGCGTACTTCGCGCTCTTGTACACGTCCTTGACCGCATCGAGCGCCGCGCGCCCGCCGCGAACGCTTTCGCGCATGATCTGGCCGGTGCAATACGCGTCGCCGGGGTTGAGGATGTTCCGTTCGCGGATGTCCCACCCGTCAACGCCGACGCGCTCAGCCAGCATGTCCATCACGCCTTCGAGCGCGAACTGGGATTGGTTGCTGCCAAACCCCCGCATGGCCCCTGCGTTGGGATTGTTGGTGTAGACGGCCTTGGCTTCGATGTCGACGTTTGGCACCCGGTAGATACCGCTCGAGTGGCACGCGGCGCGAAGCACGCATTTCGCGCTCGTCGTGTGATAGCCGCCCGCATCGGCCACGATCCGGGATCTCAGCGCAAGCAGGTGGCCATCCGCATCGGCCGCGACCGTGAGGGCCATCGTCATCGCGTGGCGCTTCACGTGGTGTTGAGTGGACTGCTTGCGCGTGAGCACCGTCTTGACCGGGCGACCCAACGCCCGCGCCGCGATGGCGGTCTGCGCCTGGATCGACAGTTCCTCTTTGGCGCCGAACGCGCCCCCGCTGGGATGCAGCACGATCTCGACATGCTTTGGATCCAGATTCAGCACCTTGGCAATCTGCTGGTGATCGTGGACCGACCCCTGGCTGTCGGTGTGCACCTGGACGCCGTCCCCGACCGGGATGGCCAGGCATGCTTCGGGCTCGAGAAACGCGATCTCGATGGGTTGTGTGTAAAAGGTCGCGTCGATGACGTGTGCCGCCGTGGCCAGCGCTCGGTCGACGTCCCCACGCGTGAAGGCCGTAATTGGCTTGAGCGTGTTCGACGGCCGCGGACTGAAAGTCTCCGACGAGTGAATCAGCGGCGCGTCCGGCTTGAGCGCGTCGAACGGATCGGTGACCGGCTCGAGGGCCTCGTACTCGGCCCGTACCGCAGCCGCGGCGCGGCGCGCGTGAAACTGCGTGTCGGCCACGACCATGGCCAGAAAATCGGAAACGCAGCAGGTGACCTCGCCTTCAGCCACGAAGACCGGCTGGTCCGGATCGTTGAGCCCGGTGCCTCGAAAGCCGGGCACGTCAGCCGCCGTGAAGATCTGCACGACGCCCGGCATCGACGCGGCCGGCGCCGTGTGAATCTTCAGAATCCTCGCGCGCGGGTGCTCCGTCAGCACCATCGCGCCGTGCAGCATCTCCGGCACGCGCAGATCGTCGACGAACGGCTTCTTGCCGAGGGCCTGATCCATGCCGCCGAGCCGCAGCGTGGACCGGCCGACGCCGTCCTTCGACTGACGCTCGGCGCGCCCCCCGTCGAGTGGCGGGATTGCTACCATGCCGTGGCCGTTGCCATTGCCGGTTGCAAGGACGGGATTGCGGCTCAGTCCGAGATCCTCGCCGAAGAAATGATTCCGCCGCGGCTCCGTGCGGGGCAGGCACCCGCCAGCCGCCGCCGCTTCGCCCGCCGTCTGAATCCCATCGATGATCCGCCCGTAGCCGGTGCACCGGCACAAGTGACCGTCGAGCGACTTGGCGACCGCTTCGCGACTACCGGTCCGACCGTGCTCGATCAGCGACGCGGCGCGGACGATGATGCCGGGAATGCAGAAACCGCATTGGACCGCGCCTTCGAGGACGAACGCCTCGCCCAGAACGCGGCGGGTTTCTTCGGGAAGACCCTCGACGGTGGTGACGTGATGACCCTCAATCTGTTCGGGTTTCCTCAGGCAAGACAACGCCGGGGTTCCATCCACGAGGATCAGGCAGCAGCCGCACGTGCCTTCCGGCGCGCACCCGTCCTTGACCGAGAGCACGCCGCACGACTCGCGCAACACCTCGAGGAAATGCATGCCGGGCTCGTACGAGGCCTCGGTGGCTTCCCCGTTCAGATTGAAGCTGATGCTCGCCATTACACTCCCACGGTCATGGTATCATCCCGCCTTTGTGGCACGAAGCTCAGTGGTCGATTCAGCGCCATCGATTCAAGGCCGACGCTGCGACCAGCGGGATGCGTTGCCTGCCGACTGCCACGTCATCAATGAACGCCGCACCGAGCCGCCGCCCCGGGCGATAAGCCAAAGATCGAGGTTCGGCTAGGCGACACTAAAGGCTATCTGGAGGCCAAATGGATCCCTGGAAGACCGACAAGTGGTTCACCAGCCCGTGGTGTTACTTGCCCGAGGTTCGGAAGAACGACACCTTCGCGCCCAAGATCAAAATCCACGACGTCACACTGCGCGACGGCGAGCAGCAGACCGCCGTCGTGTTCCGGCGCGAAGAGAAAGTCGCGATCGCCCGTCAGCTCGATGCGCTCGGCGTTCACCGCATCGAGGCCGGCATGCCGGCGGTTTCGGACCAGGACAAGGCCGCCATCCAGGACATCGCCGCGCTGGGGCTGAAGGCCGAAGTGTTCGCGTTCTCGCGCTGCATTCCTGAAGAGATCAAGGTCGTCAAAGCGTGCGGCTGCTCCGGGGTCGTGGTGGAGATTCCCGCCAGCGACCACATGATCAAGAACGCGTACGGCTGGAGCGTGGATCGGGCCATGAAAGCGTCGATCGACACGACGCTCGCGGCCAAAGAGGCCGGGCTCTACACCGTCTTCTTCACCATCGACGCCACACGTACCGAGGTCAGCCGGTTCCTCGACATCGTCGACCAGGTCGCCACCGAAGGCCACATGGACGCGTTGACGATGGCCGATACGGTCGGCGGGTGCACGCCGGATGCGGTCAGCTATGTCGTGAAGAAGGTCATCGAACGATTGAAGAAGCCGGTCGAAATCCACTGTCACCAGGATTTCGGACTCGGCGTGGCCAACACGATTTCCGCGCTGGCCGCGGGCGCGTCCGTGGCCCACACGACCGTCACCGGCCTGGGCGAGCGCGCCGGCAACGTGCCGATGGAAGACGTCGTCATGTCGCTGTTGTGCCTGTACGGCATCGACCTTGGCATCCATACGGAAAAATTCTGCGAGGTGTCGCGCTTCGTGCTGGACCTCGCGAAAGTCTCGGTTCCTCCGAACCGGCCGATCGTCGGCGAGAAGCTCTATGAAGTGGAGTCGGGCATCATCGCCGGCTGGATTCGCATGGCCCGCAAGGAGCATCCGCTCGAATACGTCCCGTTCGCACCGGAATTGGTCGGCCAGAAGCCGGTTTCGATCGTGCTGGGCAAGAACAGCGGTCCGCCCTCGATCGAAGAGTGGTGCGAGAAGCTCGGCGTGACGGCGACCGACGAAGAGCGCATGGCCATGCTGAAGCAGGTCAAGGCCAAGTCGTTCGAAAAGAAGGGTCTCTTGACGGCCGACGAGTTCAAGGAGATTGTGGAGCGCGTCCTGCAAAAAGCGTCGGTGTAGCCGATCGAAATCCAGCCGCGACACGAAGCGACCTCGGACTCTTCTTCGTGTAATGGCGGCCGCTTGGCGGCCTGCTCGGGCCGGGAGGCATGTCATGAACCAGCCGTTCACTCGCTCGATCCTCGTGGTGATGGTGGTCGGTGGCTTGGCGGCCTCCGCGGCGATTCGCTCCGCCGCGGCTCAGGAAGAGCAGCGCGCGGCAAAACTGGGCGCGCCGGCGGCCAAAGCGGCGCCCACTCCGCGAACCGCCGACGGCAGGGTGGACTTCTCGGGCATCTGGAGCCCGGATCGCAATTTCATCTACGACCTCCACGATGCGCTCAAGAAGGGCGAGCAACTCCCTCTCCAGCCATGGGCTGAAAAGCTCGCCCGCGAGAGGCTCTCCAAAGACGACCCCGAGGCCTTGTGCCTGCCAACCGGTGTGCCGCGCCAGGCTCCCTATCCGTGGCGGATCACGCAATCCGCCACGCACATGTTCTTTCTGTTCGAAGGCAACATTCACAGCTATCGCCAGATTTTCCTCGATGGCCGAAAACATCCGGCGGATCCCAATCCGACCTGGTACGGGCACTCTGTCGCGCGATGGGAAGGCGACACGCTGGTGGTCGATTCGGTGGGATTCAACGACAAGTTCTGGTTCGACTTCGCCGGGCACCCGCACACCGAACAGCTGCACGTAATCGAGCGCTACCGGCGTCCCGACTTCGATCACCTCGAGTACGAATCGACAGTAGAGGATCCCGGCGCCTACACGAAGCCGTTCACGCTGTACGGCCACTCGGTCTACGAGCACAACGACGAGTTGATGGAGTACATCTGTAACGAGAATAACAAAGATGTCTCGCACATCGTCGGCAAGGATCCCCGCAACAAGTATTCCAAGCCCTGACGAAGTCGAGCACCCGACGGACTGAGCGGCTGGTCGTTGCAGCGTGTGCGAACACACAGGGCGAAGCTTTCGCCCTTGCGCCGTTACGCCTGCCTGCCTTGGGCGCAGGCGGTCGCTGGTTCGCGTGCAGTCGCCCCGAACACTTTGCGTATTTGCAGGTCACATATAGGTGACAATCCATGGCGGTGGCCGCGGGGTCTTCGCTGAGCGCGACCGACGAGCCGCAGACGTCGATGCCGAACAGTCTCCCTCCCCCTCCGACGAACGACGTTCTCTTCGAGGTCCTTACCCGCACGATCTGGGAGGGCCGCTCACGATCCCGAGGCATACTGGTTGACGTATAACGTGTGGCGTTATAGCCTGGGATGAGGTGATCCGGTCTTTCAAGGACTCCGAGACCGAGGCGTTATTTGGCGGCCGATTCAGCCGACGCCTGCAGCGGGTGGCTCGCGTGGCCCAGAGGAAGCTGCAGCACCTGCACGCCGCTCGGGAACTCCGAGACTTGACGGCGTTTCCGGGCAATCGGCTGGAAGCCCTCGCAGGCGATCGGCGCGGACAGCACAGTATCCGGATCAACGATCAATATCGCATCTGCTTCGTCTGGAAGGATGGAGACGCGGAGGGCGTGGAGATCGTCGATTACCACTAGTGTCCTGCGTTCGATGATTTAGTACACGGCTTCCGGCGCGCGGCGCCCGCATGGCAAGGCGCGACGACCGAGGATACCGGGAGTATCTGAGGGAGGAGCAACGCCGCCAGCCCCGGGGTCCCCAACGCGGCACCCGCGTTGGGGTGGAGGAGGGATGCCCCGCCCGGAAGACGTCCTAAAGCGTCGAACGCAGGACACTAGACAGCCCGTGAATTCCATTCACTTTTGATCCCTACGAACCGACCGGTAGAGTCGAGGCGCAGCGCGGTGACGTGCAGGCCCGGGGCGCCTGAAACTGGCGACGTCCTTCGTTGCCGCCTCCTACCAACAGGTGCTGAACACGCTCGGGAAGACCGGCGACTTCAAAAAATGACAGCGATCGCGTGGCGGATTGCTGGGAGAATAGGCCGATGAGACGTCGAACGGTGACGACCGCGGCGATTGCCGCGCTGATGCTGGCGGCGCTTTTTGCCCTCTTCATCAAGGCCAGGGGATTTCGCGCCTCTTCCACGCCGAGCGGGCTCGAGACGTCTGCGGCGCGGCTGGTGCGGGATTTTGCCATCCCGGGCGCAGAAAAGAGCCAGAAGAATCCGTTCGCGGGTGACGAACAGGCAGTCGGCCGGGGGCGGGACGAATTCCTCAGCCGCTGCGCGACCTGCCACGGCAGCGACGGCCGCGGCGCCACACCGATCGGCTCGAACCTGTATCCGCGCGTGCCCGACCTGCGCGGGCCGACGACGCAGGCACTGACCGACGGCGAAATCCGCTACATCATCGCGAATGGAATTCAGCTCACCGGCATGCCCGCCATGCCGGCGCTGAACGGGCAGGAAGAACAAGTCAGCTGGGCGCTGGTGACCTACCTCCGCAGCCTGCGCTCGGCGACGCCCGCTGAGGCCGCACGCCGGCAATCGATCGCGAACACCGCGCAGTACGTGGGCTCACCCGCCTGCGAACGCTGCCATCGCTCGATTTACGGGCGCTGGAAGAGCACGCCGATGGCCAACGTCGTGCGCGACCCGCGCGAGCATCCCGACGCCATCATTCCGGACTTGAAAACGAACCACGTCGCGCCGTTCACCCTCGACCAGGTCGCCTTCGTCTACGGCAGCAAATGGAAGCAGCGCTATTTCACGCGCATCGGCGACGACTACTATCCGCTTCCGGTTCAGTGGGACATCGGCAACAAGATGTGGCGACCCTACCACGTCGCAGACACCGGCGCCGATTGGTGGACCGGCTACTATCCCTCCAGCAATCTCGAGCGTCCCACCGGGCCAACGTGCGATGGCTGTCACTCCGTCAACTATGACATCCGGGCCAAAAAGCCGTCGGAGTGGAATGTCGGCTGCGAATCCTGTCACGGTCCAGGGAGCGCCCACGCCGCACAGCCCTCACGCGCGAACATTTTCAATGCGTCGCAGGCAGAGGCGATCGCCTCAACCGATACCTGCATCCAGTGCCATTCCCAAGGGCAGCCACGCGGCGGCCTCATCGACGGGAAAGCGTACGACTGGCCTGTCGGCTACCGCGGCGGATTGCGGCTTCAAGATTATTGGAAGCTCGAGCCGCACGCGCTCGGCGAAGCCAGCTTCACGCACTTTGCCGACGGCACAGCACACAAGAACCGGATGCAGGGCAACGATTTCGTCCAGAGCATCATGTATCGCCGGGGGGTCACGTGCGCGTCGTGTCATGACGCGCATGGCACCGAGAACTATGCCCAGCTCAGAAAGCCGACGGCCATGATCTGTCTCGACTGTCATGCGCCGGGCTCTCCCAATGGGCCCCATACCGCGACGCTGGAAGAACACACGCACCATGCGAAAGCAAGCGCGGGCAGTGAATGCGTCGCCTGCCACATGCCGAAGATCGAACAGACCATCGCCAATGTCAACGTGCGCAGCCATACCTTCAGGTTCATCACGCCGGCGATGAGCGACCAGCTCAAGATTCCCAATGCGTGCACCGGTTGTCACACGGATCGATCGAACGACTGGGCCACCGAGGCGTTACGGGGATGGACCGGGATATCGCCATGGCGAGCGGCACAATGACGTGGCGGCGTTCAAGCGCGTGTCCGAAGAGTGGCTCCGACGCTGACCGCGACGTCAGCGCACAGCCCGGGCGACGTCGCGCGCGAACCGGCGGACATCGTCCTGGGTGGTATCCCAAGAGCACATCCAACGCATCACCGATTCGCTCTCGTCCCACGTGTAGAAGAAATGCCGCTTCCGCAAGATCGTCGCAGCCGCGGGCGGAATCTTCGCGAACACGGCGTTCGCGTCCACCTGGTGCACGACGCGTACACCCCCGATCCCTTTGAGCTCGGATTCGAGCCGCCTCGCCATCTGATTGGCGTGGAGCGCGTTCCTGCGCCAGAGGTCATTCGACAGGAGCGCCAGGAGCTGCGCCGAGAGAAATCGCATCTTCGAGGCCAGTTGCGTCCCCTGTTTGCGCAGGTACTTGAAGTCTGCCGCCCTGACCGCATCGAACAGCACGACAGCGTCCGCGACCATCAGGCCGTTCTTCGTCCCGCCGAATGACAGGATGTCCACTCCGAGATCGCGCGTCGCCTGCCGGAGCGTCAGCCCCTGGCTCACGGCGGCATTCGCGATGCGCGCGCCGTCCATGTGCAGGAGCATGCCACGGCGGTGGGCGAACCGCGCCAGCGCCTTGACCTCCGAGGCCCGGTAGACCGTTCCCACTTCCGTCGACTGCGAGATCGTGATCACGCGCGGCTGGACATGGTGCTGGTCGCCGACGCCGCGACAGGCCTCCTCCACCAGCGCCGGCGTGAGCTTGCCATCCCCGGTTGCGACAGGAATCAGCTTGCAGCCAGTCCACGCTTCGGGCGCGCCGCACTCGTCGGCGGCCACGTGCGCATCCTCGGCACACACCACGGCGTGATGCGAGCGGGCGAGCGCTTTCAGCGCGAGCACGTTGGCGCCCGTCCCGTTGAACACGGGGAAGACTCGGGTGCCTGCGCCAAAGTGCTGTCGAAAAGCGCGGTCGACGGCGCGCGTCCAGTGGTCGTCGCCGTAACCCACGGCATGTCCGACGTTGGCGGACTGGATCGCGGCAAGGACATCGGGGTGGATTCCGGCGTTGTTATCGCTGGCAAAACCGCGTGTCGGTCGCATGGCGGCACTGTACCAGACCCGCACCGGTTGAGCAGTTGTCTACCAGGTCGCAAGGAGATCCGCGGCATCCGCGAGTTTGCGTCCCACCGCCACCACGGCGTAAAACCGTGATGGGCGACAGAGCAGCAGATCTACGGCAGGTCCCGGTGGCGCCGAGGTCTGGTCGTCTGGGATTGGCCGCGGCGGGGTGCCGCATTCTTCCGGCTCACATCGTCAATCCCTTCCTCACCCGCAGTCGTCGGCCCGACATCACGAGGCAGAGTGCCCGTGAGCCGTTGCACGGCGCGTCTGTCGCCGCTACGCTAGTCGCAGCTTCATGCCACCCACCGCGACGAGACCTGCCGTTAGGACCCATCTACGGGTCCTTAGGCCGAATCCGGCGATTCCCTGGTATCTCTGGTGCGCCGCGCTCGCCGTCACGTCCGCGTACATCGGCGGCTACTGGGACATCTCCTGGCACCGCTCGATCGGCCGCGACTCGTTCTGGAGCCCGCCGCACATCGCGATCTACGGCTGCGGCGTGCTCGCGGGCCTGTCGTCCGCGTATCTCATTCTCACGACGACACTCGGCGCGCACGCACCGCTTCGGCCGGTGAGCGTCGGCATCTGGGGCCTCCGCGGTCCGCTGGGCGCCTTCATCTCGGCCTGGGGCGGCCTCGCCATGCTGGTGTCGGCGCCGTTCGACAACTGGTGGCACAACGCCTACGGGCTCGACGTGCGGATCGTCAGCCCGCCGCACATGGTCCTCGCGGCCGGATTCTTCGGCATCAACTTCGGCACGGTGCTACTGATGCAGGCGTTCGTGAACCGTGCAGAAATCGCGGCGCGGCGTTCACTGCGGCGTCTGCTGTTGTACGTCGGCGGCATGGCGGTCTGCGAATCGCTGCTCCTCAAGATCGAGTACATCAGCCGCTCCCAGATGCATAGTGCGGCTTTCTATGCCGTGACGGTTTCCGGCACGCTCGGGATCGTGACGGCCCTGGCGATCGCGTCCCGCCATCGATGGGGCGCCACGATCCTGACCAGCGTGTACGCGCTCTTCAGTGTCGCGTTCCTGTGGATCCTGCCGCTCTTCCCAGCGGAGCCCAAGCTGGGCCCCGTCTACAGCCCGGTGACCCATTTCGTCCCCTGGGAATTTCCGCTGCTCATCATGATCCCGGCGCTCGTCACCGACCTGATCCTGCAGCGAACCGCCGCCTGGCGTCCTCTTGCCCGCGCGCCCGTCACAGGCCTTGCGTTTCTCGGTACCTTCATCGTGGTGCAGTGGCCGTTCGCGTATTTCCTGATGTCGCCGCTCGCCCGCAACTGGGTGTTTGGCGCCGGCTACTGGGACTTCAACACGCTGCCTTCGTCGCCATACGCGCGCTTCGAGTTCCTTCCGCCTGACACGCCGCCCCAGTTTGCGCGCGGCATGCTGATCGCGGTCCTCATCGCGTGCGCGATGACCTATGTCGGGCTGCACCTCGGCCGCGTCCTGCAGCGAGTGAAGCGGTGACGATCCGGTGGCTCTGCGCCGCGCTCGCCGGGCTAGCGGTCGCCGCCGCCCTGCCCTCGCCGGTCGCCGCGCACATCGGCAGCCCTGACGTCTTCCTCGACGGTCAGGCGGGGGCGTATCGAGTCTTCGTGACGATCAGGCCGCCGTATGCGATTCCTGGCGTCGCCGACGTCGAAGTGCTCACCACGACTGACGATGTGCGTGAGGTTCGCATCGTGCCGCTGCCGCTCACAGGCCCCGGCGCGCGGTTTGCGCCGGTCCCCGACGTCGCGTCTCGATCGTCAGAGGACGCGCGGCTCTTCACCGGACACCTCTGGATGATGACCGCGGGCGCCTGGCAGGTCCGCGTCGCTGTCTCGGGCGATCGCGGCACGGGCCAACTGGCGGTCCCTGTGCCCACGCTTCCCAAGTCGACCCTGGCGATGAGCCCGGTGCTGCGCGTGCTCCTCGCCACCCTGATGTGTCTCCTCTGCGCCGGCCTCGTCGCGATCATCGCCACGACGGCGCGCGAAGCGAGTCTGTCACCAGGCGAAACGCCCGGGCCAACGGCCCGCCGCCGCGGTCGCATCGCGGGTGCGATTGCCAGCGCGGTCGTCGTGGTGGCGGTGCTGGCCGGCAACTGGTGGTGGAGCGCGGAAGCGGCGAACTACGCCCGGTATGTCTACAAACCGATCGAAGCGGCGCCGACGGTGACCGAAGGCCGCCTCACGCTGACGCTCCACGATCCGGGGTGGCTACGCAGCCGCCGCCTCGACGACTTCGTCCCCGATCACGGCCACCTGATGCACCTCTTCGTCGTCTCGCCCGACCTTGACCGGCTGTGGCATTTGCACCCGGCACAAACCGCGCCCGGCATCTTCGACACGCAGTTGCCGGCCATGCCCGCCGGACGCTATGAGTTGTTCGGCGATCTCGTGCACAGGACCGGCGTGTCGGAGACCGTCACCACGTCGTTCTCGACCGCCGATCGCGATGGTCCGTTGACCGGCGACGACAGCGCGTTTCCTTCGCCCAGTCCTTCACCGACCGACGGGCGGATCGTCTGGGTGCGCGACGCGCAGCCGCTCGTCACGAAGCGGCTGACGCTCTTCACGTTTCGCGTGGAGGATTCCAATGGTCAGCCGGCGCGCGATCTCGAGCTCTACATGGGCATGCCCGGCCACGCGGTCTTCATCCGGCGGGACCGGCAGGTCTTCGCCCACGTCCATCCGGCCGGTTCGGTGCCCATGGCCGCACTGGAGATCGCGGCGCCCGCGAATCCGGCAACCTCGAGCGCCGCGCACGTTCACGGCGAAGCCTCGCTTCCCGCGACGGTCTCATTTCCGTATGGATTCCCCGAACCGGGCGACTACAAGATCTTCGTGCAGGTGAAACGCGCCGGCCGGATCGACACCGGCTCGTTCGACGCGCACGTCGAATGAACCAGCCGAAATCCTCTCGTGCGGCCTTCATCCCGGGCCATCCCTGGGCACCCCGCTCGTCCGCTCGCGCCCGGCGCGTCAGTCGTCGTGCACCGAGGCCGACCCTTTCACACGAATACGGGGTATGCTCGCTCGGGGTCCTCAAGCCGGCGCGATTACGTCATCGCGCGCATGCCGTCCTTCATTCAGCGACAAGGAATTCCGTGACATCTTACGCCAGACTCGGTCGCGCGCCGTGCGCCGCCGTCGCATCCGCGCTCGCCCTTGGCGCCGCATTCACCGGCAACGCCTCAGCGCAGCCCGCCACGAACCTCCCGCCGTGTCGTATCGGGTTCCACGCACCGCTCGTGAGTCCGCTCAACAACGGCGCGATGATTCTCGACTACGATGCCGCCAAGGGCTCTTACAAAGTGAAGTCCGATGGCGACGGACTCATCGATTGGGTGCCGGCCTACAAGCTTCGTTATTCCTGCGTTGGCGCCGACGCCAAGCCCGTCACTGAGTCGTATTTCATCGGTGACTGGAGCTTGTTCGTCGGACCCACGCCAAACAAGGTCATGATCGACTCCAAGGGGTATCTGGTGGTCGGCCCTGGCGCGCACGTTCCGCCGCTCAAGATCAACGTCGACGGCAGCTACATCTGGGTGATCGACAGCGGCACAACGATCCGCGGCAAGTGGCGTACGCTGGCGGCGAACGAACTGAGATCAGGCACCAAGGCGCCGGCCATCCTGCTGATCAACGGCGAAAACGGCAAGAACTGGGAAGTTTGGAAGACCGGCGTGAATCAAGGCAACAATCGCGACGCGATCAGCGTCGAGCGGATGGACATGGGATTGTCGGCGATGGGCACTCGCCTGCAATGAAGACCCACGATCCGTTCGTGATTTGATCGTGCTCTATCACTGAGCGTGAGACCGCGTGAAGCCGTTGAAAGTGACTCAACCCGGTCGCACCGAAACTGGACGCCGAACATGTGAAGGCGGCGACATGGAAGAAGACGCGGCCTTCACATGCTGTGTCGCCGAGTACATCGCTCGCCCAACGTCCTGGGTCGAATTGGTGTAAACGCAACGCCGGCGTGATATGGAAGGCTCGCGTCTTCGCGTGCGCGCGTGGGCCGTCGGTGCGGCCACCGCCTCGGACGGCTCGTCGGGCCGTCCGCTAACTTCGGATTGCCGCGCGCCAATCCTCCCCGTGCAAAGCAGCCATTTCGCCCAGCGTCGCCAGTCCTTTGCCGACGTGCGTTCTGCCCGCCTCGGCTTCTCGCGACACCGTGCCGTTCGCCTGAGTAGCGATGTCGCCTCGGTGTGCCAAGGCGTCTACCGTGCCCGACACGGCCGCGGCGGCACGAGCGGCGGAATCCGCCAACTGTTCGCGCAGCTGAGATCCAGTGCGCGGCGTGAATAACAGTGCGAACCCGGCGCCGACCACGGCGCCCGCACAAAGGCCGGTGAAGAAAACACGTTCACTCATGGCGTCACTCTGCTGCATCACTGCACCCCTCCCGTGTAATCGGCCGCACCGAGCACATTGTCGGCGTGCGTCGACGGATTGCACGTCTGGTGCCATTCGTCAGCTCAGCAGCACGAGCATCCTCTGAGCTGGCCGCGGTCGAGCGGGCTGAGCTCGCCATCGTCGCCGTGCCCGAGCCAGATGCGCCTCTGCTGCAGATCCGCCAGCAGCCGGGCAAATACAAACGCGCCTTGCTGATCCGACAGCTCGACTCGCTTATCCAGCCCAAGAAAGACGGCCCACTGCTCTCCGCGCTCCGGGTCGCCCTGCAGATGCCGGACGATGACGTCTCGATCGAAGTCGGGTTGAGGAATGGACATGGCACTAATCCTGGAGATGCACGAGAACCACGAGACTGACGTAGACCGGACAACGGAGGCCGATTGGCCTCTTCGTCCGCGATTATCGGCGGCCGCGCGAGTTTGCTGACTCGTCGGCGCTGGGAGGTGCGGGTAGGACAGGCGGCGGCGCCCGGAATGCGGGCTCGGGCGGCACAGCCGGCGGTGATCCCCAGGCGGCGATCGTCCGCGTCAGTTGCGCGCGAAAAACGAACGCGCCGGCGGCCACGCCAAGCAGCACGAGACCGAGGAGCGCTGCAGCCGCGCCCACCTTTCTCATCGTTCTCTTCGCCACCGGCTCGGACACGATCAAATCGAGATCGCGCGCCGCCGACGCCACCAACGGCTCGCCGATGATCGTCACCGAGGCCTCGAAGCCACGTGTCAGCGCGCGGTCGCAGAGAAGATTCACGATCTGCGGCACGCCCCGCGATATCTCGTAAATCAGCGCCAGCGCGGCGTCCTCGAATTCGATGCTCAAGCGGCCGGCCCCGCTGATCGCCAGACGATGGAGGACATACCCGGCGATTTCGTCGTCAGCGAGCGGATCGAGTCGGGCACGCACCGGCACGCGGTCGGCGCCGGATGAAGTTTGCCGGCGGCCGATCTTCAGCAACAGCTCCGGCTGCCCGATCAGCACGATGCCCATCAACGCCTGATCGGTGTCCACGACCTCTTGAACTTGCGCGAGCATCTCCGCCGAGAGGGTCTGGGCGTCGTCGATGAACACGAGCGCGAACCCGCTGATCTGCACGAGCGACAGCAGGAATTCGTAGAGTGCGGCAGTCAGTTGGTGTCGCGTGGCTTCGGCGAGACGCGGGCCCGCCAGATCCGTGCGCGAGATAACCCCGAAATCGACGAGGATCACCTTGAGCAAATCCTCGAGCGTGACCCATGGGTCGGCGACAAACGACGTGAAGGTACGGCGATCGATGCGATCGACAAGCGCGCGGCACAGGATGGTTTTTCCGGTGCCGGCGTCCCCGGTCAGGATGGCCAGGCCATCACGCCGGAAGATCGACTCGTACAGATCCTGGGACGCCCGATCGTGTTCGACGCTGTGATAGAAAAATTTCGCGTCGGGCTCCGGTGCGAAGGGTCTTTCCCGCAAGCCGTAGAACGTTTCGTACGCCCCCAGAGCGCGACCTGTCGAAGGCGGCGCCGGACGCGGATCGACATCGGGCGCCCGGTTGGCCAAGGTCGCCGGTGGCGGTGCCGGGACGCCGGCGGGACCGATCGCCGCCGGTGGAGGGAAAAGATCGAGCAGCGGGCGTGGCCTCGGCATCGCACGATCGGCCGGAAAGCGCGGCGCTCCGACCGCGAGCGCCGCGTCGGCGGCGGCCCCGACCGCTGACACGTCGACCCTGGGAACGCCGTGCGGCGGCGCGAGATCGAGACCCTGATCGAGATCGTCCAAGAAGCTCAGAGTGTCGATCGGAGGCCGATGCGATTCGAAGTCGTCCACAGTCGCCTCATAGTTACACAACCCTGGCCGTCTGCGCGATGCCGGCGAGACGCGAAGCGCGTTTGTCGCAGCCCCTGGACATCTTCTGAGATCGAGCCATAATCGATGGTGTCCAGGGTTTCGTTCCCCGCGGTCAGTTGATCGGACCGTTTGCGCCAATCGGCGCGTCCAATCGGGGAAGCCGTTACGCGTCGTTCACGCTCGCGCGGCCAGCGGAGGCGACCACCGGGACTCCGCGAAGCCCCGGCGCCTGGTCGACGTCGCGATGAATTTATGACCGATACTCCTCATCTCGTCGAACGCCGACGTCGATATATTCAGCGTCAAATCGAGCTCGACGCCCCCTCGGTCAACGTCAGGTTTCAACACGCGCGTCCGGAAGGAACGGGGCCGCCGAACCGGCACGGAATGCCGCAGCTGCCGGTGGGTCAGCATGCCGTGAAGAACTGGCCGGTGCTCGATCTCGGCGAACAGCCGGACGTCCCGCTCGAGGCGTGGCGCCTCGAGGTCGGCGGCCTGGTCGAGAATCCCATCACCTTGACGTGGGCGCAATTCCTGGCGCTTCCCCAGGCCGAGGACGTCAGCGACTTCCATTGCGTCACGACCTGGAGCCGCTACGACAACCACTGGGGCGGCGTGCGCTTCAAGACGATCGCCGAGCTCGTCGTGCCACAGGAGACCGCAAGGTTCGTGCTGTGCACCGGATACGACCACGAACCGGGCACCTCGACCCCCTACACGACCAACCTTTCGCTCTCACGCGCCATCGAAGAGGACGTGCTGCTGGTGCATACGTGGGAAGGACGGCCCCTGCCGCGCGACCACGGGGGACCATGCCGCATCATCACGCCCAAACTCTATGCCTGGAAAGGCACGAAATGGATTCGACGGATCGAATTCCTTTCGAGCGAGCACCGGGGCTTCTGGGAAGTCCGGGGCTACTCCAATACGGCGGAGCCGTGGTACAACGACCGGTACTCCACCTGATGCCAGCTCACCACCATCTGTGGGACGGGAGCGAGGCGATTTTCGACATTTTCGTCGATCCAACACCCACGCGGTCCAGTGACCGACTGTTTGGCGGGCTTTCCTGAATGGCGAATCGCTTGCATCAGCTGGTCGAAAGCACCTCCTTCGGATCGTATTTGCGACATTAATGAATATTCTTTCGGCGCTATTTGTACGAAGACTCTTCCCGTTTCTTGAAGGATCAGCAGCTATGGCCAAACGACGACCGCAATCGACCGCCAACGACTCTTCCGCCGTCGCGGCGACCCCGAAACCAAAGGCTCCCAGGGCAACCGCGCCACGCCGGTCGCTGGCGACCGCACCCGAGCCCACCGAGGAAGCCATCCGCAACCGGGCCTATCTGCGATATCTCGAACGCGGCGGCAACGATGGCGACGCCTTCGACGACTGGTTGTACGCCGAGCGCGAACTGAAAAAGAACTGATAATCTGACGCGTGGCTCGTGCGCCCGCTCATCTGCAGCCCATGCTGGCGTCGCTGGCCGACGCACCGCTCACCGATCCTCAGCTGGTTTACGAGCCGAAGTACGACGGCATCCGCGCCATCGTCGAGATCGAGGGGCCACGCGCGGTCCGCCTCTGGTCGCGTCTGGGCAACGAGAAGACCGGACAATTTCCAGAGATCGCGCAGGCGCTGCAGAAGTGGGCGCATCGGCGTGACGACTTCCCGTTGATCCTCGACGGCGAAATCGTGGCGCTCGACGCCGCCGGAACACCTGCGGGATTCCAGAAGTTGCAGGGCCGCATCCACCTGTCGAGCGCGGAGAGCGCCAGCGCGCCTCTCGGGCCGACGGCGCTGATCGTGTTCGACCTCCTGCGCAGTGGCACGACCGACTATCGCGATCGGCCGCTGACCGAGCGGCGCGCGGCGCTCGAAAAGACCTTCGGCCGGACGAAATCGTCCCTCTTTCGATTGAGCGAGAGTGTGCGCGGCGACGGTCGTGCCCTGTACAAGCGCGCGCTCGACGGCGGCTGGGAGGGCCTGATCGCGAAGCACGCCAGCTCGCGCTACCGGTCGGGCAAGCGAACGCCGGACTGGCGCAAGCTGAAGATCGTTCACGAACAGGAATTCGTCGTCGGCGGCTGGACCGAGCCGCGGCACGCACGGTCCTATTTCGGGGCGCTCGTGCTGGGTGTCTACGACCAGAGCGGACTCGTCTATGTTGGTCAAGTCGGGACGGGATTCGACGAGGCCGGGCTCGCGAGCGTCATGGCTCTGCTGAAGCCGCTCGAGACGACGGCGTGTCCATTCCGGGATCGGCCGAAGACGAACGAGCGGCCGCACTGGGTGCGACCGGCGCTTGTCGCACAGGTCAAGTTTTCAGAGTGGACCGCCGACGGCAACCTTCGACACCCGGTATATCTGGGGCTGCGAGACGACAAGAACGCCGCAGACGTGCGCCGTGAAGCGTCGCCGCACGTGCGTCCGGCCGCGGACGTCCGATCGAACACGCAGCGCCCCGCCTCCAGGCAAACGGTCAAATCGGACCCGGCCGTTCCTCGCCGCAGGACGCGAGCCACGGATGCCAGGCCCCGCACGGCCGTCCTCGACCTCCAGGACGCCGCACGGTTGCTCGATCAACTGCGAGACCTCGAGGCCTCCGGACGCGACGGACACATCGATCTTCCGGACGGCGACGAGCTCAGCGTCACCAATCTGCGCAAGATCTTCTGGCCGAAGCCAAAGCTCACGAAAGGGGCGCTGTTCCGCTACTACGTCGAGGCCGCGCCGTACATCCTGCCGGCGGTTCAAGACCGTCCCTTGACGATGAAGCGTTTGCCGAACGGCATCGCCGCGCCGGCCTTTTATCAGCACCGCGCGCCGGACACCGTGCCGCGAAACGTGCGCGTCGAGCCGGTGGCGGGCGACGACGTTCCTTCGCGGTTCATCGGCGGCAACCTGAAGACGCTGTTGCACATGACGCAGCTGGCCGCCATCTCACAGGATCCATGGTTCTCGCGGGTCGCCTCGATCGACGCCGCCGATCACGTCGCGCTCGATCTCGATCCCCCGGAGGGCGTCGGGTTCGATCGCGTGCTCGACATCGCGCGATGGATTCACGACGAGCTTGAACACATCGGCGCCGTCGGGTTTCCCAAGACGTCGGGCGCCGACGGCATCCACATCTACATTCCGTTGCCGCCTGGCATGCCTTACGAGGCAGGCCTGATCTTCTGCCAGATCGTCGCGACCATCGTCGCACAGAAGCATCCGGAGATCGCGACCGTGGAACGTCACGTCAAGGCACGTGGCGCACGCGTCTACGTCGACTACCTGCAGAATATTCGCGGCAAGACCCTGGCGACGGCGTACAGCGCGCGGGCCAGCGACTACGCGGGCGTGTCGGCGCCGCTGACGTGGAAGGAAATCCACGACGGCGTTCGCCGCGAGGATTTCACGATCCAGACGATGCCCGCGCGCCTGACAGCGGTGGGCGACCTCTGGAAAGGACTCCGCACGTCGAAAGGCGTCGACCTGTCGCGCATCTCTCGGTTCGCGAAGCGCTAGAGCGCCGCCGAACCCATGGCTGTACGTAGTGTCCGGCTTCAGCCTGGCTTCAGCCGGACCGCGACGGACGCCGCGACAACGCTTCGATCATTTGCGCGCCACGATCAGCATGTTCCACGCGAATGTCTCGCCAGTCGCCCTCGATAAGTCCCACGCCTCGAGCCGGTGCAGCAGCCGCGCGACAGGGTGATGCAGGCGCTGGCGCCGGTAGAACGGAAACAGCAGGCCGCCGCAGATTGGCGCGACGAAGCAGCCCCGTCCGCGCACCACCTCGAGACGAAATGCCGGTTCGACGAGGGTCCGCAGCTCGGGCACGCTGAAGTGGTGGTGCCAGACGATGTCGTGCTTTTCACCGTCGTAGCCGTGCTCCCGTCCGCGTCCGCCGGCGGCGCGCGAGAGCCCGGCAAACAGGTGTGGAAACCGCAACCGGATGTTGGACGGATCGAGCCAGGCAAACAGCCCCGCTGCAGGCACGGTGACCACGAACGGCGCTCCCGGCCTCAGCACGCGCCAGACCTCGCTGAACACGGCCGGCCTGAGGACGGCCGGCACATGCTCGAGCGTTTCGATCGCTGTAGCGACGTCGATGCTGGCGTCCGCGAACGGCAGCGTATCCGCGGAGCCGTGGACGATTTGCGAGGGGTCGACGCCGGGCAGGCTCGCGAGACGCGTGCGGGCTGTCTCGACCGCGTGCCGGTTGATTTCGATGCCGTGCAGTTGACGGATGCCAAGCTCGTAGGCACGCGCGAGGCCCGCGCCGACGTTGCAGCCGACATCCAGGATCGAGCGTGCGTCTGGCGGCCAGTAATGGGCAGCGTCCCATGGCGGAAGACCGGTCCTCACTCGGTCGATCACGCCCCGATGGTAGCGCAGAACGACGCGTCAAGGCGGTCGTACGGCTGGTCTGGTTTGAGTGTCACCACCGAGCACACCGAGTGCACCGAGGCAAAACATTAGGATTTCTCCCGGTGATCCCGGTGGTTAACCTTGTCGAAACCGGGCAACGAATCCGAATATGCGCGACGCGGTCACGTATAATTCGCGCACGCTGGACATGGACGCGGACCCGCTCGATGTGTCGATCGTTCTCGTGAACTGGAACGCCAGCGAGTTGACGATGGCGGCGGTCCGCTCGATTGGCGACCAGACGCGAGTGACGCACGAGATCATCGTGATCGACAACGCATCCACGCAGGGTGTGCGCGCGGACGAATTGCCGAAGCGATTTCCCGCGCTGACCTTCATCCCCAACACGCGCAACCTGGGGTTCGGCGCCGCCAGCAACCAGGGGATCGCGGTCTCGCGGGGCCGCTACGTGCTGCTCCTCAACACCGACACGATTCAGACCGAAGACGCCATCGGCGCCGCTGTGCGCTACATGGACGGACATGCGGACGTGGGCGGATTGGGAATCCTGCACCGTAACAACGACGCCGAGCGCTCGCCACAGCCATCGACGTTCAATTTTCCGCGTCCATGGAGCGAGCTGGCGGTCCTCGTCGGCTTGCGCCGTCGCCCGCCGGCGACATCGACACCGCCGGTGGCCGAGCGGGACGTCGACTGGGTGTGTGGCAGCTTCCTGATGATCCGCCGCCAGTGCCTGGAGCAGGTGGACGTGTTCGACGAGCGGTTCTTCGTGTACGACGAAGACATCGATTGGTGCCGCCGCGCGTGGCGGGGGGGATGGGCGATCCGCTTCTGGCCCGGCGCGTCGATGATTCACCTGGGATCGGCGGCGGAGCCGTTCATCACCGACAAGACGTTCATGCACTTCCGCAGCCACCTGTCGTACATCCGCAAGCATCACTCGTGGCTGCCGGCGTCGCTGTACTACCTGGTGATGGTTGGGCGCCTGACACTTGCCGCGGGATGGCAGGTGCTCCGATGGATGACCGGCCGCGCGCGCCTGGCAGACGTCCGGGAGCGCTCGGTGCGTCAGCTGCAATTTGCGCTGTTGCGTCCGAGTCGAAGCGGTGTTTGAGATACCCGCCACGCGACGCACGCTGAACCTCGGATCCGGTCCCCGACGCATCGAGGGGGCCGTCAACCTCGATATCACGCCCGATACCGGCCCGGACGTCGTCCACGATCTGGACGAGTACCCGTGGCCCTTCGGCGACGACGAGTTCGACACGGTCGTTGCGTCCGACGTCATCGAGCATCTCGACGACATCGCCGCAGCGATGGGCGAGCTTCACCGCATCTGTGCGCGCGGCGCGATCGTGCACATCAACGTGCCGCATTTTTCGTCCGACGGCGCGTACACCGACCCGACCCATCGCCATTATTTCGGGGCGTTTACGTTCGACTACTTCTCCGACTCGCATCCGCTGCGCTTCTACAGCCGGGCGCGGTTCAAGAATCGGTCGACGCAGATCATCTTCAGGCCGACGCTGTTCAACAAGGTCATCTGGCGGGTGGCCAACCGGTTTCCGCGGGCCTACGAGCAGCGCTGGGCCTGGATCTTTCCGGCGTGGTTTCTGGCGATTCAGCTCGAGGTCGTGAAATGAGGACCCGGAAAGAGTGCAGCGCGGCGGGAAATGCGGTAGCCTTAAAGCTTCGTGCGCCCGTAGCTCAGCTGGATAGAGCGTTGGCCTCCGGAGCCAAAGGCCGTGGGTTCGAATCCCCCCGGGCGCACCACCAAACCAACCTCGGTGTGATACTCGGTCACGCTACTGGGTCTGCCGGCCACGAGCCGAAGGCTCGATCTCGGCTCCAGCTCACCTCCAGCCCCTTTCGCAACTCATCGTCGGTCACGTTCAGATAATCGTCACGAGAGTCGAAGTCGCGAGAGTCGAAGTCGCGAGGGTCGAAATCGAACATGTTGCTGGATCTTCGGCGCGGTCCCGCTTGCTGTTGCTGGCACGGGTCTTCGGCGCCAACAGAGACACTGGGGCATCACATTCGTCCCCGACCTGAAGCACGAATGGGACGGCGGGTCGGTGGCGTAGAGTTGGCGCGTCGGGCTAATCTAATTCACCAGCGTTTCGTACCGCGTCGAGACGGCCGGTTTAGAGAACCATGAGCTTTGGATATACGCCTGAATCGTTCGGGCTGATCATCGTCTTTGGATTTGTTGGCATCATCGTCCTCGGTCTGTTCTGGCGCCTGTTCCGTGCCGCGCTCCGAGCCGTCGGTGTCAAGTCCGACGGTCTTTCGCTGGCGATGTTCGCCTCCCTGATCGCTGGCCTGCTCCTTGCCGGATCGCTGGCGCTCGACACGTTCGGCGAACGCGCGACCGCGCTCGTCACCTCCAAGCGCGAAACAATCCAGGTGACGGCGCAAGGCGGATGGCGTCGAACGTATCAGGTCGGCGTCAGAGCGACGGGCGGTGGGGTCGCTCAGATCGCGACCCTCTCGCCGTCGGACGAGGAGTACGACGCGGTCGTCGAAGGCGATGAACTCGGTGTCCGCATGCTCCGCGCCGGTTCATTGAGTGTCGTCCGCGACGATCGGGACAATACCTGGACGATCCTGCCATGGACGTGGTTGCTGGGTCTCGCCATCGCGGTCGTGATGTTGGTACTGGCCTGGCGCCACCTCGCCTCGCTGATCATCGTCATCGTCGTGCTCGGCGGCGTGACGTTGCCGCTCGTCAACGCCTACCGGGACTGGCGCGCCGCCGAGGACATGAGTGGCATCACCGAACGCGCGACGGGAACGGTTCGCGACGTCACGCGTGTGACGGAGTGGCGATTCCGCACGAGAGCGAGCGCCAGCAGCGGCGAACGGGCGTTCGACGAATTCCAGTTGCCGCAGCACTACGACGTCGTCACGCTGGATTTGCAGCCGACTGGACTGCGCGGCCCCGTGCTGGGCGTCGATGCCGTCGACGTGGCGCAGCACGCGCCGCCGGTGCTGGCGCCGGGGACGCGGGTCGACGTGCGATTCGCCCCACGCACTCCGCGAGACGTCCGACTCGACGGGCATACGCGACGCTGGCACTGGCGCGACATGCTTTCCGTCTATGGCCAGATCTGGTTCGCGCTCGCCGCTGTCGTCGCAGCAGCCGTCGCGTGGGCCTGGTTCAAGACCGTCGCTCAACGCCGCCTCGCTCTGACTGGCCGACCCGGACGTGGAACGCTGCGATGACCCGGCGCAAAAACGTGCAAGCGACAGACTTCGGGAGGTTGCCGAAAACGGCGCCACGCCGTTGTTTCGTGCGGTCTCAGCGGGCACATTCCACGGACCCGACCGTCCGATGTTTGGCGGCTGCCGCGTCGACACGGTGCGCGCCCTCGTCGCGCACGATTCGGGGCTTCGTTTGAAGCGCAACTCTGCCTGGAACGACGCGATCTGGTGGGCGCGCTTCCAGAGATGTGAGGAAGTGCTGAGATTGATTGGCGAGTAGCGACTGGGATTCAGTCGGCTGATTCCGGACAGGCCCTTGGGCTGCCCCGGTTCCAGGGTGGGCCTCTGCTACCAGCAGATGGAGAATGCTCAACGCACGGGTTGTCGCCACATCGGAACTATTCGGAGGGTCGCTGCGTAAGCCAAGTCACTCTCATCGATGGATCCGCCCGGACGGGAGGATGAGTGCGATGCGCCGAATCCACTGGAGATGGATCTTCGTAGCTGGTTTCCTTGCAGAGGCTACAGTCTTCGCGGTCTTTTTTCTTCTGCTGTTCGCGGCGACCCTCGCGGGTGTTCCCGAAATCGCGCGGCCCATGGGTACGCTGGACTACATCGACGCGGTGGTGTCCTCGTTCGCCACGGTGTTCCTGTTCACGCTGTGGGTCGGAAAACGAATCGAATCTGCATTCGTCACGCACGGCGTGCTCATCGGAGTGCTCGGCATACTTCTGTTCGGCATGATGTGGCTCGCCACTACCGGATCGCTCGCGCAGCCTCCGCTGTATGTCGTTGCTCATGTTCTGAAGGTGCTCGGCGGAATTGCCGGCGGACTGGTTGCCGAGAAGCGAAAGCGACACGTCCTTCCGGTAAAACCATTTGAGGTCCCCAGCGCACGTTGACGATGACCCAGCGGCCATTGCACTTGACGATTTGAAGGTAGTCGATGCAGTTTGCAGCAAAGACTTTGACGCTGGCGGCGCTTTCGAACACGTCGAGGATGGCGACGGCTACTCGCCAATCAATCTCAGCACGGCCAGCGCCGCAAAGTTACCGGACGGGACGATACGATCGTCAATCGCGGGACAGGTCACTCGTCCCCTGGCTGGACCAGCCAGATCCACTTGCCCTCGCCGAAACCGACGCGCGTCCACGGCGCGTGAGGTGGCTTCACCTTGGTGCGGTCGCCGTTCGCATTGGGCGGTGTGAGCCGCCATCCGGCCGCCTGCAGTCGGGGCTCGAGCTCGAGCAGCGTCTGCTGACCGAAGGGCTTCCCTTCAACCCACTTCAGGAACTGCTCGCGCGGCGGCAACGGCCTGTCGATCGGTGGCCGGGGTTGTGGCGGCTGCGGATCAAGACCGATCGTCGAGCGCAGTGCCGCCAGATGCTTGGCGCGCGCGGCTGGATAGCCCATCTCTATCGCGTCGAACTGCATCCGGCTCAACCAGATCGCCGCGGATCGATCGGGCGCGCAGCCGGCGGCTGTGAAAGCGCAAATCGCATCGTCTGCGAACTGCAGCACCTGTTGTTCGTCGTACGGGTTCATCGTGTTGCCTCACGTGTCGAATTGCCTGCCGCGCTGAACGTCCGCCGCGCGCATGGCTCGAGCCAGGAATTCGAAACGGTCGATCGACCTGTTGAATCGCTCGAGACGCTCGCCCGTTCCCGCTCCTCGGTCTTCGACCGCGGTCGATTGGAGAGGCGCCGTATACCCTGACACTACTATCCCACGGGCTCAGGGTCGAATCGTCGCGCGGGGTTGAGACGCTCGTCGTAGAAGAGCTTGGGTGGGACTACCGGACGTGGAGCGGCAACTTCATTCAGAACGTCCGACCGATCCGTGCGTAGATCGCCCGGCCGTTCATGCCGAACGGCGATTGGCTCGGGAATGTCTGGATCCCATTGAACGAGTTGACGGTGATGTTGCGGTCCGGAAACACATCGAAGAGGTTTTGTGCGCCCGCGGCCAGCGTAAAGCCCGCGGCCCGATACGAGGCCTCGACGTCGGTCAGCCATTTCGGGGCGTAGACCTGATCGTCGGAGGGATTCAGGGTGAAGCTGCAGAAATCACCGTACCGTGCGACGTTCAGGCTCAGGCCGTACCGGCGGCGGCGCCAGTCGCCGCCGAGCCGCAAGCTGTCTTTCGGCTGGCCGCATTCGATCCGGCGCTGCTCGATGCGATCGAAGAGCACGGACGCGAAGGCGGAAAGCTGCGGCGGCGTGGCAATTGAACCGACCACCTCGGTTCGAGTGTTGTTGTAGCCGGCACGCAGCTGGAGCTCGCCCGCGGTGGCGAGCGTGACGCGGTAATGCGCCGTCACGTCGACGCCATTGGTCCGCGTATCAATCGCATTCGTGAAGAACCGGGCGCTGTTCGCTCCAAAAGGCGCGAGCAGCACGGCAACGGCCGGCGCCGTAAAGTTCCCGGAGAGGACGATGCGGTCGTCAATCGCGATGCGATAGAAGTCGACCGTGACGGTCAACGCCGGCAGCGGCGTGACGACGACGCCGCCGCTCGTGTTCAACGAGCTCTCCGGCTTGAGCGGCACGGCGCCCAGAACGCGCGCCGGCGCGGAATCGACCGGCAGCGTCAGCGACTCGACCGGCACCAGTCCCTGCCCGAGGTTCAAGAAGTTCGTCGCGGTCGCGGAAAAGAACGATTGTCCAAGCGATGGTGCGCGAAAGCCGGTGCTCACCGAGCCTCGCACCACGAAGCGCGGGTCGGTCTGCACCCGGGCGCTGATCTTGCCGTTGAGTGTGTTGCCAAAGTCGCTGTAATGTTCCGCACGTCCGGCGGCGCCAAGGCGCAGCCAACCGATGATGTTGCCTTCGGCATCCACGTAGCCGGCGACGCTGTTTCGCGACGCGTCCACCGCGTTGGATGGACGAAAGCCGGGAAACACCTGGGCGCCGATGGCCGCACGCTCGCCGTTTCGGTCCGGCACGCCGCCGTCGGCGTACGATCCAGGCTCGCCCGCGTGGATCTGATAGTTCTCACGGCGATATTCCGAGCCCATGGCGACATTCAGCGGACCCGCGAGTCGCCCGATCGGAAATGCACGGCTCACGTCGACGTTGCCGACGAATTGGTTCAGTGCGAGCCTGCCGGCGTCGAATTGCGTCTGATTGGGGGGCAGGGTCGGGCCGAGCGACACATTCAGCGTGTTGCCAATCGTAAAAGCGAAGCTGTTGTGTCCGTACTGCCCGCTGGCGTCGTAATTCCACCCGTTCAGAACGCCGCGCACGCCGGCCGTGCCCGACGCGTCCACGACGGTGGGCTCGATCACGGGCAGAAAGCCCAGCGGGTAGATCTGCGGCCAGTTGCGCACGTCGAGCGCGCGCCGATAAAACCCCGCGCTGTTCGCGGCGCGGCGGCTGTAGCCGCCAAAGGCATAGAGAAATTGCGTCTGCGCACTGTTCACCGGCACGCTGGCATTGATGAACGTCATGGCATCGCGCGTGTCCGGATCGCCCCAGCGGTGGTTCGGCTCGGCGACGACGTTGTGTCCGGCGTCGCCGGCGACAATCTGATCGCGCGGATCGAACGACGCCCGGTTCGTATGGTCGTGGTGCCGGTACTCCGCCGCAACCGTCACGCTGCCCTTCCCGGTGGCAAGGCCCCACGTGCCGCCCAGATCGGCCAGCTCGCCATCCGAAAAGTCGATGGCGTTGCCTGGCGTGCACGCCAGCCCATTCGACGCGCAGCTGTTGCCAATAAACGACCCCTTCGACAGGCCGAAATTCGTCGTCACCTCGGGTCGAGCCACGCCTCGCTTGAGCACGATGTTGATGACGCCCGCGATGGCGTCCGAGCCGTACTGCGCCGCCGCGCCGTCGCGGAGGACCTCGATGTGATCAATCGCCGACAAAGGGATGGCGTTCAGATCCACGCCCGTGGACCCGCGCCCGATGCTGCCGTTCAGATGCACGAGCGCGCTCTGGTGGCGCCGCTTGCCGTCGATGAGTACCAGCACTTGATCGGGTCCGAGCCCGCGCAGCGTCGCGGGCCGCACCGTGTCCGTGCCGTCGGTGATCGATGGCCTCGGGAAGTTGAACGACGGCGCCAGCGATTCGATGACCTGCGCGGTTTCGGCGTAGCCGCTCGACGCAATCTGGTCGTGCGTGATGATGTCGACGGGGACCGCCTTCTCGGCGGCGGTGCCGGCGGCACGGGATCCCACCGTGACCTGTTCGGTGAAGCCAAGAGTCAGCGCAACGTCCACGGCCAGCGTCGCCCCGGAGACGGTCACCTCGACGACCCGGGGGGGCAGCCCGGGCGCCTCCACCTTGACCTGAATCCGATCCCCCCGCGCGGCGGCGCGCGGCACCTGCAACGTGTACCGTCCGTTCGTATCCGTCGTCGCGGCGCCTTCGACACCGACCACGGAGACCAGCGCGCCCGGCACCGGCAATTCGTCGGCGCGCGTCGTGATCGCGCCGGAAATCGTGATCAGCTCCTGCGCGGCGGCCGCGCGGGCCGCCACAAGGCCCAGGAGGCAGAGCCACAGTACACGTCGAATTGTTCCGCGCACAAATCACCCTCACTTTTCAGATCTCGCAGTTTCACCACTTCGGTCCGATGGGCAAGCGGCTCGACGCCCAACTGACTAGGAGAATCGCTGCAAAAACCTTTCAGCTGGAAATGACGCGCGGAATTGAAGTGGCTGGAATGACGAGGAGCGGGCCAAGGGCCTGTGAAAAGAAACGCCGTTTGTCACGGTCCGGCTGTGAAGCCGGACACTACGTACAGCCGGAACGGCACTAGCGAACGGCGACTTGAACCGTGTAGCTGCCAATGGTCTGGGCGGCGCCGGCAGCGCTTTGCCCGACGAGCTCCAGCGAATAGTGCTGCGGTTTCAACAAGCCGGCGGGGACGACGACGAAGACGGAAGACTGATCGCCGGTTGACATCGCGGCAACGCGGGGGCTGCGCCAGATGGCTTCATTTTTCGCCGGGTCCTTCAGCACCACCTGATAGCGCGGGAACTCGTTCGATTCAAGCCGCAGCTCGAACGCGACGCGGGCGGTGCCGGGCGGCAGGGCGAGCGTGGCAATCGGATCAACCGCGCGGGTCTGCGGCAGCAGGACCACGGCGATGGTGGCGAGGGCCTGCAATGCCGACCCCGATCGCCCCGGCTGCTGGTCTGGGCCCTGCTGCGCGAGCTCGGCCAGCGATGCGCGGACGCGGGTCAGCTCTTTGGCGGTTTCCGCGTTGGCGGCGCGCTGTTCGAGGAGCTGCTGCTCCAGCTCGTGCGCTTGACGTTCGAGCGCCGCACTTTGCCTCTGCGCCTCGGTAAGTCCGGATCGTAATCGCGCATCCCAGAAGACCAGCGCCCCGCAGGTCAACACCAGCAGCGCGGCCACGGCGAGCCGCCACGGGGACTCCGCCCCTGGCACGATTCGTCGCTTCGGTCGAGACGCGACCGGAAAAGCCTCTGGTTCGACGGCGGACGCTGGCACCGCGCGCGTCACGGAATTTGCCTCCACGGAGACGGCGGGTTGATTGACGGCGCGGTGGAAGCTCCCGGCGAACTTCACCTTCCGACGCCGGAGAGGCGAAGAAAGATAGAAGGACTCGAACCGTCGCAACGATTCTCCCTCGAGACTGCCGCTCGCATACGCATCGACGAGGTCGTTTTCGACGACCCGCAAGCGCCCCGCGATCTCGTCGTCGACGATGCTGGCCTCTTCGAGGCGTTCAGCATCCTCCTCCGGAAGGAGTCCCAGCAGGTAACGGACGAGTTGCTGGTCGTCGGGCCCTGATTCAGGCAACAAGGACATGTGTCGTTCCACCTGGACGCCCCATCCTGATAGGACGAGCGGCGGTGATTTCCGTCATGGCTTCGCGCAACAGGTCTCCACGCACGCTTCGAGCGTGTTTCGGATACGGCAGGCGCGAATGCCCAGCGCATTCATCGAGATGCCCAGCCTTGAGGCAATGTCGCGGCGCCGTTCGATCTTCTGCTGTCCCGTGTCGCGATAGTAGTCGATGGCCAGTTCGCGCTGCTCCGGCCTCAGCGCCTGCAAACAATCGTCGAGGCATTCGAGGCGCTGCTCCCGAATCGAGGCCCCTTCGTCCAGTTCGGTGCTGCGCCGGGCGGCTGACAGGTCGGCGATTCGCGGCTCGTCAAGGGGAGCGTGCAGCTGCCCGCGCCGGATGTCCTCCAGCAACACGAACTTGGCGACGACGTAGCAATAGCGGGCCGGCGGTCTGGTGGCAATCGCCCCGTCCTTCTCGAGCGTCCTGCCGATCCGGTTGAACGTTTCGTCCGCCAACTCGTCTGCCGACAGGCGGTTGCGGCGATCGAAGTAGGAAACCAGCCGGCGCCGCATCTCGAGGTAGGTTTCCCCATGGGAATCCACCCCATCATCCAGCCACTCGAGCAGTCGGCTGAACGCGGAAGGTGTCAGTCCCCGTTCCTCTCGCAAAGTGTTGTGTGGAACCAGATGCACGCGGCACGCTCGTCAGACGTCGGCGCACAAAATCATATACCGATCTTTACAGCCGGTGGTGATAGTCCGGGCGCACCATCCGCCTCGGTGCGACGACGGACTCTCACCACGGGCTGCTGAAGCGGGCTGGCGCAGAAAAACGACGAGAGACCGATCCGCCGCGATCGCTTTTTCCTGAGGTTGAAAGATTCTGGGCCCGGCCGGCCTATCAGGATGTGCACACGCTCGCGACGGGATGTCCGCGACCGTGATCGCGCGTAACCGAACCGCCGATTTCCGACGACGAGACGAGGGTGTGAGCGTTGCGAACAGAGACACTTCCCGTATGGTGCGTGTTGATCTTGTCGCTGGCGATCGGCGCGCAAGCCGCCGCTCAAGACCTCTCCAGCGCCAGCGGTCCTCGCCTGGTCGCCCCGATCCTACGCCTGGCGGCGCCGCCGGTTTCGTCACGGCCTTCGCGGATCCAGGTCGACCTCGCACTCGATGGACCGCCGCTGCCGCCGCGACTCGCAGAGGCGGCGATGGGGGAAGTGACCCGTGTCTGGGCGCCGTACGGCGTGGACGTCGAGACGCTACGCCCGGGCGATGGCGGACGACACGGCGCGATCCGGCTTGCCGTGAAGCTCGCCGATCGTCCCGCCCGGCAGGCCGCCGCCAAGGCGCTGGGCTCGATTCAATTCCTCGGTGATGCACCGGAGCCCGCGATTGTCCTGTATCAAGACGCGATCGAAGGGGTGGTCTCCACAGTCAAGATCTTTGGCCGCGAGAATCGCGAATGGCCGGTCGCCCTTTGCCATTTCATCCTGGGGCGTGTGCTGGGCCGCGCGCTCGCCCACGAGATTGGACACTTCCTTCTTCGCTCGCGCCAGCACTCGGCAGCCGGATTGATGCGATCGGATCTGGCGCCGGCGGACCTGGTGGACCCAGACCGCCGACCCTTCGCCCTGTCGGTTGGCGACGCCGCGCGGCTCATGTCGGTCACGAGAAACGACTGACCACGACGGACGGCGCAACAAGAAATGTCGGCCTGCTACAACATCGATCGGCCGCTCCCGAGCGAGTGGCCTGTTCTGGTGGTTCACTCGGATCGGAGAGACGGCGATCAGGGTCATCCCGTCTGCCAAACAGTCGACCTGGCCGGCACTCAAAAGGACAGCCGGCCAATCGTCCAGCACACCGCCGTGCAGGCGATCAGCGCGGACACCGGCACGACGATGTGCCGGCGGTACCAGTCACGATTGGCACAGTGCCACCCGACGAGCACGAACGCCGCACCGATCACGGCCACCTGTCCCGCCTCGACGCCGACATTGAAGGTCAGCAACGCCGTCAGGAATTCCGAGCGCGGCAGCGCCACGTCCTTGAGCGCGCCGGCAAAACTCGACCCGTGCAGAAGTCCGAAGGCGAACACGAGCGCAATCCGCCAGGACCTCAGATCGGCAAGGAAGATGTTCTCGAGCGCGACGTACGCGATCGACAGCGCAATCAACGGCTCGACGATCTTTGGCTGCACGGCAACAACGCCGCCCATGCCGAGCGCGAGCATGATCGAGTGGGCGGCCGTGAAGGCGCCGACCTGCCAGAGCACCGAACGGGCGCGGCCGCCCAGCAGGCAGATGCAAATCACGAACAGCATGTGATCGAGCCCCCCCGGCACGATATGCATGACGCCGAGCGTCAGATACCGCCAGGCGGTGCCGAGTCGATCGACCCGCGGCACCGACGTCACGTCGAACGGCGCGCTCGTCTGATCGCCTTCGAGCCATTGGACCGGCGGGTTCTCGGATGCCGCGCTTCCCACAGTCATCGCGTAGGAGGTGAACGTCCAGGCAAAGGTCCACGCGAAGAGGCGGGCGTCTCGAGGAATCTCGCCGGTCAGCCGGATGGTCGCGGCGATGGCTGACGAGGCGTCCACCGCCGGCGCCACGGCGTACGCGATCGTCGGACGAACTTCCGCCCCGTCGAACACGACCTTCACACGGCGGCGGAAAATCTCCTCGAGACCAGGCAGAAGCGCCTGCAGCCGGGCCGGACCGGTGTCGGCCGGCAACGACCGTCCGGCGGAGGCTTCGATCTTTTCGACAAGGGCGGACGCATCGGTCACGATCTCGATGTCGTAGGTGCGGCCCTCTGGGAGCAGCACGGAGACGCGCGTCGTGCCGATCTCATGCGCACGAGCCGGCACGCTCCCGAGGCCGAGGGCAGCGGCGCACACGGCGGCGACAGCGAGCGACCGCTGTCGTGTGGGTAAACGCGTGATTCCGAACATGCTCCCCAACATGGTCTGATGCCTCGTGGCGTGGCCGGTCTCGAGCTCGAGCCTGACCATCAATTCCCTGCGGCGTTGGCGGCTCCCATCTGGAACGTGAGCGACGCCCAGTAACTGGCCCACTCCGCATTGCTGCCGGCAGGCGCCGGAAGCATGTGGACGGCCTTGATCAGCCACATGCCGCCCGGCCGCAGGTGGAAACGCACCCGGCCGTCGTGGTCGGTTCGAGCGGCTTGTTTCTCCGAAGGGTTTTGACGATTCATGGCGACGACCAGGGTGCCGGCGAGCGGCCGGTCTTCGTAGGTCAGGCGAACAGGCAGATCCTGGCCGGTGGGGATGGCGTACGGATTACGCTCCGCCACCAGCTCGAGCGGGAAACCGAGCCGCCGATCGCCCTGCCCTTCGCTCGGCGATCCCGACAGCACCAGACTTTTCGCGCACCGTGAAAAGATTTCGTGGGCTTTGGCGCCCGTCTCGTTGCGGCGGGCTCGCAAGGCGGCGACGGCGTCCAGCCCCTCTTCTTTCAGATACTGATTGAACTTTTCCGGCGTCAGCTCGACGGCGCTCGGGTGGCTGTGATAGCCGATCACCAGCATGCCCGGCATGGCTGCTCGCACGAAGCCGGCCGGATCCGATCCGTCCCGGCCGACGACCGGCTTTCGACCCTCCGCATCAGCGACCACGAATTGATTGATCAATTCCGAGCTGCGGCGCAGCGGATCACCGAGCAGGTCCTGGCCGACACGCAGGCGCACGCCCACAATCTGGCCGGCGTCGGGAAAGAACGTCGCCGGCTCCATCCACATGTCGTGGGCAACCATCGGCACGGTGCCTGCGGCGATCACGGTCGTCGTCAACAGGACGCCCAGGCGACGACGAAACTTCGGTGAACTCATCGAAGACGACATCATGGTGAACCTCGTCATTCAAATCGACTCACCACCGAGCTGGCCGGCGCGATCGAGACGCCTTCTCCCGGCCGCCCCGGTGAGCCCGGTGGTGAATCAGACGCCGGGCTTTATGGAATCGGAATGTTCGGCACAGTGGGCACGTTGATGCCGCCGTGTCCCTGGAGCAGGCCCTGGTGCGCGGGCGCCAGGAACGGGAACCGATCGAGATAGTCCTTGTCGTTGACCTCGACGCCTCTCGCCAGGCCCGCAGCCGGGTTGCCGGCCACGATCAGACTGATGAGCACGCTGTTCACATTCACCTGATTCATGTTCGGCGCAGCGCCACCGCCAAGCATTCGACCGTTGGGAAAGCTCGATTCGACGGCCGCGTCGATGGTGATGACGTCGCCGGTGTAGCCGTCAGCGATCGGGATCGGGTTCGGCCCGTTCGGGTTCGGTGAACGACCGAGGTTGATCACATTGATGATGTCGAAGCGCGGTCCCTTCAGGACCGTGTCCACGGTGCTCTTCGGCACGCCTAGCGCGTCGTAGATCCCGAGGGCCTGTGCATCGCGCACCAGCACCGGGAACAGGATGTCAGCGCCGAAGTTGGTCACGTCGTGGAACGGGCCGGAGTGCAGATAGAGTGTCTGGCGCTGGGTGCCGACGAGGCCGGCGTTGAAGAGCGGCAGGGCATTGCGTCCAACCTGCACCCATTCGCCGGAACCCTTGAGGCCCGTAATGATGTTGCTCGCATCGACGGTCTGCACCTTCTGACGGAGGATCCTGGACCACACGCGGAGCAGACTGTCGGTCGAGGTCGGTCTGAGTGCGCCGTTGTGCGGGATACCGCCCGGAAAGACATCTTTCATCGGGACTTCGAGGGCGATCGAGAACAGGTTGAAGCCGGTGAACACGTCTTTGCCTGGCGGCCGGCGCGCGCCTGGGATGCCACCGAGATCGTTCGTGTTCAGGTTCACCAGGTCGAAGATGCCCTTTTCGTCGAGCTGATAGGGATCGTCGAACTGGCCCGCGATAATCCGGCCGCCGTTCACCAGATCGTGGATGTAGGTGTCGACGAAGCCCTGATCGTACAGACCGACTTCACGACTGCTGGGGTCGCCGCTGTCGTAGCCTTTGAACGCTCCCAGACCGTAGATCAGCCGATCGGTCTGCGGGCCGTGATTATTCGGGAGCACCGGCAGATCCGTCCCGAGCACGACCGCTCCTGATTTCGAGATCCGCGTGACCTTCATGGTCTCGGTGCCGCCGGTCAGCTGCCAGAGCAGTTCGTTGCCGCCGCCAAGCGGATCCGCCGGGCTCGGAGCGTCTTCCGGTGTGAGAGTGTTCTTGAACTCGACGCGATACACCACGTCGTCCTCGAGGCTGGCACCCTTGGCAATGTGAAACTCGTAGCGGTAGCCGTTGCATGCGCGCAGGCCCTGGTTGCCCTGCCCCGGCTCGTGGAGCGGGTTGAAGTCCATGATCAAATAGAGCTTGTCGTGCGTGTGGTTCGACACCCAGGCGTAGGTGTCGGTGTTGTCGGCGCAGGGTTCGTTGAGGATCGCGAGCGCCTCGCGATGGCTCGACCCGTGCACCGTGATTCCCGTCGCTGCGAGCAAGCTGGCCGCAATCACTCCGTTGAACGCCCGTCTCATTTCTCAGCCTCCCTGCGGCAAGCCTGAACGGCCTCGCCGCGAACCTGCACACTGTCTGATTGGTTTCAGACACTCTTACGGTTGCTGGGATTGATCGGATTGACACTGGCTGACATGGTGGTGTACTGAGGCCGGTTCTCGACGCCACGCACACGGGGCCGGGACTTTCCCCGGGAGGGGTTACGGGGCACGTGAATCGTCCCGCGCCCAACGCCCTGGCGCGTTGTGAGGAGTGGGACAACTCTGTAGACAAAATTGTGCCGGCGTCCGAGTCGGACCGATCATGGGGTCGGGCTGAGGTTTGACCCGTGATACCGCCATTCCCACTCGATCGGACGAGGCGCGAGCATCAGGAAACCGTATCCGCCTACGTCCTCCGCTCAAGACAAGTTTGTCGTCCGAGGACAACAACGTCCGTCATGCGAGCGCCTGTCAACGAGCCGGTTGCCGGCAATTCGCCTTCATATTCTCGGATCGCGCCCGGAAAAAGCCTTTGGCCCTGGCCTTGCTCGCCCAATAACTTTGCGGTCTTCTCGCACGCCGATGATAATCTTACGGACACACTGATGATTCGTTCCGCCTCAGCGTCTATTGAAGCCGGCGTGTTCGATGTCTTGAAACGCGTGAGCCGCGAGCCGATTGAGCCCACCGTCAACAGCGACCTGGTGACCGACCTTGGATTCGACTCACTGCAAATCCTGGAATTGATCGCGGAGCTTGAAGATCGGTTTGACATCTCCATTCCCCTCAACGACCTTCCCGCCACGCGCACCGTGGCGCAGGTGGTCGCTCAAGTGACCGCGCTCGTCGAGGGCCGAGCGGCCGTCTGATGTCGACCATTCGCACGCTTCCTGACGCGCTGGCCACGGCGGCGCACGGCGATGCGGGCTACATCTTCGCCGGATCGGGTGCGGAGGTGCGGCGCTCGTATGCGGACGTCTACGCCAAGGCGCTGCGCGTCGCGTCCGCGCTGCGGGCCCAGGGTCTCGGCCGCGGCGATCTCGTCGCGCTGATCATCGGCGACTCCGAACAGTTTCTGACGACGCTCTTCGGCGCGTCGATCGCCGGCGTCATTCCGGCCTCGCTTTATCCGCCGGCCACCACCAGCGACCTGCCCCGATATCTCGACGCCACGGCGGGCATCTTGAACTCGTGCGCCGCTCGGGCCGTGATCACCTCGACCGGACTGCACCCGCATATCGATGCGCTCAGATTGAACTGTCCTACGCTGGCATTCGTCCTCGCCTGCGACGGGCTCGACGCCCCAGCACCAGGGTCTTTTGAAGGCGTCGCACCCGATGACATTGCCTTTGTGCAGTTCACCTCCGGGTCGACGTCCGCGCCGAAAGGCGTGGTGGTCACGCATCGTAATCTGTCGGCGAACATCGACGCGTTCAGCGGACCCGCGGGCGTGGGATCCTCGCCGGCGGACTGCGCCGTCAGCTGGCTGCCGATGTACCACGACATGGGCCTGGTGGGGATGG
>JBDTVS010000106.1:0-15408 GCA_040007095.1 Acidobacteriota bacterium
GAGGCCAACGTTGTTGAAGTGGTGCAGCATTCCGTCGATGGTGGGAACCAGACTGGTTCCGCTGTTACAGACCACTCAAAACGTGGCCATCCAGTCCTGGCCGCCCGCGCGGCCTTCGGCGATGTGATGGAAGGCCATCTGATCGGTCAGCAGGGCGAGCCTGCCCGTCTTCGTCTCCGTCACCAGCACGCGCGTGTCGTCGGCCACCCGTCCCGCCTTGAACGCGTCGCCGAGCGGTTCGGTCTTCTTGACGTAGAACGTGTCGAACCAGCCGTTGCCCGAGTTGCTGAACCGCGTGACGTCGAAGCCGGGGCTGGGCGGACCGTTGGGAGGTTCACGGGCTGGCTCTCCTACACCTGGGCCGCGGCAGCAGCCGGGAGCAACAGGCCCGTCGTCACGACAGTCAAAACCAAGTCGAGCAGTCTTCGTCTGCGACCCCTGGGTGATATGGCCTTGCAATCTCCGTCGACCCACAGCGCAACGTGCTCACGGTCGCTGGGCTGGCCGTTCGAGCACGAGCGGCCTCAGCGTGAATGTCCACGACAACGGCACCGACTCGGGATTGAAGCAGACCGTGTCGTCGCACGCTTGGTACTCCAGCGTGCCCGTGACGGTGACCGAGTCCTTGCCGCGCAGCGCGGCCTGCGCTTGCGGCGTGCCCTCAATGGCGATGTCCTGCAGGATGGTGAACGGTTTCTGGTAGACGGGCACGCGCTCGTTCAAGGGCTTGAAGAAGTAGATCTGTGACGCCGGGTACTTCGCCGGCAGCGCCCGAATCCCAGGCTGGGGCTGAATCCTAATGCCGATGACGCGGTAGCCGTCGGCCCCCGGCGCATACACGTGGACACCGCGATGCGGCACGACGTCGAAGGCCAAGGTCACCCGATTGCCCGGCGCGATGGCCGAATCGCTCGGATATGTCGTGACCTCGAGGTGACCGGTCGACAGCTTCGTGCCGGCGATCGGCGCACCGATCCCGGCGCGTAACAGAATGCTCGACGAGCTGTTGCGATCGATGTAGAAGTCCTCGAAGAACCGCGACGTCACGCGGCCGCGGCGGTCGAGGATGAACGTGCCGGGAAACGCAATGCCGGCCATGCGGGGGTTCGGGCCGACCACCGACACATACGTCTTGATGTCGTCGGCCAGCGCCGGATCCTTCGCGTTCGGGCCCACGAGCTCCATGGCGACGGTATTGAGGATGCCGTAGCGCTTGATCGTGGCGGACCCGACATCAGACAGCAGCGGGAACGCGATGCCGCGCTGCCGGCTGAACGCATCGAGGGTTTCAGGGGGATCGTAGCTGATCGCGGCGACCCCGAGGCCCTTGTCCTGTAGTTCCTTGGCACGGCTTTGCAGCTCGACCAGCTGCGTTTTGCAGTACGGTCACCAATCGGCCGAGCGGACGAAGACCAGCATCGCCCCTTTCGGCCCCATGATCGACTGCAGCGTCCGAATGGTCCCGTGCTGATCCTTGAGGCTGAAATCCGGAACGCGCTCGCCTACCTGCGGGCCGAGCTTCGACACGTCGATCTTCGATCGCGCCGGCGGCGACTGGCGCGCTTCCGGAGACGGCGCGCCCACGCTCGCAAGCCATGTCAGAACGGAGAGGCAGAGAACGGCTCGTTTCATGGGCGCTCCTGCGGCAGACACGATGAATGGTAACTCTATAGACACTTGCGGGCCAAGGAAGGACACGTGGCTGAGTGGCTTCGTCTGGCGAGCAGCCCCCGGGTCGTCCGGCGCGCGGAAATCGTCCAGTGGGGCGAACCGACGGTCGGACCGGTTGAACGGTGGTTCGCTCGAGACCGCCTCCCTCACTTGGCTCGCGCCTTAATCTGGTCAAGCGCGAAGGTCTTCAAGGCCGAACTCGTCAGCCCGAGCGCTGTCGCTTCGGCGGACGCTCGATCGATGTCCCACTTATCCACGTCAACCCGCTTGATCAACCACAGCGCGGCCGCGCGATTTCCACTGGCGCAGTGAATGAACGCCGGCTGGTTCGCAGGGTCGGTCACCACCTTGAGAAAACGCTCCACTAACATCGGATCTGGCGACTGCGCATTGAACGGCAGGTGCACGAACGTGATGCCGGCCGCCTTGGCCGCAGCGGCCTCGCCGTCGATGTCAGCGCCCGCCTCCGTCGCCACGCGAAGGTTGACGACGGATTTGTAGCCCAGGCGTTTGACCTCCGTCAGCGCGGCCGGCGTGGTCGCACCGGCACACGCCACCGTCGTCTCCACCCGTGCGAAGTTCGTGATGCCCGGGACATTCTCCCTCGTGACCTGCGCGTGCGCCGCCGGCGTCACGGAGAGAAAGAGCCCAAGCGCGGCGACGAACGGCAAGCGTGTCTGCATTGTCATCACTCCTCTGAAGAAATGGGCGCGCACGTGTGTGACGCCACTTTACACCGCGCGCACCTCCGGTTTACGTAAGAGGTCGACGCGCATTGGCATCGCGAATGCTGCGCCCTCTGCGGTCATGCCGCGCATGAATCGCGCCCGCACCTCGGCGTGAACGGCCGGTGTCAACTGATGTCGCGTGTGCGTCACGCCGATGACCTTTCGTTGGTATTCGTCGAAGTCCTTGAACATCACGGGCGCTGAAAAAGATCTCGTCGACCAGTTCGTAGGTGCCATCGTCCACCGCGGCCCGGACAGCCTCGAATGCCGCCTGCCTCACGCGTGCCTCGTCGTGGAACAGCCGGAGGATGTCATTCAAGTCGCCGGCGAAAATCGGCTCCGAGATATAGGCAAGTCCCCCCGGTTTGAGTACCCGCGCGACTTCACGCAACGCCGGCACCATCATGTCCGCCGGCACGTGATGCAGCGACTTGAACATCAAGGCCACGTCAAAGCGTCCGTCCGGCACCGGAATCGCCTGGGCGCCAGCGAGGGTGAACTCGACATTGGGCAGATCCGTGGTCTGAAGATTCAGCGCGTGCTGAATCTCGTCGACCTCGAGCGCGGTCACCCGCCGGTGGTGGCCATGGGTCGCGATGTGTCGCGTGAGTTCGGCGCGGCCACAGCCCAATTCCAACACGTGCGCACCATTGAGCTCGAGTACCCGCTCATAGATCTCACGTTCGGGGCAGGTGCGCGTGATCGCGGGCGGCGCGATCTCCATGGCGGCGGATGTCACGATCGCTTGCTTACCTCCGTCCAGTTCGAAGGCGCGCCGGATGCTCGTTCAGCCGATCCATACTTTGCGCGGGAACTGCGCATTGTCCTCGAGGAACGTCTTCTTGCTGGCCAGATCGGCGGCCGACGGCTGGACGACGCCGTTCGCGTCCGTCACGCGTGACACGAGGGTGTGCTCGCCAGGCGTGGCACCGTCCCACCGATAGGTGAACAGCTTCCAGGAATACTGCGTATTGACGGGATCGAGCGTGGCCCGCTGCCAGGCGCCGCCGTCGACCTGCACCTCGACGGACGTCAACGGTGTGCCATCGTTCAGGACGAAGCCAAGGACCTGATACGCGCCACCTGCCCGCCTGACCCGGGCGATCACCGACTTCAAGTTGAGCCGGGTGACTTCCGTCTCGACCCACTGCGTCTCGGGGTCCGTCTCTCCGCCAGAGCCTCCCACCGTCCGCATCGTGCGGTACCAGCGCGCCTGGAAGTTGCCGACGAACCGGTTCTCCTGCAGGTGCACTTCCGACAGCCACTTCACGTTGGCGACGCCGTACCAGCCCGGCATGACGAGCCGGACCGGAAACCCGCTGTCGCGCGTCAACGGCTGCCCGTTCAGTGCGTAGGCGAGCAGCGGCTCGGGTTTCATCGCGTGCTCGAGCGTGATGCTGCGGGCGAACTGCTGTTCGATCTTGAACGTCTGCTGGCGGAACACCACGTCTTCCTTGCCGCGGTCGGTTCCGAAGAAGACTACTTCGCGCGCCCGGTCGCCGACACCGGCCCGCTTGAGCACATCCCGCAGGCGCACTCCCGTGAACCGGCCGTTCGACGAAAGGCCCTGCATCGCGCGCGGGCTGTTGCCGGAACACTCGTAGCCATTGACGATCTCCACCGACTTCATGGCCTTGAGATCCGCCAGGGTCAGTTCGATCGGCTTGTCGATGAGGCCGGTGAGCTTCAGGCGATACGCCGCCGCGTCGATTTCCGGCTTGTTGTAATGCTGGATGAAGAAGAACTGATCGTTGGGCGTGATGAGGCCGTCGATCTTCCCGAGATCGAGAAAGCGGGTGGCGCCGGTGGGATTGTTCGGGTTGAACGTGGCCGGGATGTCCGTGAACGGCACATCCACGTCACCTTGCGCGAACGCCGGCAATGTCCATTCCGGCACCAGCGCCAGCAGGCTCGCCGCCACCAAGCCTCGCTTCAGGGTTTCTCTGCGGGTCATCTGATGATCTGCCATCGTCTGCTCCTTACCTATTGAGCCGGCTCCTGAAGGAGCCGATCGATCAAGTCGTGCACTTCCCGCTTCAGCTGACCGTGCGCCTCACCGGTCGCCGCACTCGCGAAACCGGCGTGCACGCGCCTGACGCGCCCGTCACGTCCCAGGATGATCGTGGTCGGATAGACGGCGAAGTTGACTAACTGGGGCAATTTCTCGGCGACCTCGGTGTCCTGATTGGTCCCCGGCACGAGGATTGGAAATTCAACCCCGTACCGCTTGATGAAGGCGAGCACGCGCGGACGGACGACAGAGAGCGTCGCGTCGTTCTCGAAGAAGAGACCGACGACCTCCAGGCCCTTCGCATGGAAGTCGTTGTAGAGCTCCATGAGAAACGGCACTTCGTCGTGACAATTCGGACACCAGGTTCCGTCGATGGTCAGCACGACCACCCGGCCCTGAAACAGCGGATCGGTGTCCCTCACCATCTTCCCGTCGAGATCGGATCCGAAGAAGTGAAAGCGCTCCGTGGGATCCGTCACGCTGGTAAAACGCGACAGGTCGGGCGGCTCGGGGATGCCTTTCGCGCGGGCTTCGTTTGTGCGTGCGGCGCGATAGGTCGACTTTCGATCGAGCGTCACGCTGAGCGTGCCGTCGGCGTTGGGCTGGGCCTCGAAGAGCAGCGGCCGCTCGCCGGCGAAGTGGCTCATCACCAGCCGGCCGTCTTTCCAATGGCCGACGAGCGTCCCGGTGTCGCCCGACGTGCGGAGAATCGCACCTGAGACTTCGGGACCGGATTGCCGAAGGTAGAGCCGCCACGAGACGTTCAGCTTCGACCCGTCGGGGGCGGTTCGATACATGGCCCAGTTGCCCTCGACGTGGGGAACCGCGCCCGTCGTCGCCGGAACGGGCGCAAACCGTTGGGCTCGAAATTCCTGCGGGCGGGCGTTCGCGCGTTTGTTGCGATAGGTGCCGTGGAGTTGATGGTCCTCGAGTGTCGCGTCGAGCGTCGTGTTAAGGAAGTCGTAGTCGAGCCGTAGCGTGCTGTTCTCGAAGCTTCCCGACGTCGAGCCCACCTTGCGATCACCCTCGAAGAAGAAGCCTTCGGCGTGGGGTCCGTTCTGCACGATCTCGAAGCGGAATGGCACGTCTGCGTTGTTGGCGACGATGACCGCGTCCCATAGGCCGGTGATGCCGGGCGTCGTCGGCACGGGCGTGCCGGAACATCCGGTCGCAACAGCGATTAGCATCATCGCGCAGGCGTCCACGAGCCTGGAGTTCATAGCCAGAGCACGTCCAGTGTAGTCGAGTCTTGCCGCGCGCCGTGAAGGCGCGGTCACGCCTTTCTGTGGACGAGCCCCATCCATGGCGCTCCTCGGACAGGGCAGTGGATGGGCGTCGGCCGCACGGGCTACCTCCCGTTGCCGTGTAGCGGGCCTCGCTTGACAACCGGAGATGCCGGCCTGATCATCGGACCGCTTCGTCGGATTGAGCGCGCCCGACGGACACGAACGTGCGCGCGCAAACGGGGCAGACATCTGGAGGGCACGTGGACAAGCAGAACATGATGCAGCGACGGGCGATCATCGCGGGCCTTGGCGCGGTGGCCGCGGCCGGCGCACTGGGCGCGGGTTCAGCGGAGGCACAAGGGCCATCGTCCGATTCGTTCACGCCGATGTTGCACCCTCAGGATGAATGGATGTCGGCGATGAAGGGCAAGCACCGCATCGTGCTCGACGTGACATCGCCAACCGGCGTGCCGGACGCCATCCGGTTCGCCGGCAACCTGCTGGCTGGTCACAAGAACGGGTGGGGCGTCGAGGAGTCGGAGGTGGCCGTGCTCGCCTGCTTCCGTCATGGCGCGACGCCCTTCGGGTATACCGACGCGATCTGGGCGAAGTACGGCAAGACGATCGACGCGAAGGCGACACCGCCTCCGACGGTCAACCGCTACAACTCTGGCGAACCGGCGCAGCTTGCGGCGCTCGCCCAGCGCGGCGTCCAGTTCATGGTGTGCGGCACGGCCAGCCGTGGGCTGGCAACCCGCATCGCGGGACTAGGCCGCGACGTGGACGCCATTCTCGCCGAAATGGGCGCCAACCTGATTCCCAGCGGGCGTATCGTGCCGGCCGGTGTCGTCGCCGTCGTGCATGCACAGGAGCGCCGGTTCGCGCTGGTGTCGGTCGGATGAGCGCGATGCAACGATGGACGTGCATCGGAATAAGAGTGTCCGGACTCCTCTCGCGAGCTCGTCATTAACCCCATCTGAGCCGGAGGTTACGCAATGAGAGTCGTCGTTATCGGCGCCACGGGCACGATCGGAGCACCCGTCGTCGATCTCTTGAGTCGGAGCGGCCACGAAGTGATCGGGGTGTCTCGGAACTCGGATCCGCGCGTAAATCTCGATGAGCCGGCGTCGATCGACGCCTTTTACGACGCGATCGGAGAGGCCGATGGCGTCCTGAGCATCGCCGGAAACGCGGCGGCTGGCCCGCTCGGCACGGTGACCGACGAGCAGCTCGGTCTCTGCTTGCGCAGTAAGCTGCTCGGACAGGTCAACGTCGTCAGGAAGGGATTCTCCAGGGTGAAGCCCGGCGGCGTGATCGTGATCACGGGAGGCATGCTGGCCTATGCCCCGTGGCCCAACACGTCGCCAGTGGCGATGGTCAACGCCGGCCTGGAGGGCTTCGCTCGAGCCGCCGCGCTGGAGATGCAGGACGGACGCCGCGTGGTGATCGTCCACCCGCCGCTCGTGCGCGAGACGGCGGCGAAGTGGGGACGGGACGAGACGCCCTGGCCTCAGGCGACGGCGGTTGCCAATGCCTATAAGACGGCACTCGAGGGCACGATGACCGGTGTACCTGTCTTCGTCGACGGCTACGGTCCGACGCGGGGATAGCGGACGCGGCGATCGTCGTCCGCGTGGAGGTACGCGTCAGACCTCGGGCGATGATGAGCCCGACGCTCCTCGGGTCTCGCGTGACCGTTTGGCGAGTGCGGCGTGCGAAATCGCCGGGCCGCGACCCGGCTCGCTCCACGGGCACACTTCGATGCAGATCGCGCAGCCGCCCGTCTCGGCGAAGTACGGCACGCACTTGTCGAAGTCAACGTACCACTTCCTGGCCCCTCGCACCATCGCCTTTTCATCGTTGATCGCGCCTGGCGGGCAGTCCATCGTGCAGCGCCGACACGTCAGACACACGTCGTCGACGCCGGCGTCGACGGGGTGTCCCACCGCGAGCGGCAAATCGGTCGCCACCGTCGCCAGCCTGAAATTCGACCCGTACTCCCGCGAGATCATCGAGCCGTGCTTGCCCAGTTGTCCGAGGCCGGCCGCGAGCGCCAGCGGGATGTGCAGGATCTCACCCGTCTTCGTATCGCCGTAGGCCTTCGCGGGCCAACCCATCGCGCGAATCCGCTCGGAGAGTTCGACGGCGATTCGCGTCACGCGCCGGTACGCGCTGAGCACCTCCCACCCGGTGATGGGCTCGGGCACGTTGACCATGATCTCGCGTTTCATCGGCAGGCCGATGCAGATCGCGTACGTGTACGGCACGCGCTCGCCGGCCATTACGGCGTGTTCGGTGATCGGTGCGACGCCGACAATACAGTCACCACCAATCGCTTTGACGAGCGCCACGATTTCCGACGACATGGCGCCGGGATCGGGGACCTCGCGGCGCGCCGGCGCCACCGGTCCGTTGGCGCGACGGAGTTGCCAGAGATTCCTCACGCGCTCGAGGAACAGGCCCCAGCCGAGCAACGGACCGTCCATGCCGCTGATCAGGTTGAAATGCAGATCGAGCGCCGCCCATGGTTGTGGCAGGCGCCCGAAGGCGCGGTGGAACACCGGCGTCGCCTGACGCGTCGCCGGCTCTCCAACGCCGTTGACCTGATTGCCCGACACCGGTGGCGTGCGATACCGAAACACGGGGACAGGTGGCGGCGGCGCCTTCAGCCTCATCGCGGTGCCACGCTCTTGGATTTCACCGTCAGTCGAGCCAGAACGGCTCGCCGGCGCCTTTCCGGCGGCGATATTTGTTGCGGACCCGGCGTCCGAGCGTGGCATTGCGCCAGGCGAACGCGGCGAGGAACGCGGCGCAGCGCAGATCGCGCCACAGCCGCCACCGCAGGCCGGGCCGTGTCTCGTGAAAACGTGCCTCGAACGTCCGGCCTTCCAGCACTGACATAACGGGCTCCGGGAAGGTCGGGTGCGCTACTTCATGATCTTGCTGACATCGGCCGGCGAGATCATGTCGGGCGCCGTCCAGCCGTCGAGATCGTACTCGGCCATGCACTGCTCGGCGAAGCCCTTGTAATGGGCGTTCGCGCCGGTCAACTCCGACACCATCAGCAGCTCGAACCGGATGCTCTCCTGATTGCCGAAGTAGTGCCGTTCGTACAGCTCGTGCCGCCCGCCGAACTCGGTGCCGATCGCATCCCACATGAGCTTCATCAGCTTGACGCGATCGACGGCCGAATAGCCGCCCGAGCCGCGGACGAACTGATCCAGGTACGGTCTGAGCTCCGGCACTTCGAAGTCGAGCGCGCTCGACGGCAGGTAGATGAGCGCACTGGCGAGCGTGTTCTCGATGATCTCCTTGACCTTTGGATACGCCACGCTGGCGACGATGCGATAGGCGAGACCGTAGTCGAAGTTCGGGAGCACGTAGCCGTCGGTCCACGGCACGGGCGTCCGCGCCATCGCGTCGCTCAAGCCCCAGAACGTATTCCGCCAAGCCAGCACTTCGCCGACCTGCGTCTGCACGCCGCGAAAATCCTTCGCGCCGGTCGCGTCGACGGCTTTGAGCAGCAACCCGGCGAGGAAATCCATCTTCACGGCCAGCCGTGTGCAGCCTTGCAGCATCGCCCGGTTCAGAAACCCCGAGCGGGGGAAGAAGCTGTTGACCTTCTCGAGGTCGCCGTATGCGAGGACGTTTTCCCACGGCACGAACACGTGGTCGAAGATGATGATCGAGTCGTTCTCGTCCATCCGGCTCGAGAGCGGGTAGTCGAACGGCGTGCCCATCGTCGCCGCCATCATCTCGTACGAGGGACGGCACAGCAGTTTCAGCCCGGGCGCGTCGGTCGGCACCATACAGACGAACGCGAACGGCTTGGTCTTGATCGGCAGTGCGCCGTTGTTGGCGATGAAGTTGTAATGCGTCAGCGTCGACGTCGTCGCCACCACTTTGGCGCCGCTGATCACCAGGCCGTCGTCGCGCTCCTTGACGACGTGCATGTAGACGTCTTTCACGTCGTCGAGCGGCTTGTCGCGATCGACCGGCGGGTTGACGATGGCGTGGTTGACGAAGGTGACTTCCTCCTGCGCCTTCCGGTACCAGCGCGTCGCGTTCTCCTCGTACGGCGCATAGGCACCAGGGTTCGCGCCCATGGTCGCCAGAAACGCGGCCTTGTAGTCGGGAGTGCGGCCGATCCAGCCGTATGAAATGCGCGCGCTTTCGGCGATGGCGTCGCGCGCGGCGACCAACTCTTCGACGTTGCGCGACGCCTTGTAGTAACGGTGCGTGAATCCGCCGCTGCCGGTGTCCGTGTCGGTCGTGAGGACGGCCTGGCGCGCCGGGTCGTGCATCGCGTCGTAGAAGCGGGCGATCATCCGCGCGGTGTTACGGAACGCCGGGTGCGTCGTCACGTCCTTGACGCGCTCGCCGTAGATCCAGATCTCGCGGCCGTCGCGAATGCTCTCGAGGTACTCGGCGCCAGTCAGCGGCCGTGTCCGCAGCACGTTCGATGCGTCCCGGCTCATCGTCGTCCCTCGCAGGCCTCGCCGCAGGCGGGGTAGTGGTTCTTGATGGCGAAGTCGAGGCTCGTCAGGATCTCGGTGACGTGCGGCCGCGCAGACGGCATCGTCGGAATACTACTCCAGTAGAGCGTGCCGCCGGGCCGCACGAGAAACAGGCCCGGCTCTGAAAAGAGCGCCGGCTCTTCGACGCCCGGGCCCGTCTGGCCTCGGGTGGTCGAGATGAAGAGTCGCCACCGGCACGCGTGGTCGATGGCCAGGCCGTAGTCGACGTTCAGATGCTGCAGGCTCCAAATGGCCTTCGCCTCCTCGGCACGCTCTCGCATGTCCGAGCTCGCGAGGATGACGCCGACGCCGCGCCTGCCGAATTCGTCGGCCATCCCCGTCGAGCTCGGTGAGAGACCGGCGGCGGATCAGACAGTGCAGGCCGCGGGAGAAGACGACCATCGTGAAGTCCTCGGCCGCTCGTCCGGGAGCCGGAAGCGCCGCAAATGACTCGTGGGATGATAGGCATCTCATGCGTTGGCGTCAGCCTCGGCAGATCAGGGAATCATGACGGCGTGGCAGCAGTGGCTCGATCGTCCGGAGAAATTCTGGTTCCGCGCTGTCCTGTTTCAGATTCATTTCTGGGTGGGCGCCGCGGTTGGCGCCTACCTCTTCCTATTGAGCCTGTCCGGCAGCGCCATTGTATACCGGAACGAGCTGGCGGGAAGGGTGCCCATTGAGCGGCTGGTGGACTTTCACGCGAATCTGCTCGGCGGCAAGACCGGCCGGATGGTCAACGGCATCGGCGCGATCAGTCTGCTGGTGCTGTGCGTGACCGGTGCGGTCATCTGGTGGCCGGGGACCAGGCACTGGCGCCGAAGCCTGACGGTCGACTGGCGGACGAGTTTCGCGCGGGTCAACTGGGATTTGCACAGCGCGCTGGGCTTCTGGGCATTTCCGTTCGTCATCGTCTGGGCCGTCTCCGGGACATACTTTGCGTTTCCCCAGTTGTTCAACACTCTGCTCGTGTTTGACCCGAACGATCGTTTTACCGACGCGGCTCTGTTCTGGCTGGCTCAGCTGCACTTCGGCAGATTCGGTGGGCTGGCCCAAGTGGTGTGGGCGGCTTTCGGTCTGGTTCCGGCCGTGCTCGCGTTCACCGGCGTCTTCATCTGCTGCCGCCGCGTCATCTTCCACAAGCCCTCGAACCCCAAGAGCCCATAGCTACTGGATCAGCTGGGTGTCCGGATGCTGCGCGAACCAAGCGAACCAGAACGATCGATGCGCGGGCACTCGCGGCAGAACGAGCGATGGATCTTGCGCCGACTGTAGTTGACTCTCTTTCACGACCCACTGATGTCCATCGGCATCGACCAGGTGGTCGTCGTCTGCACCGGCCGTAAAGACGTGTGAGCCGGCCGCGTAAACGCGGTTGGCGCCGGCGGCGGTCGTCACGACAGCGAGCGGAGGATTTGCGGCCGGCACCTGATACACGCGATGCGCCTGCAGAAACCGCGCGGCAATCGCCAGCGGCTTCGCGCCCACGGCGCCGGCCGGCCTCGCCACGAGTACTTCGTCCTTGTTGCGCAGGCGATCGTCGAACTTCGCCACCTGGAACATCAATCGATCGGTGGCGAAGTAGTCGTGGTACGCCGCGCCCTCGGAATAATCGCGCGTGTATCCGGTGTCGAGCGACAGGACGGTCGTCTCGGGATGCTCGCGCCGCCACTCGGCCCACGTCGTCGTCACGACAGACAGCAGCGACAGGTGAAGACCCGTTCCGACGAGCGGGCCGATGACCGGCGTGCCGTCGAGGCTCGACCAGAGGCTGTGCGTATCGCGGTCGAACATCAGCTTGTTCGAGTTGTAGAGCAGCCCGCTCGTGCCGAACGTGTAGGTCATCCCGCCGACGCGGTTGTTGTAGGGGATGACCGTGCCGCACAGCGTACAGTAGACCAGCGTGATGTCGGTGCCGCCCACGCGGTCGAGCGCCAGTTCGTGCCACGCGAGGATCCGCTTCGGGTACGCACGCGCCTCGCCGCCCTGGTCCACGCCGAAGACGATGTTGCTGTCCCGCAGGTACGTCGCTGCGCTCGCGGGAATGTGCTTCGGGCTCTTGAGCGGAGGGATGCCGTTGACCGTGACGCCGCCCCAGTCCACCTGATCGAGCCGGATGGAGGTCTTGAGCGGTTCCTTGAAAAACTCCTCGAAGCGCGGGTCGATGGAGGCGTACAGCGCGCCTTTGAACGCGCCGTAACCGGGATGCGGATCGTACGGCTGGTTCCAGAGCCAGTCGCGCCATTGCGCGAGGTTGTCGCCGAACCGCTGGCCGGTCTGCTGTGCGAGAAACTGCATGAGGCGCTCGTAGCGGACGAGGCCCAGCGGATTGCCGAGCGCACCACGCCGCATCATCTCGGCCTGGTCGAGAATCATGCCGGCGTAGCCGTTTTTCCAGCCGGCCGCGATTTCGGAGAGGGCCGCATCGCCCACCGCGGGGTTGAGCGACACGGCCCGGAAGAAGAGATCGATGGTGGGCAGCGGCGCGGCGAGTTGCGCGCGCGCCGGCGTTCCACGCGCGGCCCAGGGCCCTGCGACCAGCAGTCCGGCGAACAGAGCCCCCAGGCCGGCGTGTCGGAACATCCGAACCTCCGTTACTTCTTCGCCATGCCCATCGTCACCGACTTGACCATCAGGGTCGTGCCGGTGACATCACCGGTGACCTTGGCCATCTTACCGGCGAGCATGCCGAGTTCCATTTTGTCCTTGTCGTTCGACGTCTTCAGCGTGTACGCCTTGTCGCCGACGACGAGCGCGTAGTCGGCGCCTTCCTTGACGCACGCCTTCGTGCACGCCTCGCCGTCCTTCATCATGTGCTTGACGCCGCACTTTGCGTCGCCCACGGTGCCTTCGAGCGTCATGGTGGCGGCGCGCAGCGTAGCTGCGCCGCTCACGGCGAACACGCCGGCAAGCACGATGGCTCCGATACTGGTCTTCTTCATACGCACTCTCCTTGTCATGATGGACGATTCTAGCTAATGGGCGCCGACCCGGCGCCGACGATGCGGCGGCTGTGCCGTTCCTGCAGCAGGGCGATGACCTTGAGCGTGTGGATGTCCCAGTCGGCGCCAAGCGGCACGGCCACGGTCTTCGCGAACGTCGCGGCCGGCGGCTGCAGTGAGCCGAGCGTCGTCAGCGTGCGGACGACCGCGCTGTGCGTGAGCGTGCGGCCGCGGTTTTCTCCGCGGCGCACGTCGCTCGTCAGTGCATCTTGCGTCAACCCGATGAGCACGTCGGCGCGTTCGCGGAGCGCGAGACCCTTCGGCAGGCCGAACCGCAGCCGCACGGTCAGCCGTCCGTCGTCCACCGGTGATGCGGAGACGTCGATGGCCGCTTTCGGAAGTCGCGCAGCGCTCGCAAGAGCTCGACGAACCGCGGGGACATCGCTGCCGACGGCTTCGAACTGTCCGTCGACGACAAGCTGCGGTGTGTAGATGCTGTTGGTTCGAAATACGCCCTGGTATTCGCTCTGCCGGCTGGAGAACGCCGGCGACGAGAACGGATCGCGCCAGCCGAGGTGATTCCAGTAGTCCACGTGCTCGCCGAGGCCAAGGACTACGGTGTTGCCGAATGGCTCGCGCACCAATCGGCGCAGCACCTCGTCGGCGGCCGGACAACTCGAGCACCCTTCGGAGGTGAACAGCTCAGCGACAACGACGGCCGGTTCCGTCGTGCCCGCTGGTTCGGCATCGGTCCACGGATCGCTGTCGGCGGACCGGTGGCCCGCCCGAAGGGTGGCCGCCCAGAACAGGACGCCCGCCGCGGCCAACGACAGCCCCACGATGACGACGGACCGTCGGAAGACGAGTGGTGTCATGGCCTCGACAGGTATATTCGCGGGACCAGGTGCAAAGGTTACGCGTCTGACGTGGGAGAATGGAAAAAGTGCTGAACGGCGCCGATCTTGATGCGCTGATGGCGCGCGTGCAGGCGGGCGACCACGAGGCCTACGAGGCGCTTCTCGACGACCTGCTGCCACGCGTACGCCAGCTCGTCGTCCGGCAGCGAGGCTTCCTGGGCCCAGTCGCGGTCGACGACCTGGTGCAGGAGATCCTGCTCTCCGTGCACGCGGCCCGCGCCACGTATATCCCCGGGCGACCGTTTTTGCCGTGGCTGCACGCCATCGCGAGAAATCGCCTCGCCGACGCAGCGCGGCGCCATGCCCGGGTCAGCGCGCACGAAGTCGTCGTCGACGCGCTCGACGTAACCTTTCCGGGCGAGGATCCGAATCTTGAGAGTGAGGGGTACCGCGATCCTCAGGCCTTGACCCAGGCCGTCGGGGCGCTTCCCCCCGGACAGCGCTCGGCGATCGAACTGCTGAAGCTGCAGGGACTGTCGCTGAAGGAAGCCGCGCGGGCGAGCGGCACGTCCGTCGGCGCGCTCAAGGTGGCGACGCATCGTGCGATGATCGCGCTCAGGAAGAGTCTGAAAGATGCTGGCTAACGACACGCAACAGCTCACGCGCAGCCTCGTGACCGGCCTCGCGCCGGTTCAGCCGCTGCCGGGCCCCTGGGTACGGGCCGCCGCGTGGTGCGCCATTTCCATGCTGGTGGTCTGCGCGATCGCGTTCGTCGTGGCGTCGACGACCTCTGCGGGTGCGCATGCCGATCGCCGCATCGTGGTTCAGCAATTGGCGGCGCTCGCCACCGGTTTCACGGCGGCGGCAGCGGCCTTTGCCACGACGGTGCCCGGCTACCGCCGGTGGATCGTCGTGCTGCCGCTGGTGCCGCTCGCGGTGTGGCTCGGCGATCTCGGCCGGTCGTGCCTCCAGGACGCCTTGGCCTCCGGTCCCTCGTCATCGTCGCTCGTCGAGCACTGGGGCTGTGTCCCGGCCACCATGCTGTTCGGCGCCATTCCCGCGTGGGCGATCGTGATCATGCTCCGGCGCGGCGCGCCGCTGACGCCCGGTCTGACGACGGTGCTCGCCGCCCTTGCCGCGAGTGGCCTCGCCAATGTCGGTGTGCGCTTCGTGCACGAGGCAGACGCGAGTATCGTGGTGCTCGCGTGGCACGTGACGGCGCTTCTCGTGATCTCGGCGCTGTCCGCGACCGCAGGCCGCTCGCTCTTCAACTGGCGCCAGTTCACGGCCGCATAACGCGAGGTCCGGAGGCATTCGCGAAGAAGAAGGTCGTGGTTTCCACCGTGTGGAGCGCCGAGCGCTCATCCACGAGTGTTGACGGCGCTGCTGGTAAGAGATCGGATCGTCCAGATCCTCGGCATGCGGCAGCCGTTCGTGGCTCAGATTGAGCTACTAAGAC
>JBDTVS010000107.1:0-22238 GCA_040007095.1 Acidobacteriota bacterium
CGCCGCCCCGTCCTCCGCGCCCCCGGGCTCCCGCCGCACCGGCGTCGGGCCCGGCACCACGCGCGCCAGGCGCCGCAGCGCCACGAGCGGGCGGGACTGGAGCCGGCGTTGCCACGCGGCCCTGGGGAAACGGCACGAAGGCGCCGGCGTCCACCAGATTCGCCAACGTGATCGTGGCTTTCGGCAACGCCAGCGAAGCCAGGTTATCGCACGAGGCGGCAGCAACCGGCCTGACGGACAGCATCACACATGACAGCGAGACCGCGAATCCTGTCGCAAGGTAGCCACGCATCGTTCTGCCTCCTGGGTCGGTATTCTAGTCGGTTGCCTTCGCGAAGGTCGGCCTCATAATGGGCCTGGAGAGCGATAGTCTCAATCTTTGTCGCGCATGAGCAAGTCGGGCGACGCGCGGTTGACGACAATCGATGCCGGTGAAGGGATGATGTTATGAAGTTCATGCTGACAGCAGGACTGTTCGTCGCGGCAGCCACCTACGTCTCGGCGCAGTCCGCGGCTGTGACGTTCGTCGGCCACGACAAGGTGGCCGAGGCGCTGGCCAAGGGCGGCGGTCTCGTCACCGCCTCGAATCTGTTGGTCTCGGGAAATCACCGCGCGGTCCCAGGGCAGGTCGAGGTGCACGACAAGGAGACCGACATTCTCTACATCATGGAGGGCCAGGCCACTCTCGTGACCGGCGGCAAGATGGTCGGCGGACGCCAGACCGGTCCAGGGCAGCATCGCGGGACGGACGTTCAGGGCGGCGACACGCGGCACCTTCAGAAGGGCGACGTGATCGTGATTCCGGCCGGCATCCCGCACTGGTTCAAAGAGGTGTCGCCGACGGTCAACTACTTCACGGTAAAAGTGATCAAGCAGTAGTCGCAGGCCACTGAAACAACGCGGCCCGAACTGAAAACTAGAAAGTGAAAACTTAGAAGGACCGCGACCATTCACGGAGAGTTGTGTCTACTTCTCAGTTTTAACTTCTAAGTTTTCACTTTTGAAGAGGTGGTGCGACGGGGTTGTCCGCTGTCGTGGTCGCTCGCCTCGCGCCGATGTGGTCCGCGAGTTGGTCCCCCGTAAAACCGCCGGTGGAGCTTTCGTTCACTTCCGGCAGCATGCCGGTGTTCCAGTCGTACCAGTCCGCCACCAGCCGATCGTAGATGTCTTTACGGCGCTCCTTCAGGTTGGCGCGCTCCATGGGATCTTCGACCACGTTGAAGAGAAACGTGCTTTCGAGGATCTTCAGGAACTTGTAGTCGCCGTCCCGCGCCGCGCGCTGCGCGTTGGCTTTGTAGCGCCAGAACAGTTTGCGTGCAGTCGGCGCGGCATTTTGCGTCAGCCCCGGCAGCAGGTTCATGCCGTCCGGCACGAAGGATGGGTCGGGCGCCGCACCGGCCGCGGCCAGCAGCGTCGGCATCCAGTCCATGCTGATCGCGACCTGCTCCGTCGTGCGGCCTTGCGGAATACGCGCCGGCCACGAGATCAGCGCCGGAATGCGCAACCCGCCTTCGAGCAGCTCGGTTTTTCGACCGGTGAACGGCCACGTGTGGGCGAAGCGCTCACCGCCGTTGTCGCTGGTGAAGATGACGATCGTGTTCCTCGTCAGGCCGTTCGAGTCGAGCGCCTTCATGACGCGGCCGATCTGGAGGTCCATGCCCTGGATCATCCGTTGATAGGTCTTCTGCGTGCCTCCGTCGTAATCCGCCAGAGTTCTTCGTGCGATCACCCGCTCGGACTCCGCCTGGTCTCCCGGTCCTTCCCACGGCCAGTGCGGCGCATTGAAGTGAAGACTCAGCAGAAACGGCTGCGCCGATTTCGCGTAGCCGGTAATCACGTCGACCGCCCGGTTCCCCAGGAGCTCGGTCAAATATCCCATCTGGTGCACCTGCACGTCATCGTCCCAGAGGTCGTCTTTCTGGTCGGTGCCGGTGTGCGCGTAATAGTCGACGGCGCCGCCTCGGAACCCGTAGAAGTGGTCGTAGCCGCTCTTCAGCGGCCCGAACTTCGGCAGCGCCCCCATGTGCCATTTGCCGATCAGCGTCGTGCCGTAGCCGTGTTTCTTCAGCAGCGACGGAAAGGTCGGGTGCTCCGGCGGCAGCCCCACGTCGGCGGCGGTTCCGAGCGGCTCTTCGAGCCCAAGTCGCAAGCGATACTGATACCGACCCGTAATCAGCGCGGTCCGCGTCGCCGAGCAGACTGCCGAATTCGCGTAGGCCTGTAGAAACCGTACACCCTTGGCCGCGATCCGGTCGATGTTTGGGGTGCTGAGATCGGGGCGACCGTAGCAGGACACATCCGCGTAGCCAAGATCGTCGGCCATGATGAAGACGATGTTCGGAGGCTTCGACGATTGACCGAACACGTCGTCGATGCCCGAGGCGAGCGCGAAAGTGCCCATGGCGGCGCCGCGCAGTAAGCTCCGACGGGTGAGATCGTTCGTGCGCATTGGAGTCCCCTTTTTACGCCGACCCCGACGTGGCCGTTGGCTGACTGTCGTATCGGTGATGACCGCGGATTATAGCCGACAGATCCAACAACCTGAAGTTGCTCGCGCGACGCTTCGCGAGCGGCAAAAAAGACGGGACGTGCCTGTCGAGCCGGTGTATAACGATGCCGTAACTGAAACATTGCACCGAGGAGGCCTGATGGGAGCGCGAACGAGGCTGTTCGTGTTGGAGGACTTGCAATGCCAGGACCGCGGTGGCCGCGGAATAGTCCGACACATTCTCCGTTCCCGCCGGCTCTGCATTAGCAACGTCGGGCTTTGTCACGTCATGCACGCGATGGTCTTAGGGCCTGTCAATGAACAAGGTATACAGTGTGGCCGCCGAGGCAGAATCGCCGGGCTTCGTTGCTCGTCGCTTGCATACGCCCGGTATGCGCGCTTCTCGCGCCTTGCCGGGCGGGCGCCTCGACGCCCACACTGCATACCTTGTTCATTGACAGGCCCTTAATCTCAGTGGAGGAGAGCCGATGAGCTCGTGTTATTCGAAGACGCTGTGGGTACTGGTGTGGCTTGTCATATTGCCGGCGTCGGCCTTCGCCCAGGCCTCGATCACCGGCGTGGTCAAGGACACGTCCGGCGCCGTCCTGCCGGGCGTCACCGTGGAAGCCGCCAGCGACGCGCTGATTGAGAAATCCCGCACCGCCGTCACCGACGGTGGCGGCCAGTACCGCATCGTCGACCTGCGCGCCGGCAACTATGTCGTGACCTTCACCCTCACCGGCTTCAGCACGGTCAAGCGAGAGGGGATCGAACTGACCGGGTCCTTCACCGCGACGGTCAATGCTGACCTCAAGGTCGGCTCCCTGTCGGAGACAATCACAGTCTCGGGCGAGCCTCCGATCGTCGACGTGCAGAGCGCGCGGCGGCAAGCGACGATCAGCGGCGATGTGATCGCCGCGATTCCCTCGTCGCGCGCGTACGGCGCGATTTTCAGCCTCAACCCGGCTGTCTCCATGGGCGCCGGCGCCGCCCTCGACGTTCAGGTCATGCCAGGGCTTTCAGTGTTCGGGGGGCAAGGGGGCCGCGGCACGGAAGGCCGCCTTCAGCTCGACGGACTCAACACGGGCGCTCCGCTGAGCGGCGGCGGCACGTCAGGCTATGTCCCCGATCTCGGGACGGCGCAGGAAGTCTCGTTCACAACGTCCGGAGGACTCGGCGAAGCGGAAGTCGGCGGCCCGGTGATGAACATCGTTCCGAGGACCGGCGGCAACTCGATCAAGGGTAACGGCTACTTCGCCGGCGTCAGCGGTGGCATGGTCGGCAGCAACTACACACAGGACCTGAAAGACCGAGGTCTGCGCACGCCGGGCGATCTGCTGAAGCTCTGGGATTTCTCGGGGAGCGTCGGCGGGCCGATCAAGAAAGACCGCGTGTGGTACTTCCTGAACATGCGGGAGGAGGGCAGCTATCGTTCGGTGCCCGGGATGTATGCGAACCTCAACGCCGGTGTTCAAGGCAAGTACACGTATATCGCAGATTTGACGCGGCCGGCCGCGACCGCCGGGAGTTGGAGAATCGCGAACCTCCGCCTGACGATCCAGCCCTCGACGCGCAACAAGTTCAACCTGTTCTGGGACGAGCAGCATCCCTGTCAGGGCGCCACCTGGTCGGAGGTCGAAGAGGGCTGCCGCCAGCAGCAACCCGGACAGATCATTGGCGGCGCTCCGGGGCAGGCGGGGACATTTGGCACGGCGACCGCGACTGCGTCGCCCGAGATCGGCAGCTACGCGGGAAGGGGGCCGACGTCTCACGTCTTCCAGCGCGTGCAACAGGCGACCTGGAGCTCGCCCGTCACCAGCAAGCTTCTCCTGGAAGGCGCGGTCGGGGGGTCCTACAGCCGGTACGGCGGCCAGGAAGTTCCGGGCAACCTGACGCGGGATATTCCCCGCATGGTCGAACAGTGCACGGCCGGGTGCGCCAACAACGGCGGCATCCAGGGTCTGACGTACGGATCGCAGAACTTCGTCAGCAATCAGGGGCTTCAGTCGACGTGGCGCGGGTCGGCGTCCTATGTCACCGGCGCGCAGAGCATGAAGTTTGGTTACATGGGCGCGTTCCACGTGGCCAACGCGAACTACTTCAGCAACAACACGCACCTGATCTACCGCCTCAACAACGGCATACCGAACCAATTCACAATGGACCTCAACCCGTTCGCCCTGCAGGGCCGCACGCGCTACGAAGCGCTGTACGCCCAGGAGCAGTGGACGGCGGGCCGGCTGACGTTGCAGGGAGCCGTGCGCTATGAACACGCGTGGAGCTACTTCCCCGAACAGCAGGTGGGTCCGGTGCGGTTCCTTCCGACCCCGGTCGTGTTTCCCGAGTCGCGCGGCGTCGAGGGCTACGACGACATCACCCCGCGCATCGGCATCGCCTACGATCTCTTCGGCAATGGGAAGACCTCGCTCAAGGTGAACGTCGGCAAGTATCTCGAAGCGGCCACCAACCACAATACGTATTCGGCGTCGAACCCCACCGCGCGCATGGTCGGCAGTTCGTCCCAACTGACGGCGCCGCCCGCCGTGACACGCACGTGGACCGACGCCAACTCGAACTTCGCGCCGGACTGCGATCTCCTGAATCCAGTGGCGCAGGACCTGCGCACCGGCGGCGGCGATTTCTGCGGCGCGCTCAGCAACAACAACTTCGGCAAGCCGGTCTTCACGAACTCCTATGACCCGGCTATTCTCCAGGGCTGGGGCGTCCGTCCCAGCGACTGGCAGATGGGCGTCTCGATTCAGCAGCAGCTCGTGCCGCGGGTCTCGCTGGAGGTGGGCTATTTCTGGCGCGCGATCACGCATTTCAGCGGCACCAACGACACCGTCACCGACAACATCCTGACCACGCCGGCCAGCTACGACAGCTTCAGCATCACCGCGCCGACGGATCCGCGGCTTCCCGGAGGAGGCGGTCAGGTGGTCTCGGGACTGTATGACGTGACACCGAGCTTGTTCGGCCAACAGACCGGCCTCTCGACATGGGGCAGCAATTTCGGCGACGAGTACTCGCGGTACAACGGCGTACTGGTCAACCTCAGCGCCAGAACGCGAAGCGGGATTACCTTCCAAGGCGGGATCAACAGCGGTAAGACCGTCACCGACACGTGCGACGTTCGAGCGCACCTTCCCGAGCTGACGCTGACCAATCCGTATTGTCACGTGGATTCCGGGTTCGTCACGCGACTGACCGGACTCGGTTCGTACACCATACCAAAGGTCGACGTGCTGGTCAGCGGAACCTTCCGGAGCGACCAGGGCGCCACGCTCGCCGCCAACTACACGGTCACGAGCGCCGTCGCCGCGCTGTCGCTCGGTCGCCCGCTGTCGGGCAACACACCGAATGTCGCCATCAACCTCATTGCGCCAGGCTCGCTGTACGGGGACCGGGTCAACGAGGTCGACCTGCGGATCGCGAAAGTCTTGCGTTTCGGCCGGACGCGGACCAACGTCGGGTTCGACATCTTCAACATCCTGAACGCGAATCCGGTCCTGACCTACAACGCGGCGTTCATTCCTGGCGGCAGCTGGTTGGTCCCGACATCGGTGCTACAGTCGCGGTTCGTGAAGCTGAGCGCGTCGATCGACTTCTAAGCGGACCGCCCACTCCTCGGCAGGTGGGGCTGGTGAGGCAGGTCGGGTCGGCCAGGTCGGGCTTGTGGGACTGTTCGCCCTGTCCGACTCTCTTCTGCACCTCGGTGCACTCGGTGTGCTCAGTGGTGAACGTCAACCTGATACACGACGCTTTCTTCGGTAGGCTTGACGTTCTTGGACTCGACCTTACTAAAGGAGTCAATCACGATGCGAGTCCCTACCCTGCGTGGCGTGTTCGCGGCGGCTGGTCTCGCCATCCTTGTCGCCTCCGCGGTGGCCGGCGCGCAGGGCCCTCGCTCGGCCGCCACGGCGATTCCGAAGGTCACGGGGCCCCTGCCCGTCACCGTTGATTCGCGGCCATTCCTTGGCGCCGACCACGGCCTGCCGCCGATCGACCTCGGCAAGTTCGGCTACGTGGAGGAGGAGTTTCTCGTCTCCGGCGCCGCCAACGTGTACGACTGGGCCACGGACGGCTCGGTCACCGTCAAGACCGCCAATGCGCCGTACACCACCAGGATCCTGGTCCGGCGGCCGGCCGCCTCCGCGCGGTTCAGCGGAGCGGTCATCGTCGAACCGATGTATCCGGCTCGCCGTTGGGACTGGTCGATGATGTGGGGGTATTCGCACGATTACTTCATGGAGCACGGCGACGCGTGGGTCGGCGTCACGTTGCCTGCATCCGTTGCGGGCCTTCAGAAATTCAATCCCACGCGGTACGGGTCGCTCTCGTTCAAGAATCCGACGCCGGATGTCACATGTCCAACCGGCCGCGGAGCGAATGCGGCGTCCGACGTTGAAGAGGGCCTGCGATGGGACATGCTCAGCCAGGTGGGCGCGCTGTTGAAGAGCGGCGGTACCGGACGACCGCTGAACGGATTCCGCGTCCAATCGATCTATCTCACCACGCAAGGCGGCGATCTCACGACCTACCTCAACGCGATCCATCCACATGCGATGCTCGAGAACGGGAAGCCGGTGTATGACGGTTACCTGGCGAAGGCGCCCTACAACGCCGCACGAATCAATCAGTGTGCGGCGGCGCCCGGAGCGGGCGATCCGCGACAGATCGTCAAGAATGCAGGCGTCCCGGTCATCGCCGTCGCGGCCCAGGGCGAAGTCCCCGGTACGTATGCCAGTCGACGGCCGGACAGCGACGACCTCGCTGACCGGTATCGCTTGTACGAGGTGGCTGGCGCCGGGCATATCGACAGGTCCGCGTATATCGGCTTTCCTCCCATGGCGGATCAAACGGCGGCGGGAAATGCCCTGGGTAGCGCAGAGTGGCCATTCGCCGCGCCGTGCGATCCGGCGATTCCGCTGATCGACACGCCGATTATGAGTCTCGCGTTCAACGCCGCGTTTGCCAATCTGGACCGCTGGGTTCGTCAAGGCACGCCAGCCCCGCGCGCCGCGCGTCTGGACACGAAAGAAGGCGGCACCGCGCCGCCAAGCCTCGTCACCGACCAGTTCGGACATGGCGTGGGCGGCATGCGAACGCCCTACATCGACGTGCCAGCGGCGTCCTACGCGACCAACAGCCCCGGTCCAGGCAACTGCCGCGAGATGGGCAGTAAGTCCTCATTCGATAGGGCGCGCATGGCGGCGCTCTACGGCAACGAAAAAAGCTACGCCGCGAAAGTCGCACAGGCCGCCGATCGCCTGGTGAAGGAACACTGGCTCACCGAAGGAGACGCACGCCGGGTGAAGGCGGAATCAACAGCGCCCTGGCGGTAGGACCTCCTTCACGCGTTCAGCGTCAGCCGCCTGGCCGCGTTCCCGCCCAGCATGGCGATCTGCGCTTCCGGCGTGATACACGATGATTTCTTGATCGCTTTTCAGTCGGCTACATCAGCCGTGTCAACATCACGCCGAGCCAGAGCGCGACGTATCCCGCCACCACGCTGCCGACGATGTTGAGCCCGCCAATCAGCCAGGCGCCGTCGGTGACCGCTCGGAACGTCTCCATCTCGAATGTCGAGAACGTGGTGTATGCCCCGATGAAGCCGACCGGAATGAGGTAGCGCCAGTTGGGATGAACGAGGCGATCGGCCAGCAGTGTGCTGATCACGCCCATCACCAGACACCCGCTGATGTTCACGACGAACGTGCCCCAGGGGAACCCGGCCGGAATTCGCGCCTGAATCATCGAGCCCAACTGATAGCGCGCGATCGCTCCAAGCGCGCCGCCCAACGCGATCATAGCGTAGCGATCCAATCGGCCTCCTCGCGCGGCGCCATTCGTAGCTACTCCGGTCCCACGGTGACGCTTGGCGATATACACCCGCCAGTCGATGGCCGGCGACTTTTCACCCGCCGCACCTCAGACAGCTTTTGAGGCGCTTCGACACCACGCGCTTCAATCATCAACACAGACCTCAGAAGATGTCTCGACCGAAGACCGTTGCCGAAGAGTTGACCGGCTCACTGCCCGGAATGACTCACACATGGCCGCCATTCGTTCTGGGGAGCGGTGGATTGCAGACAGGACTATGAATGCTTCCAGTCAGGCGTCGTCACGTACGAGCGGTTGATGTCCGCCACAGTACGCGTACCGCAGTTGCCCATCGCGAGTTTCAGCTCACCTTGCAGGATCTCGAGCACGCGATCGACGCCCGGCTGACCGAAGGCGCCCAATCCCCACAGAAACGGTCGGCCCACGCCAACGGCTTTCGCGCCCAGGGCCAGCGCTTTGAAGACATCGGTGCCGCGTCGAAATCCGCCGTCGACAAATACCGGGATCCGGTTTCCTGCCTCGGCGACCACTTCGGGCAGCGATTCAAGGGTGGAACGCAGCGTCTCCGTCGCGCGGCCGCCGTGATTGGAGAGCAGGATCCCGTCGAACCCGTGCTCCATGGCCAAACGCGTGTCCTCGTGGGTGTCGATCCCCTTGATAATCAGCGTACCGCGCCAGAACTTCCTGAGCTGATCGACAAACGCCCAATCCATCGCCGGGCTCGGCGCACGCACGCCGGTCATGTCGATCCCCTTGAACATCGCGCGGGTGTCGAGCCCGCCGGGCGGCTCTCCCGGCCCGTGACAGGACACGCATTGACTCAGATCCTTGGGGCGTGTGCGCCTGTAGGTTTCGCTGTTCCTGCCCGTGGTGTTGTCTACCGTCAACAGCACGACTTTGCTGCCGGCGGCCTCGACGCGCCGCAGCAGCTGCTCACAGGCGGCCCACTTGCTTGGCGCGTAAAGCTGATACCAGACCGGTCGGCCGAGCGCCTTGTTGACCGCTTCGATCGGCGTGGAGGTCATCGTCGAGAGGCACTGCAACGTGCCGCGCGCGGCGGCGGCGCGCGCCACCGCCAGTTCGCCGTCCTGGTGAAACGAGCGCTGGCCGCCGGTCGGACAGAGGAAAATCGGGCTGTTGTAGACAGTGCCGAACAGATCGACCCGTGTGTCGACAAGCGTGGCGTCGTGCAGGCGGCGCGGCCGCAACTGCACCTGTTTGAAGATCTCGCGATTGGCCCGCAGCGTCGCATCGTCGTCGACACCACTGGCCATGTACGCCCAGTGTCCGGTCGGCACCTTCCGACGTGCCGCTTCCTCGAACTCGAGGACGTTGAGGGCGCTCGCCGCATCCGCGATGACATCCGCGACTTGAAGGGGCGCGCCTTGTAGCGCCTGCTGGGCCGAAGCCAGGGGCAGGCGCAAGAACGCGCCGAGGCCGCCAGCCGCGGCCACGTAGGGACTCGCGGCCAGAAACCGCAGGAACTCGCGACGGGCGATCGACGCAGGTCGGTCAAGCATGGCGCTGATTGTAACGCAGCGGCGTCGAGACGCTCTCCGCGAATCGGCTCATTGCGGCAGGGCAAAGGCGACGACCGAATCGGTCGCCACCACCGCGACGTACTGCTTGCCGTTCTTGCCCTGATAGGCGATTGGGTTCGCGTTCACGGTGTTCTCGAGCTTGGTCGCCCACAGCTCCTTGCCCGTCTTCGCGTCGAACGCTCGGAAACGCCGGTCGTTGGTCGCGCCGATGAACACGAGGCCGCCGGCGGTCACTGTCGGGCCGGCGCTGCCGCTCCCACCCACGTTCTGTTTGCCCTCCGGCAGCGCTTCGTTGATGCCGAGCGTCGTCCGCCACGCGATATCGCCGGTGTTGGCGTTCACCGCAATCAACTGGCTCCATGGCGGACGCTGGCAGGGAAGATTCGCGATCGTGCGGCCGGTTGCGTCCTTCATCGGCGCGCTGAAGGTGAAGTAGGGGCCAGGCCCATTCACGCTGCCGCGATCGTTGAGCTGATCCGATCCTTCGGTGCCCCGGCCATAGTTCAGACCAGGCTTCTTCTTTTCAATCCATCCCACCAGCGATGTGTCGTGCGCGTTGACGAAGACATACCCCGACTTCGGATCCGCCGCGACGCCGCCCCAGTTCACCCCGCCGGTACCGCCAGGGAATTGAATGGTGCTCTTCGGCGGGGCTCCCTCCTCATGGAAGTTGAACGGGGTGAACGCGCCCGCGTTGTAGAACCCTCCGCTCTTATCCCACAACTCCTGGCAGGCCTGCACATGGGCTGCCGAGGTGTCCTCGGGCCGGACCATGTCGCGTTCCTTGTTGAAATCGACACGCGTCAGGGCCGCCGGCTTCAGAGGAAACGGCTGGGTCGGCGAATACCATTCGCCGGGCACATCGCCTTTCGGCACCTGGCGCTCCTCCACCCCGAACAGCGGTTTGCCGTTGGTGCGATCGAGAATGAACATCCAGCCCGTCTTACCCACCGATGCGAGCGCCGGAACGGTTCGGCCGTTCTGCACGACGTCGACAAGGGTCGGTGCGGATGGCATATCGGCATCCCACAAGTCGTGGTGCACGCTTTGAAAGTGCCACTTGTACTTCCCGGTTTCTGCGTCGACGGCGACGATCGAGTTCCCAAACAGGTTCGCGCCCGGCCGGTCGCCGCCCCAGTAGTTTGCCGCGGGCCCGCCGATCGCCATGTAGACAATGCCTCGCTGCTCGTCGACCGTCTGCGTCCAGCCCCAGTTATTCACACCCGAACGATTTTTCCACCCGTCGTTCAGCCACGTCTCGTGACCCTTCTCGCCGGGGCGGGGCACAGTGTGAAACTCCCAGAGCTTGGTGCCGGTGCGCGCATCGTACGCTCGCGTATCGCCGGACGGACCGGTGGTGGGCAGTTCGCCGACGGTGGCGCCGAGCACGACGACGTTCTTGTAAACCGTCGGCACACCATTCCACGGGACCGTGATTTCGGCCATGCCGTCTTTTCCGAAGCCGCTCGAGAGATCGCCCGTCGAGGCGTTCAGTGCAACCAGCTTCGAGCCCGCGGTGAAGAGAATGCGCGCCGGCAAACCGCGATCGCCCGGCCAATACGCGACCGCACGCGCCGTGGTCGGGAGCTCCTTCGGCAGCTCGTGCCGCCACAATTCCTTCCCGGTCTCTGCGTCGAGCGCAAGTACGCGCGAGCCCCCAACCGGGACGTACATCACGCCGCTCACGACGATCGGCGTCGCTTCCGGGTTTCCTGGCGGGTTGGCGCCCGCCTCTGCAGGGGCCGCGCCACGCCCGCGCCCTGCGGCGGCCGGTGCAGCCGGCGCCGAATCAGGAGCGGAGGCGCGTCCAGTCGCGACCGGCGGCGCAGCGGCCCCATCAACAGCGGGAGGCGCAGCCGCGCCGCCACGACGTCCGGCCGCCGGCGGCACCAGGCGTACGGTCCAGGCCTGCGTCAACTTCGCCACGTTGTCGGTCGTGATCTGCGCCAGCGGCGAGTACTTCGTCCCTGCCAGATCGCGGCTGTATAACGGCCAGTCTCCGTCAGCCGAACGGGCCGTGTTTTGGGCGACCACAACCGCGCCGACGAGCAACGCGGCGCTGAATCCGATTGCCATTCGCTTCATCTGTGAGCTCCTCATGAACACTTAGGGCCTGCGGCAAAATAAGGTGCACACCTTATTCTGCCGCGGGCCCTTAGGACCGTGGCGGGCAGACCGCACCGGCGTGGGGCGGCTATTGCGTTTCCAACCGCGTATAGTCGTTCCCATGTGAACCATCGCAAGTATTGGAACCACAAAGAACACCAAGAGCACTTTGTGGTTCGCTACATCGTTTTGCAAATTGCTCTAACTGTTCTGTTACGGCAACGCAAAGACGTACATCGCATCGTGCCGGCGGGTCGGCGTGATCCCCGCCTGTGCGATGAGGCCGCCCGTCAAGGCACCTTCGCCAGACAGCACGGCCAAGTACTGCTTGCCGTTCACCGCATACGTGATGGTGCTGTTTTGAACCGTGCCCTGCAGCGCCGTTTCCCATAGCGTTTTGCCGCTGACCGCATCGAAGGCGTGCAGCTTGCCGTCGAGATCGCCCCAGAAGACAAGGTCTCCCGCCGTCGCGAGCATCGCGCCGTTTCCAGGTGCGCGACCTCTGTAAATGATCGTGGCTTCACCGGTCGACATGTTCACCTTGGCGACGCCCGCGAAATTCGCGACGTCGGTCCCCGCCCGTCTCGTGCCGACCCGCTTTTCCGGCACCGACGGCTGACCGTCCTTGGCCGGCACCGCCGACGTCATGTCCATGCAGTTGTCGGTGAACGGCACGTACAGCGAATTCTGGCCCGGGTGGTAGGCGAGCGGCCAGTAGCTGCGCGTATTCCAGTAGCACAGCACGTGATTCTGGCCCGGCTCTCTGAAAATCAGGTCGGTGTTCAAGTGGGCGATGCCGGTCTTGCCGTCGATGTTCGAAATGATGAAATTCTTGGTGTCGTACGGAAACGGCGTCGCCCACAAGAACTGGCCATTTCCCCGGTCGAGCGCCCACATGCCGCCGCCCTCTCCGACCATCACCATGACGTCGCGCTGCTGTCCGCGGGGAATATCCGGGTTGAACCACTTGACGAATTTCGGATCGGGGCTCACTGCCGTGCGAAAGAGCGTCCGTTCGTGCGTGTAGTCCTCGTCCCAATCGTCGCCGGGCAGATGCTGGTAGTACCACGCGAGCTTGCCCGTATCGGGATTCAAGGCGACGGTTGAGTTGCTGTACAGATCCGCGGGCGAGGAGGTCGGAATCGCGTCGGGGTTGCCGCCATGCCGCACCGCCCTCGTATTCGGTGTCGGATTCGCGATGCCCCAGTAGACGAGACGCTTCACCGGATCGTAGCCCCCGGGAAGGCCCCAGGTGGACGCCACCCGGGTCGCCTCAGGCGCGCCCCCCCACGTCTTCCCACCGGGATCATCATCGCCAGCCGCCGTATAGAACTTCCAGACCTCGGCACCCGTTCGGGCGTCGTGCGCCGCCACATAGCAATTCTCCCGTCGGGGTGCACAAGTACGGCCTGTCAGCACCTTGCCCTCGACCACGATCGGACCCGACGTCGAGCCGCCCGCGGTCTTCTTTTCCCACCGCACCGTCCCGGTTCGCGCATCGAGCGCGATGAGCATGCTGTCGGGCCCGGTGTAGAAGACAAGATCATCAAAGATCGCCAGCGTCTTGGGCCGCGCGTTGCCATCCCGCTTGAACTCCCAAATGGTCGCGCCGGTTGCCGCGTCCAGTGCCCGCACGCCGGCTCCAGGCAGGATCACGTACATGACGCCGCGGTAGACGAGAGGAATGCTTTCGACCGTCCCCATCCCGAGCTCGGACGTCCAGGCGACCTTCAACTGGCCGACGTTTTGACGCGTGATCTGTTTCAGCGGGCTGTACCGCTGCGCGTCGTAGGTCCGGCTGTACATCAGCCAGTCGTCCGCACTCGGGTGTTCGAGCATCTCTTTCGTCACCGGCGTGAATTTGGCGATCTGCGCCCAGGCCGACAGCGAGAGGGCGGCGACGAGCGCCGACGTGACACACGCAAAGGTTCGAAACACGGCGCGCTCCTGTTTCAGCAATGGAAATCTTGAGGACTCTGAATTCGCGTCTTACTCTCTGAAGATCCGCGAGAGCGGCATCTCGAGGCCCGGCAGCAACGCGGTCGTCAGGATGTCGCCCCCCTCGCGTGACAACTCCACGGCGGACGCGAATCGAGCACCGGCCCGACTGTGCACCCGAATACTCTCGCTCTCTGGATTGACAATCCAGTACTCCGTCACTCCCGTGCGTTCGTACAACTGACGCTTGATCGTTTCGTCCCGTTTGCGCGTGCCCTTCGACAGAATCTCGATGACGAGATCGGGAACCACCTGCACGAAATCTCCCTTCATCGCCTCGGCGGCCCGCGCGGCAGACAGATACAGCAAGTCGGGTTCCACGACGTCGAACATGGAGAAGATGACATCGAGTGGCGCGTAGAACACGCGACCGCCCGGATGCGCTTCCAGCCAGGCGCCGAGCAGCAGATACAGGCTCCCGGAGATTCCCTGATGGCGAATATTCGGCGACGGCGACACGTAATGCTCCCCATCGATCAATTCGTGCCGCATCCCGTCATCGGGAAACAGCAGGAAATCGTCGTACGTGAGCTTCACGCCAGAGGCCGCTGTCTTCATATCGTTCCTCTCGGGCACGCGCTCATTCTACCGTCGTCTTGCCGGTTTGGTGCCAGGAGTTGCAACGCCAAATTTCAAAGGATTCTGAGGAGCGCAGACCGAGGGCTGCCATTTTGTGCACGCAGTGCCCCGAAGCGCGCGGCATGAATTGCAATCGGGGCGTCAGGGGCTACTGACCGAGCAACGGAATGTCCTTGGAGGCCGGCGTCGACGGGATCGACTGGAGGAACGCGTAGATGTCGGCAAGGTCCCGGTCGGCCAGCACGCCACGGGTGTAGGGAGCCATCTGCCCTGTTGGCTGGCGCAGATATTTCTGGAACGCGGCAAACGCAATCGGCCGCGGTGCAATCCGAGCCCCCGCCGCCCCGCCCTGGCCCATCGTGCCGTGGCAGGCCGTGCAGTAGTACGCGGTGAAGAGTCGCTTGCCGTTTTGTTCGTTGCCGTCTGAGACGGCCGACTGGGCCTGTAGTGTCGACACGGTCAGCAGACTGATGACGCAGGTCAGGCGACCCGATTTCACCACAGCGACCACCAGCAGCCGAAGCGTTCTCATTTCGTCCGCCTTCCACGATCTGAGGCCCGCGAATCCGTTGAGCTTCCTACGGCGTCCCGAGGCGGCGGTCACGTCCCGTCGGGCGAAGCAGGCAGGCGAATGGATTTCACGCGCCTGCCTGCCTGCCTGCTGCCCTACGCGCCCGACGTGTTTCACCCTGTCTTACCGACCGGTCCCCGCCTCGCCTGCCCTACTTGGCTGCGCAGGTAAAGTTCGCTGCCTCGTCGATGCTGCCCGTGCCCTTGTAGGTTGCAGTTTGGGGATACGGACAGAGCGGACGCGTGCGATCGACCTTGCCCTGGGTGCTGTGCGACGCGATGATCTGGGCCGGCGCCTGCTTGTGCTCGACCCACTGCTCGAGGGCCGCGACCATGTCGAAGCTGTTCGGTCCTTCGCCGCCGCCGCAATGCCCCATGCCGGGGGCCATGAACAGCCGATGCGACGCCTGCACCTTCGCGATGCCTCCGTTCGCGTCGGCGACGCGCTTGTAGTACTGGACGCTGTTGCCGGGCGAGATCTGGGGGTCGCTCCAGCCGTGATACTGAATCAACTTCCCGCCGCGATCAAAGAACGCCTTGAGATTCGGATCGAGCGCGTTGATCGTGTTGGCATCGGTCTCCTCGGCCCGGACGATGTCGGTCTCGAAGTTGAACTTGTCGATATCCCAGCTCGGATCCTTGAACACGATGAACCGGAATTGATCGAGGCCGGTCGATCGCGCCGAGGCGGTCCACCCGAGGTCGGTCCAGCCCAGTTCGCTGCCCGGCGCAAGACCGGTGATTTCACGCTTCGTCTTGGGGTTGACCGGCGACATGTAGATCAGGCGGGCGGTCTGCGCCTGGGCCTTCGTCAGACACGTTGCCGCGTCTTCGCCCTTGCACTCCAACACCCCGGGATCGAACTTGCACTTTGTCGGATCGTCGATCAACCCGTCCTTGATGCCATCGGTCCCGTCGCACGCCTCGACAACGGCCTTGTGAATCAGTTGAGCCTTGGCCGCGGGGATGCGGTTCGCTTCGTCTTTCGTCACCTGCGCGATCCGCAGAGATCCCGCGGCGCGGCCGGTCCAATCGAGCCCAGGCGATCCGGCGATGATCCCGTCGTAGTCGGCGGGGTACTTCTGGGCTTCCTTCATCGCTTGCCGTCCGCCCGCTGAACAGCCGTTCCAGTATGCGTACTTGGCGGGACTGTCGTAGAACGCCGACACGATGGCCTTCGCCTTGACGGTCATCTCGTGCTCCGACCGATAGCCGAAGTCGACAATCTTCTCGGGATGACCGAGCGCGAAGTCTCCGGTGCCGCCGACGTGCCCCGTGTCAGTCGAAGTGGTCGCGTAGCCGGCACGCAGCGCCGTCATCATCGCCGCGTAGCCGATCGCGCCGTTGAATGCGCCATTTCCGACCGCCTGCAGCTTTCCGTTCCAGTTCGATGAAGGCAGCCAGACCTCGATCTTGATATCAGAGTCGGTCGACGGTTTCAGCGTGGCCGCGACCCGGCAGAACGCCGGCAGTGCGCTCGCACCGTCACCCCCGCGTCCGCCGCCGCGGGCGCCAGGTGGTGTGAAGCCGCCGGCCGCGACCGACTCCGCGAGCGTGATCGTCGCACCGGGAAGCGTCATCGACGCGAGCGATTCGCAGGATCCGGCGGCACTGACCGGTGCGACGGTCAGTGCGGCGGTCAGGGCTCCGACAGCCAACGCGCCGATCGCCACCACAGAGAACACACCGACAGGACGTGCGATGCGCATGTTCATTCGTCTCTCCTCTTTGATGCCCCCGCGGCGGGCACCACTTTCGTGCTTCAAATCGATGTCAGACGTCAGACCCGGCCTTCGAACGGTGTTCTTCGTGGCTTCGCCGTTTCGGTGGTGGCATTCTATCTCTGGCAATCACTGTTCCTGGTTCGCCGCGGGCATCAGGCCTCCCGGTGTGGGCGTCAACGCGTCGAGCACGGCTCGGGTTCCCACGTCGAGTTGGTGTCTGGCAGCCGCTTGTAGTGCGTGCTGCGCACGAAGCGGCCGGTCAAATACTGGGGGTCCTCGACCACGGCCGTCAAAATCAGCCAGGAGTCGCCGTTCTGCTCGACCGTTCGCGCGAAGTATTCAGTCAACACGGCAGTCGTGCTGTACGGCACGCCATTCTTCTGGAGATACCCCGGCCGCATGCGTGTGGTGACCACCTTGAGGTCGCCGCCCCGCCCGCGCCCTCGACGACCCCCAGCGAATTCCCAACTGGCAGCCGACGACCCTTGCCATGCGGCGGCGGCGCCTGTGTCCGCGACCGAGGGGGCGCCAAAGGTGAACAGCCTGGTCTGTGTACCCGCTTCCGTCTCGACCTTCAGCGTGTTGTCGTCCTGCCACGTGATGTGCAGTCGTCCGGGCGCTCGCATGACGCCGGCGGCGCCGTACGCGCGGCACTGCTCGCCGGCGGTCTCGTCTTTGGCAGGGTCCCACGCATTCGCCACGCGGACACCCTCGGCATTCAGGGGGATGCTCGGGAAGTCGCCCTTCTTGGGCAATACCATGCGATAACGCCAGTCCTCGGTGACCAGGCTCACCCAGTAGCCGGTGAGGTCGACCGGGGCAGCGGCCTTGCCGGTCGCGGCCGCTCCGCCTTGAGCCCCGCCTTGCCCCCCGCGGCCGCCCCGCTGCGCGTACAACGGCGCGACCAGCGCCGCCGCGACCACCATGGTCCCGATAACCCGGCCCGTCATTTCTTCCCTGCGGGCGCCGCCTGAGGCGCTGATGCCGGGGTGCGGACCGGAGCGGCCGCTCTGTTTCTGGACAGGCTCTTGTAGACCGCCTCGACGAACATGTCGGCCGTATAGGCACTGCCGTTGCCGGCGTAGAGACCGTCGTACTCCTTCGTCGGCTTCGACGCCTTCACCTGATCGAGCGTCATCCCCTTCTTGATCTGGTCCTGCACGCGATCGCGAATGATCGTCACCATGTCGCGGTAGTACGCGACGTCGGCCGAGTCGCACAGCCGGCCATGCCCTGGGACGATGAGCGTACCGCCTTCGAGACGAAAATCTGGGAACGCGATGTCGAGGATGTGATTGAGCGCGTCGATCTCGCCGTTGATGCCGCCGCCGCGCTCGACATCGATCACCGGGTAGCTGGTGGTGTTAAAGACGTCGCCGGTGACCAGCACGTCGTTCTTGCGGAAGTAGACAATCGTGTCGCCGTCGGTGTGCGCCGTCGGAGCAGAAAACAGCTCGATGCCGTCGCCGTGGTAGACCGTGCTGAGCTTCAGGTGCTCCACGTGGTAGGTCGTGCCAGGGGTCATTCGAATCGGCAGGGGCGGCCTCACGCTTGGCGCCGTCATGCGATCGAGGACGCTCTCGTGTGCGATGATTTCCGCGCCCTCGGCCGCGTCAGCGACTTGTCCTGCCACGTTTCCGCCGGTGATCTGCAGGCCGGTCGTCCCGATCTTCTCGTTGCCGCCGGTGTGATCCGGATCGGCCGATGTATTGATGATGTAGCGGACGGGCAGAGGCGACAGCGTGCGGAGCGTCGCGAGCAGCTTCTCGCTCATGTCGAGGCGACCGCTGTCGACCAGCGTGAGGCCTTCCTTGAACACCAGCGCCGCCACGTTGCCGCCGGCACCGGTCAGCATGAAGAAATGATCCCGGACCTTCGTGACGCGGATGTCGGACTGCTGGGCGGACAGCACAGGAGCCAGAACCGCAGACGCGCACAGCATGGCACCGCACAGCACGCGGAGCCCACAAGGAAATCGGAAACGGTGCATTACTGGGCCTCGATGCGCGGACGGGTTCGTGCCGGCAGCGGCATCTGCTTCAGCTTCTTCCGATAGTCGGGATAGGACGTTTCGGCCCCGCCGCGGGTCGCCTCGAAGGGAATCTCGTATCGCTCGGAGAATTCGCGAACCTGGGTGTTGGTGCCCGGCAGGTGATGAGGAATCACTCCTCGTGGACGCTCGATCTCCGTCACCATCTCGCAGGGATACGGCGGCACGTGCTGATGCAGGTCGAGCTCGTAATCAGTGCTGCGAATGAACGGCTCAGTCAGATACACGGGGTCGTTCACGATCGTCACCACCGTGAGAAAGTCGCCGTGCCGCATCCAGTGCTCGGTGACCGTCGCGCGATCGCTGCGCGGCAGGCCATTGCGGCGGACGTAACCCTCCTTCAGGTGGGTGACCGTCACGGTCAGCATGTCGCCTTCCCACTTCCCGGTCGCAAAGCCGCCCCAGCTGTGCAGGGCATCTTCCGACGGATGCGGGCGATCGTCGAGATAAATCGGGTTGTCGATCGATCGCAGCCACTCCGCGTGAAAGGCGATGATCTCGCGTGTCAGCGGGTCCTCTTCTTTCCGGATCGTGAGCTGAGAGGGGCCCCGCCAGATGTAGTCGGCGGAGTGGGGTCGACACTGCCATTCCGGCAGCGTCTGAATGGAGGCTTCCCAGTGATCAGCCCTCAGCCGCGCGGCCTCGCTGATCGGGATCCCAAGGTAGTCTCCGAGCTCAGGACCGGGCACTCGCTCGGGCTGATCCTCGTGAAACCTCGGGGCCCACTCGCCGGAAAAGTCGACCTGGGCAGCCGCAGGCCGGACGCTCAGGACGAGCGCCAGCGCCGAACCGACTACCGCACACTGAATCAGTTTCTGCATACGCTCTCTGCTTGCGCACAGGTTTATCACAACCCGCCGGGCCGTGCATGAGAAAGATCGGCTACACTGCAGCGCACGCAAATGCCCCAGACGGCCAATCCCATATTCTCGGACGACTGGCTCGGCCGGGCACAAACGCGGGTGAACGCCGACCCCGAAATGCAGGTCATCGGCACCTGGTTCACGACAGCCTTTTCGCTCACCTGCACCGACCGGCGCGCCGAACAGCGCGCCATAGTCAGGTTCGAACGCGGCCGGCTGGTCGACATCTTCCCGTCGCCTCGCCTCGATGTCCGCTGTGCCTTCGGTTTTCGCGCCGCGCTGGAGATCTGGACGAAGTTCTTCGCCGCGAACCCCGAGCCCTTGTACCACGACTTCTTCGCCATGTTGATGCGCGTGCCCGGCTTCGTCCTCGAAGGCGACACGCTGGTCGCGATGCAGAACGCGCGGGCGCTGCATCGGGCGATGAATGTCATGCGCGGCGTGGAACCTTAGTCCGCGCCATGCCCGATCTCGAGCCCATCATCGGACGCTACCTGAGCGTAAATGTCGACGAGGTGAATTACCGCATCTACTTCGAGGAGGCGGGCGAGGGCATCCCGCTGCTCTGCCTCCACACGGCTGGCGCCGACAGCCGCCAGTTCAGGCACCTGCTCAACGACACCGAGGTCACCCGCCGATACCGCGTGATCGCCTTCGACATGCCCTATCACGGTCGATCCAACCCGCCGGACGGCTGGTGGCTGCAGAAGTACCTGCTGACCATGAAGGGGTATCTGGCGCTGGTCCGCAGCGTCTGGCTCGCGCTCGGTCTCGAACGCCCGGTCGTCATGGGCGGGTCGATGGGCGGAGCGATCGTCCTGAAGCTGGCGGCCGAGTATCAGCGCGAGTTGCACGGCATCATCGGGCTCGAGAGCTCGGCGTTCGCGCCCGGACGTTACAACGACTACCTGCACCATCCGGCCATTCACGGCAGCGAACTGGTGGCCAGCTACACTTTTGGACTGTGCGCGCCCAGCAGCCCCGAAGCCAGCCGGCGAGAGAACTGGTGGTATTACAGCCAGTCGGGTCCTGGCGTGTATGCCGGCGACGTCCACTACTACAGCCTCGATTGGGACGGACGCGAGGACATCAAGACGATTGACACCAGCGTCTGCAAGGTGTCGTTGTTGACCGGAGAGTACGATTACTCCTGCACGCCGGACATGACGCGCGCAGTGGCGGCAGCCATCGGCGGTTCCCGCCTCGTCATCATGAATGGCATGGGCCACTTTCCCATGATTGAAAACTACCCGGCGTTTCGGGAGTTCCTGCGGCCCGAACTGGACTTCATGGCAACGGCATGACCACCTTCATTTCCCGCCGGGAACTCCTGAGGCGCGCGGGGCTTGCTGGCGCGGTGGCGATCGTGACGCCGTCGCTCGCGACCGGCGATGCCGCCGCGCAGGGGACGTCGGTCGCCGCCCGCGCGGGTCGCCCGCTGGCCCGCCCGCCGCTCGAACATCTGACTCCCGCCCAAGCCGACGTCCTCGACGCGATCGTCGCGCGTCTCATCCCGAGCGACGCCGACGGCCCGGGCGCGCTCGAGGCAGGCGCCACGCACTACATCGACCACGCGCTCGGCGGTGCGCTCGCGGCGTTCACGGAGGCGTATGCGTCTGGCCTGGCCGCGCTCGATCGATACGCGCGCGCGTCGCGCGGCCAGGGCTTCACCGGGCTTTCGGGCCCGGAGCAGGATGCGGCATTGAGCGAGATCGACGCCGGCGCAGCGCCCGGATTTCCCGGTTCCGCGGTGTTTTTCGCGCTTGTCCGGGGCCACACGATTCAGGGTACGTTTTGCGATCCGTACTACGGTGGCAATACGGGTTTCGTCGGCTGGGATTTGATCGGTTACCCGGGCGTTCGAACGATCGCCACCTCGGACGAACAGCGTCTGGGCGCCAACGTTCCGGCCAATCACAAATCGGCGTACGACTACGACATGTTCAACAAGGCCTGACAGCCCGTGGCAAAAGTCCGTCTGCATTCGGCGAGCGCTGCATCCCGCCTCGCGGCGTTGCTCAACGCTCCAATACTCCCGATATTCTCGCGTTTCGCGCCTGGCGATCCGGGCGCATCGCCCGCCTCGGTGCGACGACGGACTTTCACCACGGGCTGCTGAGGAGACCGAGTCATGCCGACCAGGCTCAAAGAGACCGACGTCGTGATCATCGGCCTCGGTGCTGCCGGCGGCGTGGCCGCCCTTCCGCTCGCTCAGGCCGGACTCGACGTGGTCGGCGTGGAAGCCGGAACGTGGCTGACCAAGCGCGACTTTGCGCCAGACGAGCTGCGGAACAACTTTCGCGGCTGGCCGCAAGCGGTGCAGAAAGCCAATCAGGAGATTCCGACGCATCGACCGACGCCGGCCTCGCCTCCGTCACCGCGCTTCACGATCCATCCGACGATGAACGCCGTCGGCGGGACGACGATGCATTACTGGGCGCAGAGCTGGCGGCTGAATCCGTGGGACTTCAAGGT
>JBDTVS010000108.1:0-25879 GCA_040007095.1 Acidobacteriota bacterium
GAGGCGGGATGCAGCGTTCGCCGAATGCAGACGGACTTTTACCACGGGCTGCTAGGTGAGGTGTCGCGACAGCGGTTCAGCGAGTGCCTGGGCGAGGGCCAGGACCTGCTGACGCTCAAGACCGGCAACGACGAATCCCACGAAACGGCCCGCTGGGAGGGACGCCACCACCGGGCCCGTGTCGGTGGGCTCCAGCTCGGGAGCCGCCGGCGGTGTGCCGGCGGTGACGAGCAGCGAGGTGACTGCGCCGCGGTAGCGAAACACGACGTGGCCGAAGCGGCGACCCTGATAGACACAGGAATGCCGCTCGAGCACGTCCAGCGGTGCCTCGACCGCTGGCGGCACGAACGTCTCGAGCGCGGCATACGGCGCACCATAGCGGCGCGCCGCCTCCTCGAGCCGGATCGGTCGCTCGCTGAGATTGAAGTTGACGGCGCAGTTCTGGTGATCCCCGGCCGCTTCACGCGCCAGGGCCACCTGGCGCGACCGCGAGCTTGAGTTGCGCACGAACAGACCGCCACCCGCGGCAAGGGCCACGCCCGCGGCCAGCGCCCACCACGACTGCAGCACCGAGCGCCTCGAGATCTCGGCCGGAGCAGGCCGCAATCTCGCCCGCAGGTCCGCCGCGAGCTCCGGTCGGGGTCGCAAGTCCTCGGCGCGGGCAAATGCCGCACGCAGCCGCTCGCGCATCGCGCGGCGGTCGGCGATGTCGGATCGGCAATCCGGACAGGTTTCGAGGTGGCGGAGCAGCTCGTGGTTGGTCTCCACGAGCAGTTGCTCGCTCAGAAACGAGTCCGCCAGCTCACGCACGTCCCGGCATTGCATGATCAGGGTGCCCCGCTTCCCTGCGCCAGAACGGCCGGGCCGGCACCCCGGCGTACCAGCTCGGTCCGCAACAATTCGCGGCCTCGGTGCAGACGCGACATCACCGTGCCGATCGGCACGTCGAGCGCGGCTGCGATTTCCTTGTAAGTCATCTCCTCGACATCGCAGAGCAGGATCACCTCTTGATGGTGCGGGGGAATCTGTTGCAAAGCCAGGAGCATGTCCTCGTCGGTCAGGCGATCGGGAATGGGCGGCACGAACGGCACGACATTGGCCGCCCTCTCATCAAGGCTCGAGTCGATGGGCGCGCGTCCCTGCTTGCGCTGTCGATTCGCCCGCACATGGTGCAGGATCGACACCAGCCACGCACGGCAGTTGGTCCCCACCGTGAATCGATGGAAGGACTGCAGCGCCTGCACCAACGTCTCCTGGAGCAGATCCTCGGCTTCCGGGCGATTGCGGACGAGCCACATCGCGTGGCGAAACAGCCGATCCACGTGCGGCATGGCTTCGGTTTCGAACGCAAGCCAGCGGCGATCCGAGTCGGTGTCGGCGTTCACGGGGTGTCAAGGACCGGCGTGTGGCTACTCTGTCCCAACCGACACCGTCGGTGGCGGCGGCAACAGCTCGGGCGGGCCGACACGCCGCGCGGGTCCTCGACGGAAGGTCGCCGGCGCCAACACATCGATACGCGGTCCACAGATACACAATCGCGACAGGTCATCAATTTATTCCATGCGGTGGGTCGCGCGCCATGGTTCAGAAGCTTCGCGGGGATGCTTTCCCTCGCCCTGATCGCGCCTGACTCCAGCAGGTCCCTGGAATATTTGATGGCCTTCTGGCGATTGAGGGTTGCACGGGCTGTGCTCCGAGCGCCCAGCGTCGACCGTGATCTGTGGGCCGCGGATTCCGGCCTCGCGGGCGCGCGCTCACTTGTGTCGGCGACGAAAGCGGGATAGAAATAGCCGCACCAACAACTCATAAGGAACCACGATGGCTTTCAGGGTACCGGGCAACATCGAAGCATTCAAGAGCGGCTTCAGTGGCCAGGCGTTGACATCTGGCGATTCGGACTATGACCAGGCGCGTGCGGTGTGGAACGGCGCGATCGACCGCAAGCCTGCGGTCATCGCGCGCTGCACCACCGCCGAGCAGGTCGCCGACGCGATCCGCTTCGCCCGCGGGAGCGGGCTGGAGATTGCCATCCGCGGCGGAGGTCACAACTACGCCGGGCACGCGGTCTGCGCCGGCGGGCTGATGATCCATCTCGGCGGGATGAACGGCGTCGCCGTCGATCCCGCCACGCGGCGTGCGGTGTGCGGCGGCGGCGCGACCTGGGCCGACGTTGACGCCGCGACTCAGCAGCACGGCCTCGCCACCCCCGGCGGCTTCGTCAGCCATACGGGCATCGCAGGACTCACGCTCGGGGGAGGAATCGGCTGGCTCACCAAGAAGGCCGGGCTCTCCTGCGACAACCTCGTCAGCGCCAACCTGGTGACGGCCGACTCGCGCGTCGTTCACGCGTCGAAGGACGAGAACCCCGACCTGTTCTGGGCGCTGCGCGGCGGCGGCGGCAACTTCGGCGTCGTCACGTCGTTCGAGTTCGCCCTCCACCCCGTCGGTCCCCTGGTCAACCTCGGTCTGTTCTTCTTCGGTCTCGAGAACGGGCCAGAGGCCCTCCGTTTCTCTCGCGACTTCATCAAGACGCTCCCGCCGGAGGCCACGGGCTTCCTCGGAATCGGCCTGAGCGCGCCGCCTGCGCCGTTCGTCCCGGAAGAGTACCGGTTCCGGCCCGGCCATGCGCTGCTCGTCGTGGGATTCGGATCAGCCGAGGAGCACCAGGCCACCGTGGCCCCGATTCGGCAGGCGGTGACTCCCCTGTTTGAACTGGTGACGCCGATTCCGTTCGTCGCGCTCCAGCAGATGTTCAACGAGAGCGCGACGTGGGGACTGCGCGCCTACGAGAAGGCGCTGTACCTCGATGAATTGTCGGATGCTGCCATCGCGGTCATCGGCGAACACGTACCGAAGAAACGCTCCCCCTTGTCATTCTGCCCGACCTTCACGTTGGACGGCGCCTTCCGTACGCCCGACCACGCCGGGACGGCCTTCGGTGGAAGCCGCTCCGCAGGCTATGTATTCAACATCGAAGCGGCTGCCGCGGATCTCGAGACCTACGAGGCCGATCGCTTGTGGGTGCGGCACTTCTGGGACGCCATGCGGCCGTACGCGACGGGGGCGGGCGGCTACGTGAACTTCATGGTGGAAGCCGACGAAGATCGCGTGCGGGCCTCGTACGGCGCCGACACATACGAACGCCTGGCGCGTATCAAGGCCGAGTACGATCCCGACAACGTCTTTCACCTGAACGCCAACATCAAACCGGCGCCGCGTTCCGCCTGACCAGGACACGTGGGATCGGGCTGGTTGAACGCTTGATCGCCCGAGGCTACGCGCCGCGACGTCAGTCGGCCGCCGAATTGTGCGCAGACTGTCGGATTGGAACGCAGTCCACACTCAAGCGAGAGGCCGATGTCCTGGTGAGCGACACGACCAGCTGCGTCACGCACAGCGCCGCGATCATGACGATGAAGACGACGGGTGACTCGATGTGCCCGGCGAGTGCGAGGGTCAGTGTCACGGCGGTGAACGTGAGGTACTGCAGGACACGAACCGAGCCATTCGGTCGTCGATTGAACGATGTGGCGTCGATGACGGTCATCGCGACCATGACGGTGGCGATCGCACCGGCCAGTATCGTCGCGTCAGCCGTCGCGAGCGCCGTCCGCGCGGCGGCCGTCACGACGCGCTGCACCCCGACGCCCGCCACGATGATCCCCAGATAGAGCGGGAAGTGCGCGTAGCTCCAGACGTGAAAGCGAATCGCCTCCCGTTTGGTTCGCACCGGCTGCTCCGAGGCACCGGACACGCCATCGAAGTACCACCACCAGATGACAAATGAGATACCCATACCCAGGAACGCCGCCGTCGCCGCCGCCGGGGACCAGTCCTCCTGACTTTCCATCCCGTGCATGACGGCGACGACCGATTCCCCGAGCAGGATGAGCGTGAAGAGCCCGAACCGCTCGGGCAAATGCGCGGCATCGGGAGGCACCTTGACGCTGTGCGGAACGGCGAGCCACGGCGTCCCGAGGTCGATCGCAAACGCCACGCTCCAGATCCACAATCGCTCCGGGGCTGGTACCAAGGCGGAGGCGAGCCAGAGCCACGCCGCCCCGCCGTGTCCGAGCAGATACCGCGTGGTCAGTGGCCGCGCACCGGGTACGCGACGCGCGCGGAAATACTGCGCGACGAGCACGAACCGGACGGCCGCATACGCCGCCGCGAACCCTGCCGACGATCGACTGTCGAGCGCGTCCTTCGCGTTGGCGGCCATCACCGCCACCGCGAACATCTGGACGAGCGTCAGGCCGCGCTGGATCACATCGTCGGTATCAAAGCGCGTCGAAAAAACCGTGTGGCCAACCCAGGCCCACCAAATCAGTACAAAGAGCGGGCCGAATCGCACCAGCCCTTCGAGCGAGTACTGCTCACGCAGCGGCCCCGCGACCTGGCTGACGGCGGCGACGAAAATCAGGTCAAAAAACAGTTCCAGCCAGGTGACTTTGCGGCCGGCGTCGCCTCCGCCGAGCGACCGCAGGCGGAGTGGTGTAACGAAGCGTTTCACGTGTACCGGAGACCTCCTTCGGACGGGCTGTCCCGCCGGTTAGATGACGGAAGCGCCGGACGGTTTCAGTGGAAGTCTTCTCAGGGGCTTCGAGCAGGACGGGGAACGACCGAGCAGAAAGGTCAGGGTCGTCGGGCCGCAAGAATGGCCCGCACGAGCTCTTCAGGTACGTCGGCCGGCAACGGCGCATCGCCATCCTCGAATGCCTTCTTGCCGAGTTTGACGGTCTCTTCGTAGCTGGTGAGGTACTTCCGGCAATTGGTACACAGGGTCAGGTGATGGTCGAACCGCGCGCGCGGTTCAGACGGCAATTCGTCGGACAGGTAGTCCATCATGAAGTCGGCGAATTCGCGACACGTCACGGGACAACTCCTTGAGCTGACGCGACTTCGCCAGCTGCCGTTTGGACACGAGTGTGATGGCGCCACGCGGATTTTGCAAGTCATCGAACGGCCAAGCCAGCCGCCTCCGACACCGCTTGCGACCAACTACGGCCTCCCAGCCGACATCAATTGGATGCCTGACCGCGATGGAGGTTTCAGGTCACGACACCTGTAACCCCAAGCCGGCGGAGATCATCAAAGCGGGCATGAAGCATCCACCAAGACCTCACGTCGCGATCAGCTGGGTCCTGCAGCTCACTGTCGCGGGTATCTTGCTGCAAACCCTCTTCTTCAAGTTCACGGGTGCCGAAGAATCGGTCTACATCTTCAGCTCGGTCGGCCGGTTTCTCCACCTCGCCCGCGTCGAGCCGTGGGGGCGGATTGCCTCGGGAATGGTCGAGCTCGTCGCGTCATTGCTGCGGATCGTGCCGGCCACCGCCTCGATCGGCGCCGTGCTGACGATGGGGGTGATGGCCGGAGCGATTGCGACTCACCTCATCATCTTGGGTATTGACGTGAAGGGCGACGGAGGCCTGCTCTTCGGCCTGGCCCTCACGGCTTTCGTTGGCAGCGCGATCGTGCTGGTGCTGCGCCGATCGCAGATTCCCGTACTCGGTCGGTTCTTCCAGCTCGCGTGACGCCATGGAGTTACAACCCCTTCCTGCGCGAACGTCGGCCCCACCACCATGGGCACTCTGGCGTCTTCTTGATCAACTCGAATCGCTGCTCAGCGACGTGATGCCTGACGTGTACTGCGCGCGCTTTGCGTCCGGTATTTCCGGGTCGATCGGAGAACACGTCAGGCATTGTCTCGATCACGTCTCGGCGCTGCTTGCGGCCGATCCGTCCAGGACGTTGTCCTACGACCGCCGGCAGCGCGGCACGGCGATAGAAACCGAGCCGGGCGAGGCCCTCCGGCAGATCCTGCAGCTCAAGAACGGCCTGGACGCGTGGGCGACTCGTTCACTCGACGAACCGCTCCGCGTGACATCGATGATCTCAGCCTCGGACGATGCCGTGACCGGCTGGTCCACGCTCGCGCGCGAGCTGGCATTCGTCGTCAGCCATACCGTTCACCACCAAGCCATGATCGGTATCCTTCTGGCCGTCCATGGCCATCCGGTACCCGAGCGATTTGGCCACTCGCCGTCAACGCCGCGGCGGGCCGCATGACCTTGCTCGCCTTCGCGTCGCTCCTCTTCGGCACGTTCATTTCGGAAGATCTCGCGTGCGTCACGGCCGGCCTGCTGATCCAACGCGGCGAGCTCGCGGCGTCAACCGGGATCCTCGCGTGCACGCTCGGCATCTTCGTCGGCGATCTCGGGCTCTGGGCGGTTGGCCGGCTGTTCGGCCATGCCGTGCTCGGCTGGTCTGGGATCGGTCGGCGGCTGCAGCATGAACGCGCCGAAGAGCTTCGCGCGTGGCTCGAGCGTCACGCGGCTGGCGCGATCGTCGCCAGTCGTTTCTTGCCCGGCACACGTCTCCCGTTGTATCTCGTCGCCGGGATCGTCAAGCTGCCATGTTTCGTCTTCGCCGTCTGGGCGCTGGTCGGAACCCTCCTGTGGACGCCGACGCTCGTGCTCCTGACGGCGCGTCTCGGCGACGCGTTTGCCGTGCCGGTCAAGCCTCTGGTAGGCCCGGGCTTGCTACCTCAGATGCTGATTGCGCTTGGGATCCTGTCCCTCTTCCATGTGCTCCGCCGCATCGACTGGCAGCGAGTCAGAATCGCTGGTTGGGCAGACGGGATTCAGACGAAGACCCGCCGCTTCTGACTCCGTCAGCGGATTCATTCCAGCCTCTTGAAGACATCGCGACGTCACATTTCAGAACGCTGACGGTCAGGCCGCGTGTGCCGATTGGCCACTACGGTGCCGGGCCAGAAACTGTGCGGCCTCTTGACGACCGAAGTACCGGTTCAGGATGGAGGGGTCCACGGCGGTGAGGTCGACCATCATCAACGCGTCGAGCGCATCCCCGAAGTTCGGGTCGACGTTGAATCCGATCAACCGGGCGTTCAGCTTGAGGTACTGCCGAAGCAGGATCGGCACGCCTTTGTCCCCCGCCTCCGCTCGCATCACCAATCGGTCCGCCTCTCCGAGCGATTGAGCGATCGCGGTGGACAGAGGCGGCGCCTGACTCAGCTCTCGGGGATTGATGGCCTCCACCAGATCGGCGAGATCACGATCGAGATGATTGTGCAGCAGGAACGCCATCAGAAGACGCTGGGAGCTGTCGGAGAAACGAGCACTGATGCTCACCGGTCCAAAGAGCACGCGGTAGTGCGGGTGACGAACGACGAACTGGCCGATCCCTTTCCACAGTAGGAGCAGTGCCGCGTAGTTCTTCTGGTATTCCGCGCGAACAAACGACCGGCCCAGTTCCAGGGCCGGAGAGAGACGCCGATCAGGCGCTCGTCATAGCGGAACAACGTCCGCGTGTACAGACCCGCGACACCCTCGGCGGCCATGATTCGATCGGTCTGTCCGATGCGGTACGCCCCGACAATTTGACGACGGGCGCGATCCCACGAAAAGAGGTGGAGGTACTGTTGGTCGAACTCATCAAGGTCAAGGCTGCGTCTGGTGCCCTCTCCCACTGCCCGGTAGGTCGCCTCACGCAGATAGCCGATCTCACGCAGCGCCGATGGTATCTGCCGTGCGCGTGCGCAGAAGACCTGGCACGCGCCGCTGTCTACAAGGCACGCTTCGGCCGGGAGGCGGCCGATGTCCGACTCGATCGCGTCCACCCCCACGTCGTCGCGCGTTGTGGAGCATCTGAAGCGGGACGACGTCTTCAGGCAGCGCTCGCCGGGATCGCGGAGATATCCGGACCTCTTCTCTACGGTCTCTGCGGTCTCCGCATTGAATGTCGTCCTGTTTACAGGCTCTTCAGCCGAGCCGGCAGGCGGCGCGTCGTTCTTGCGGGCAACAGTTTCCGCGAGGCCCAGCACCGCGTCTCGAATGGATTGGGTAACCCCCACGGCATCGGCTGCGACGAGCGCAAGATGAGCACTCGATAACGGAGGGCCAAATCGCACCGCCAGGTCTTGACCACGCATTTTCAATAGCTCGCGCGCGAGCAGGGCCGTGCGAAAGGACGCGTGCACCCGCCCAGCCGCATAGAACCACGTGCCGTTTCTTCCGGCGATGAACGCAGGCACGACCGTCGCGCCAGTTGCCAGCACCATGCGACCCGTCGTCGAGGTCCACGGCGAATCCGAGTACGAACCACCGGCTTGCCGGTCGTGTGCCACCTCGCCCGCCGGAAACACGATCAGGGCGCCACCCTGCTTGAGCCACACGTGCGCGGCGCGCAGTCCGGCGCAACTGCGGGAGGCGGCGGCTGGCCCTCGGAAGGGATCGACAAAGAAGCAGAGATCGGCGAGCTCCGGAATCCGCGACAGGAGATGATTCGCCAGGATTCGCGCATCGGATCGTCTACGGCGGACAAGAGACGCGAGTACCAACCCGTCGGCAGCACCGTGCGGGTGGTTCGCGGCGATCACGAGCGGTCCGTGTGTCGGAATCAAGGCCGCGTCGGCCGGGGCACAGGTGGGGCGGATGTCGAGCGCGTCGAGCGCGCGCATCTCGAATGACCTGTCACGCGGGGCGAGCCGAGTCTGTTGCAGGAGCGCGCGATAGCGGGGCCACTGCAGCAGCCACGACAGCAGCGGTTTCGCCGCGGCGCAGGTCACGCGGCGGCGCAGGGACGCGTCGGGCAGGCTTGAAATCTCAAAAGGATCGCCCGGCATGTTGATGCCGGTTGGATGTCCGGAACGCTATGAGGTTACCGACGGCTGCGCGAACTCCTTCCGCAGCAGGGTCGACAGCGCTTGTCGCGCCCGATGCAATCGCACCTTGACTGCCGTCGGCGTCATCGAGAGCATCTCCGCCACCTCTTGCGTCGACAGCTCCTCGATGTCCCGTAGCACGAGGACGTCACGATAGTTGTCCGGCAGCTGCTGAATGCACGCACGAACGGTCGCCCGTGTCTGCTTCTGCTCGAGCAACCGATCGGCAGGCGCACTCCAGTCTGAGAATTGCTCGACGTGATGTCCGTCGCTTTGGAATGCCGGCAGCAGCTCCTCGATCGATTCCTCCGGTTTGCGCCGACGCGACCGCAACCGCATCAGCGCCGTGTTGACGACGATCCGATGCAACCAGGTGGAGAGCTGGCAGGCGCCCTCGAACTGACGCACGGCCCGAAACGCACTCAAATAGGCCGACTGCAAGACGTCACGTGCGTCCTCGTCGTTCTGCGTGATCCGCCGAGCCACAGCGAGCAACCGGCCTCCATAGACGCGGATGATCGTTTCGAAGGCCGAGTCGTGCCCGGCCCGCAGCGCCTCGACCAGCGATCGTTCGTCGATGACGTCGCCATGCACGCACCCAGTCGCGTTCACGCGGGTTGCTGCTTGCGCCAGTCGGGCAGTGCTTGTGGTCGTGGTTGGGCTAGCGACTGACATCACACACCTCTTTGAGCTGTTCCGTGACGAACAGCGAACCGTTGGTCACTGTCACCTGGCGTCCCGCGAGCTCCTGGAAGAGCGCCACGCCGTCGGCATCGATGAAGAACACATCCGTCAGATCCAGAACGAGCGGATGCACCTCGTCGCTGCCATTCCCGATCGTCTCGTCGCACACGCGACGGAGCTCGTTCACCCAGGGACCTGTCACCTGGCCTTCGAGACGCAATACAGCCACTGCTGTGTCGCCCGCCGCGGTCCCGACATTGATTCTCAGCATGGGTTCGTTGTCCCGTGACAGAGCAACAGGTGTGCCCGGTTTGCTTCACGCGATTGAACGCCGTATTTGGTTGACCCAGATAGGCTTACGCCAAGCGTGACCAATCAATGATTGGAAACCCCACGAAATATCGGAGTTCGTGGGGACCGATTCTTCGTGGGGGCTTGGACGGCTACGACATTTCGTGGTGCCGGAGTTCGTGGGTATGCTGATCGGCATGCACCCGTCTGACCCTGACGAACGACGCGAGGTCGCGGTGCCGGCTCCGGACGCCGACGTCCGTGCCCGCGCCAGCGAGATGCTGTGGGCCGTGCTCGACGGCACCGCGCTCGCACCCGGCGCCTCGTTCTTCCCCGCGCTCGTGAATCATCTGGCGGCGGCGTTGACCGTTCAATACGTGTTCGTGGCTGAGTGTACGGACGGGGCCCACACGCGCGTCCGCACGTTGGCGTTCTGGAGTCGCGACGCGCTCGCCGACAACATCGAGTTCGATCTCGATGGAACGCCGTGCGAAGCGGTCATCAACGGCCAGGTCTGCTGGCACACCCATGATCTGCAGACGCGCTTCCCGCGTGATGTCGGGCTCGTCGACCTGGACGCCCAGAGTTATCTCGGGGTCCCCCTCGTCGGCACTTCGGGTGAAATCCTCGGCCACCTCGCCGTGCTCGATATCAGGCCGATGGAACAGGATGAAGCGCGGGCGCTACTCCTGCGGACGTTTGCGTCTCGAGCCGCCATCGAGTTGGAGCGCCTGCGAACCAGCACTCAGATCGCCGCGCTCAACCAACAACTGATGCAGGCGGCCGAGCGCGCGCGATCGCTGCTGGCCATCAACAACGCCGTCGTGCTCAACCTCACGCGCGATGCGCTGTTTCAGGCCATCACCGAAGCGCTCCGTCCTGTCTTGCCGTTCGATCGCAGCACCATCTTTCTGTACGACGACCATCGGCATGTCTTGCGCCTGGCGGTCGCGGAAAGCGCCATCCCGTCCGACCTGTTCGTTCCAGGGCTGGAACTCCCCCTCGAAGGCAGCCACGCCGGCTGGGCCTTTCTCAATCAGCGCGTGTTCTTTCGTCCCGACCTTGAGAAGGAACGCCAGTACGAGGGTGAAGTGGTCCTGCTCCGCGAAGGGTTCCGCTCGCTGGTGGTCGTGCCGCTCGTCGTGCGCGGCAAGAGCATCGGGACGTTGAATCTCGGCAGCCTGAAGCCGATGCAATATGGCGTCGCCGAGGCGGAATTATTGCGGGAAGTCGCGAACCAGCTGGCGCTCGCGATCGAAAACATGCGCGAGTACGAAGAAATCGGCCGACTGAAGGCCCAGCTCGAACGCGAGAACGTGTATTTGCGGGAAGAGATTACCGACCAGCACAATTTCAAGGAAATTGTCGGCAACAGCCCTGCTCTCCTATCGGCGCTGCGCACGATCGACCGCGTCGCGCCGACCGACACGACCGTCTTGATCCTGGGCGAGACCGGCACCGGGAAGGAACTCGTGGCGCGCGCCATCCACAGCCGCAGCCCGCGTCACACGCATCCGCTCGTGAAGGTCAACTGCGGCGCGATCCCGGCGGGGCTCATCGAGAGTGAGCTGTTTGGACATGTCCGAGGCGCATTCACGGGCGCGCTCGATCGCCGGGTGGGGCGTTTCGAACTGGCCGACGGCGGCACGCTGTTCCTCGACGAAGTCGGGGAACTGCCGCTCGACATGCAGGTGAAGCTGCTCCGCGTGCTGCAAGAACACGAGTTCGAATCCGTCGGCAGCAGCCGGACGACCAAGGTCGACGTCCGGATCATCGCGGCCACCAATCGAGACCTCCAGCACGAGGTCTCCGCCGGGCGGTTCAGGGCCGATTTGTACTATCGACTGAACGTCCTGCCGGTGCGGGTGCCTCCCCTGCGCGAACGGCGTGAAGACATCCCACAGTTGACGTTGTTGTTCGTCCAGCGATACGCGAAGCGGATTGGTCGGACGATCGCCGGCGTCTCGCGGGACAGCATGGAGCAACTCGCCGCGTATCAATGGCCGGGCAACGTCCGCGAGCTGGAGAACGTGATCGAACGCGCTCTCGTGCTTGCCGCTGGCAATGTCCTCGAGATTGGCGCCGAGCTTCTCCCGAGAGTGGTTCCGGCGGAGACGCTGGGACTGGCGTCTTCAGCCGCCTCCATCACGGCGCCGATGCCCGAGCGTCCAAGGCCCGGTCCGACGGAGCGCGCGGAAGCGGTGCCGAATTCGCTGGATGACGTGCAGCGCGTCCACATCAGCGCGACGCTCGACCAGACCGGCTGGGTGATCGAGGGGCCACGCGGCGCCGCGCGAATCCTCAACCTGCATCCGAATACCTTACGGAGCCGGATGAAAAAGCTGGGCCTCACGCGCAGGTAGCCTCGCCAATCACTCGCGCCTTCTGGCCCGGCCCGATACCGGCCGGGGCAGAAAAGGCGCGATCCGAGCGTGCCGGACGCCCGCTATCGGTTCATGGTCATCAGCGGCGCGGTGAATGGCGCCTCGCCGAGAACCGCTTCTGCCCACGCGCAGTAGATCTGCACTTTGGCGATGTCCCTGACGTAGGCCGGGAGCGTGATCGACAGGTTGATCCGATCCTTCGCGAGGCCGCCGAGGCTCTTCGCGCCGAGACGCTGCAGCAGGAATGTATTGCCCTTCGAGTCGACGACTTGCCAGTGCGGATCGGGCGTATCGGGCACTTTGAAGTCGTCCGACAACGTGAGCACGTCCTTGCCGTCTTTCGTCGAATGCGTGACGGTGCCGCCGTTGACCTTGCCGCCGGCGAAAGGCTTGCTGGTTTGGTTCTGCGCGAGCGCCAGGCTCGTCATCATGGCGAGTGCGGCAACGCTGAAGATTCCGGTACGGATGGTGTGGCGAAGCATGCTGTCCTCCTGAAACAATTGCGGTGTGGTTTCCGAATCGCGCTTACGGCTTGCTGTTTGGATTCCATGAGCGCCGCGAGGTTTCAGAGGGCACGGGTCCCGTGGCCGGCGATTCTGCACACGCTTCCGCCGTCACGAGTTCGACGTCGACCCCCTCGCGAATCTGGCCACCGCGAATCACCGCGGCGTTGAGCGCCAGCTTGCCGCCGAATCGCCGGCGATGAACGATGCTCAACCCCGGTCGGTGCCGCCGTCAGGTCGCGACTCGTTCCGATCATGCACTCTTACGGGACGCCGCGGGCGTGATGGCCACCTGATCGTCGTAGAAACGATGGATGTCCAGTGCCATCTGATCCAGGCAGTCTTCAACAGCAAAGTGACCGGAATCGAGCGGATGCAATTCGGCAGGCGGCACGTCGCGCAGGAACGCCTCGCCGCCCTCCTGGGTGAAGAAGATGTCGTTCTGACCCCAGAAGATCAGCGTCTTCGGCTTCCGGTCTCGAAGGAACTGCTGCCACGTTGGATACAGCGCCACGTTGGTGCGGTAGTCGTAGAAGAGGTCGAGCTGCACGCGGCGCGCATTTGGACGCTCCATGAAGCGGAAGTCCATCTGCCAGTTGTCTGGGCTGATCAGTTCGGGCCGCCTGTGACCATGCTGGTACACCATCTTGATCCCGTCGAGCTCCAGAAATGGCATCAGCGGCGTCTCCGTTTCGGGACCGCGATTCTTCCAAAGCGCATGGCGGATGGCATCCCATACGGCGGTGAACCCCTCCTCGTAGGCGTTGGTGTTCTGGAGAATCAGCCACTCCATCCACTCCGGATGCCGCCCGAGGAGGCGGAAGCCGACCGGGCCTCCATAGTCCTGCATGAAGAACCCGGCGCGGGTGAAGCCAGTCTTCACGAGCAGTCCCTCGACGATTCCCGAGAGCCGGTCGAAGGTATAGCCGAGGCGCTCGTCCTGGGCCTGCTGCGACGAGCGAGCGGTCTGCGCCGCCCGACTGTTTTGCGACCGCCATCATCACCAACTGTCGAACGTGCCTGCCGCGGGCGAGTCGCTGACGCTCGCGGAACTCGGCACGCACTGCCGCGACGCCCTCTTCCTCGACGGCGATTGGGTTCGCTCCCAGGCCCTCGAGGCTCGATTCGACGCGATTGCCAAAGGCTTCGACGGTTTCTTCTTCGGACGATTCGATGTGCGGCTGACAGGCGACGCCGATGACGGAATCCAGGCGTTTCGCGCCGGGCACGGATTCAAAATCCTCGAGCTCAACGGCGTCACCTCCGAAGCGACGCACATTTATCACCCGGGCACGCCGTTGATGACGGCCTATCGCGTGCTGATGCGGCAGTGGCGGATCGCATTTGAGATTGGCGAGGAAAACCACCGCCTGGGCGCCGCCCAGACGTCTGTCCGCCAGCTGATCCTGCTCTCGCGCGAGTACCTGCGTTCCGACACCTTCACGAACGGCAACACACCGGTGTAGAAGGCCACGGCGCGGTCCATGTCGGAGACGGTCAGGCCGACGGCGTCGACCGCCGTGACCTGCAGCGGGGCGGCGCTGTTGGCCACCGGCGTCAGCGGCGGCAGCACCGCCCAAGCCAGGAGCAGGGCGATGCCGAAGGCCGCGGTTCGTGCACCCCGCATGTGGCGCCTGGGCGGGCCGCCGGTCATTGCGCGACCTCCATCTGCGCCGTCGCTCGCGCACCCATCCTCTCGAGGATGTGGTCCCCCACGCGGAGGGCGTTGGCCATGATCGTCAACGCCGGATTCACCGCGCCGCTCGAGGGAAAGAAGCTGCCATCCACGACATAGAGATTGTCCACGTCGTGCGCCTTGCAGTTCGCGTCCAGCGCCGACGTGATGGGATCGCGGCCAAACCGAATCGTGCCGTTCTGATGCGCGACGCCGGCGAGCGGGATGCGGTTGCCGACGAACAGGTTCCGCGGCACCAGGTGGGGGTGCATGTCGAGGTGCTGCAGCAGATGCTCCAGCTTCTTGATCAAGCGTTTGTGCCCCTCGCCATTGTTCGGGGTATAGGACAAGACGATGTGGCCGTTGCGGTCGAGCGTCACGCGATTGTTTGGATCCGGGAGATCTTCCGACGTCAGCCAGAAGTCGAGTGAATGCTTCGCCATCAGGTCGAGGGTCATGCCCGGCACAATCGCTGGAGCCCCAGCGGAAAGGGCAACCGCATCCAGCTTGCCGACAAACGAAATATGGCCCATCGGGTACTGGAACTCGTCATCCCCGAAGTAGAAGTCGTTCACACCCAGGGTCTTCTGAAACACCGTCGGATTAGGCGACTTTGAAATCGCCAGCAGGACCGAATTCACATGCCCCATGTAGTGACGCCCGACGACGCCGGACGCGTTGGCGAGGCCGTCGGGGTGACGGTTGGTCGCGGATCGCAGCAGCAGGGCCGCCGAATTGATGGCGCCGCACGACGACACCACGACGTCGGCCGAGTAGATTTCTTCCTGGCCCTGGCGCTCGACGGCGACGCCGGTCACCTCCCGCCCGGACGCGCTGGTCAGCAGGCGCGTCACCTTGGCATTGGTCAGCAGCGAGACATTCGGGTGTTCGAGCGCCGGGTCGACGGCGATCACCTGGGCGTCGCTCTTGGCGTGCACCAGGCACGGGAAGCCGTCGCACGTCTCGCAGCGAATGCAGCGGCTTCTCTGCGGATCCGCTTCGTCCAGCATGATCCCGAGCGGGACATGGAAGGGACGGAGCCCCTTGGCCACCAGGTTGTCGTGCAGCTGCTGGATGCGGGGTTCGTGCTGCACCGCCGGGAACCGGTACGGCGCGCTCGCCCAGGGGTCGGTCGGATCGGCTCCACGCTCGCCATGGACCTGATAGAGGTACTCCGCCTTGGTGTAATACGGTTCGAGATCGTCGTAGGTGATCGGCCACGCCGGCGAGAGACCGCCGTGATGCCGGACCTCGCCGAAGTCCTGTGTGCGCAGCCGGAACAGCGCGGCCCCGTAGAACTTGGTGTTCCCGCCCACGTAGTAGTTCGTGTGCGGGTGGAGCGGCTTCCCATCTTTGTCCTGCCACACCTCCTTCGTGTTGTACTTCCCGTCCACGTTGACCGCCCGCGAGCTCCAGTTGTCCTTCTCGCGCCGGACGTAGTCGCCGCGTTCGAGCAGCAGGATCCGTTTCCCCGACGGCGCGAGGTGATAGGCGAGGGTGCCGCCGCCCGCCCCGGTGCCGATGATGATCACGTCGTAATGCGTCATGGCGATTCAGATGCCGGTTCATGGCGAAGGTTTCGTGCCCATGCGGCAGGAAAAAATGCATGGCGCCCCGTTGGGATGGTGCAGCTTGGCGCAGAGCACCCGTTGCAGCCCGTAGCGCCGGGTGAACAGCTCAGCCGCCAGCAGCATGCCGAGGGGCGGCGCCGTGAAGTAGATCCAGAGTCCCAGATAGTCCCGAGCCAGCAGGGCCGATCCGAACGTGCGCGCCGGGTTCATGCTCATCCCCGACAGCGGCGCCTCGACCGTGATGTAGGTCCAGACCAGGAGGCCTGAGCACAGACCCGTGAAGGGCGCCCAGCGGGATGATTCGACACGGTCAGCACGGTCAGCATCAGCACGAACGAGATCGCGACCTCCGCCAGGAACGCGACCACATTGCCGGACGTTGCCGGCGTCGTCGTGACGTAGTTGACCGAGGGGTCCGAGATGATGCCGCGGAGCGCGGCCGCCGCGACAGAGAGACCCACGATGGCGCCGGCAAACTGGGCCACCATGTACCCGACGAGGTCTGGCCGTGCAACCTTCCCCAGCCGGAAGAACGTCAACGTCACCGCTGGATTCATGTGGGCTCCCGACCGCTGGCCCCACGGTGAATAGATGATCAACACTGCCATCGTGCCCATGGCCAGGCCCATGAGGCCGCGCCGAATCAGATCCTTCGAGACCAGTGCCGCGGCCGGCGAAGCGGGGTAGTAGAGGACCGCCGCGAACGCCGCTGCCGATGCCATGAACGTGCCGAGGGCGCCGGCTTCGATCAGATACTCCGGCCAGTGAAGAGACGTCGGGTGGGCAGCCATGTGCGTTCGATGCGTGGCACTCAGGACGGTTTCGCGAAACGTCCGATACTTCGCGGCATCCAAGCGACGTCATGACACCTGGAGCACGTTGGCAAAACGAGCGTCACGACGATTGACGAGAGAGCACGCCGAGTTCGCAGAGAGCCATCTTCCTTTCCCTTCTGCGGGCTCTGCGGCCTCCGGGTTGATCCTCCGAGAACACGAGGCATTTCATGGACGAAGAGACGCGCTTGAACGAGCCCGCGAGCATGGGATGGAAGCGGTGGGGCCCCTATCTGAGTGAACGCCAGTGGGGCACGGTCCGCGAGGACTACAGTCCCGGCGGGACGGCCTGGGAAGCACTCAGCCACGATGCGGCCCGCAGCCGCGCCTACCGTTGGGGCGAGGATGGGCTGCTCGGGATCAGCGACGATCAGCAGATCCTGTGCTTCGCGCCGGCGTTGTGGAACGGGCGCGACCCGATCCTGAAGGAGCGACTGTTCGGCCTGACCAACAGTGAAGGGAATCACGGCGAGGACGTCAAGGAGTGCTACTACTACCTCGACGCGACGCCCACCCATTCCTATCTCAAGGCGCTCTACAAGTACCCGCAGCGGCCGTTCCCGTACGCAGAGCTCGTGGAGGAAAACCGGCGACGCGGCAAGCTCGATCCCGAATTTGAGCTGGTCGACAGCGGCGCGTTCGATGAAGACCGCTATTTCGATGTCGTCACGGAATACACGAAGCGGACGCCGTCGGACATTCTCATTCGTGTCACGGTCCACAACCGTGGTCCGGAAACCGCGGCCGTGCACGTGCTGCCCCAGTTGTGGTTCCGCAACACCTGGTCGTGGGGGTATGCGGGTGTCAAGCCCGAGCTGGCGCTGGACGGCGACGTCGCGGTGGCCCGGAGCGCCGCGCTGGGGACGTACCACCTCTATCGCGACGGGGATGCGCCGTGGCTGTTCACGGACAACGAGACCAACGGCCGTCGACTCTTTGGTCTGCCGGAGGCGGAGGGCTATTTCAAGGATGCGTTCCACGAGTGCATCGTCAATCAGCACGTGTGGGCCATCAACCCGCAGCGCCGAGGCACCAAGGCCGCGGCGCACTATGCCCTCGAGGTTCCCGCGGGAGGGCATGTCGTCGTCCGCGTGCGTCTGTCGGTCGACACCCACGCGCATCCTTTCGCCGGTTTCGACGCCCTGATCGAGCAACGTCGGCGGGAGGCTGACTCCTTCTACGACCATCTGCAGAACGGCCTCTCCGACGATCAACGACTCGTTCAGCGGCAAGCGTTGGCCGGCATGATCTGGAGCAAGCAGTTCTTCTATTACGACGTGCCACAGTGGTTGAAGGGCGATCCCGGCCAACCGCCTCCCCCACCGGAACGAGCGCGAGGACGCAATCACGAGTGGGCGCACCTGAACAACGCCGACATCATCTCGATGCCGGACACCTGGGAGTATCCGTGGTACGCCGCCTGGGACCTGGCGTTCCATACCATCTCGCTGGCGCTGGTCGATCCGGACTTTGCCAAGCAGCAGCTGCTCCTCCTGACGCGCGAGTGGTACATGCACCCGAACGGCCAGCTGCCCGCGTATGAGTGGGCGTTTGGCGACGTCAATCCGCCGGTGCACGGCTGGGCCACCTGGCGCGTGTTCCAGATGGATCGCAAACGGCGTCAGCGAGCCCACCCGAACGATCCCGGGGACCTGGCGTTTCTCGAGCGTGTGTTCCACAAGTTGATGCTCAACTTCACCTGGTGGGTCAACCGCAAGGACGCCGAAGGACGCAACGTGTTCCAGGGCGGTTTCCTCGGGTTGGACAACATCGGCGTCTTCGACCGCAGCGCGCCGTTGCCGACCGGCGGTTACATCAACCAGTCGGATGGCACCAGCTGGATGGCGATGTACAGCCTCAACCTGATGCGCATCGCGTTGGAGCTGGCCCAGCACAATCGCGTCTACGAGGACATCGCCACCAAGTTCTTCGAGCACTTCCTGCACATCGCCGAGGCCATGACCAACGCCGCCGACGGAATGGGCCTCTGGAACGACGAAGACGGATTCTTCTACGACGTGCTCAATCTGCCGGACGGGCACATGGTGCCACTCAAAGTGCGATCGATGGTGGGCCTGATCCCGCTCTTCGCCGTCGAGACGCTGGACCCTGACCTCTGTGCGAAGGTGCCGGGATTCACCGAACGCCTCGACTGGTTCCTGAACTACCGCCCCGATCTGGCGGCGCTGGTGTCGCGGTGGACCGAACCCGGGAAAGGCGAGCGGCGGCTGCTGTCGCTGCTGCGTGGCAGCCGGATGAAAAGGCTGCTGCGCCGCATGCTCGACGAGACGGAGTTTCTCTCGGACTACGGGATTCGCGCCCTCTCGAAACATCACGGCGAGCGCCCCTTCGTGTTGGAGTGGGACCATCAGCGCTTTTCCGTCGAGTATCAGCCCGGCGAGTCGACGTCCGGGCTGTTTGGCGGCAACTCGAACTGGCGCGGTCCGATCTGGATGCCCGTCAACTACCTGATCATCGAGTCGCTGCAGAAGTTCCATCACTACTACGGCGACGACTTCACGGTCGAGTGCCCGACGGGTTCCGGCCGCTACCACACCATCGGCGAGGTCGCGAGCGAACTGGCCACGCGCTTGACGCGGCTCTTTCTTCGCGATGGCGAGGGCCGGCGTCCGGTGTTTGGCGACAATCGCCGCTTACAGGATGACCCGCACTTCCGCGATCACGTGCTGTTCCACGAGTACTTTCACGGGGACACCGGACGTGGCGTCGGCGCCTCCCACCAGACCGGCTGGACGGGACTCGTCGCGAAGCTCCTGCAGCCAAGGGGGAACGCGACGCCGGTACGGCGCGAAGACGAGATCACGGAAGAAAGCGGCGTGCTGAGCGTGGACGCGTAACCTCCGCGCTCCGCGAGCATCACACGTACGCATGGCTCAGTTTCAACCTCGTCAGAACCGTTTAGGACCGAGGCCGCGGAGATCACCGGCAAAGGCAACTGTTTTGCGCTCGGTGCGCTCGGTGGTTGATTGCACTGTGACCCAACAACTCAACTCCGGAGGTATCGACCCGTGCCGCTTGAAATCGCCCAGGTGATCGTGGCCATGTTCGAGGCCTACGCCGTGGCCGGCGTGATATTCGCGCTGCTGTTCCTGCCACGCGCTGTCGTGCGGATGGATCCGCGGGTCGCCGGATCGCCCCGGACGTTGAGGCTCTTGATTCTGCCGGGCTTGGTGGCGCTGTGGCCGTTGTTTGCGTGGCGTTGGATTGCGGGGACACCAGCGCCCGTGGAAACGAACCCGCATCGAGCGAAAGTGGGCGCGCGATGATTCGTCCCCTCCGTCGACGTCATCGCTGGATCATCCCCGGGTTGCTTCTGGTGGTCGTGATTGCGGCCGCTCTGGCACTCGCCCACCCGACGCCGTCGGCACGCCTCGACGTCTTGCCACGGGAGATCATCGACCGTCAACAGTCGTCGAGGACACGATGAGCGCCACCTACCGAACGATCGCCTGGAATCCGAACAAGCGCCGGTACGATCTCGTGGCCGGCAGCCTGATCGGTGGTTTCGTCGTGACCGCCCTGGCGGTGCAGGCGGCCCTCCGCCAGGAGCTCACGATTGAAACGCTGGTGATCCGGGCACTTGGAGCGGCGGCGTTCACGTTGCTGCACGTGATCCTCGGCATCGGTCCGCTCGCGCGATTGGATCGCCGGTTCCTGCCGCTCCTCTACAACCGGCGCCATCTTGGCGTGATGATGTTCACGCTCGCGCTCGGTCATGGCGCGTTCTCGATGGTCCAGTTTCACGCCCTCGGCGCGCTCAACCCGCTCGTGAGCGTGCTTGTCAGTAACCCGCGATACACGACCATCGGTCAGCTCCCGTTTCAACCGTTCGGCGTGGCGGCGCTCGCCATCGTGTTCCTGATGGCGGCCACGAGTCACGACTTCTGGCTGCACAACCTCACCGCGCCTGTGTGGAAGGCGCTCCACATGTGCGTGTACGTGGCATACACATTCATCGTGCTGCACGTGGTGTTCGGCGTCCTGCAGGGCGAGACCAGTCGACTCCTGGGATGGGTGCTGTGTGCCGGCGCCCTCACGGTGTTCACGCTTCACGCCCTGGCAGCGCGGCAAGAGGCGCGGGGCGACCGTGAGAACCAGAACGCCCGCAAAGATGGCTTCGTCGATGTCTGCGGCGTGAGTGAGATTCCCGAGAAGCGGGCGGTCATGACCTGCCTGTCCGGCGAGCGTGTCGCGGTGTTTCTGCACGACGGCCGGATCTCGGCGATCTCGAACGTGTGTCAACACCAGAATGGCCCACTGGGCGAAGGTCGAATCGTCAACGGCTGCGTGGTGTGTCCGTGGCACGGGTATGAGTACGCGCCAGACACCGGCGCGTCGCCGCCGCCGTTCACCGAGAAGGTACCGACGTTCGATGTGCGCGTGGTCGCCGGTCGTGTCCTGGTGCACCCCCAACCGAACGCGCCGGGCACGCGCGTCGAACCCGCGAGGCTGGTGACCGCTCGAACCGCGTAGGAATCTCAGGCCGACATTTGAACCACTAAGGACACAAAGGGCACAAAGAACCGCCACGAAGACGAAACGAGTTCTCCTGGGAACTTCTTTGTGATCTTTGTGCTCTTTGTGGTTCCAGATTTTCTGACTCTTAAGGGCCAAGCGATGACTAGCAGTCAGGCGACAGTCGTTCGGGAGGACGGCGACGAGTTCTTTGTCGGCTATGCGCCACCGATGCCGCCGCGGCTCGCGCGCTACGTCTCCAGGGTCGTGATCGGGCTCGCGTGCGGCGTGCTGGCGTGGGCGGTCACCCTCGGCGCGGGTCACGCGCCGCTCGAAGGGGGGACCTTTGAGTTCGGACATCCGCAGCGTTTTGCCGGCACCCTCGTCGAGCGCCCGTACCCGGCGCTGCGGTCCGATGACCCGGAGAACAGCGCGACACCCTGGCAGCTCCTGGTCGCACCCGGTAAAAATGGCGCCGACGCGTTGGTCCGTGGACTGGACGGACGGCGTGTCACGCTGGCCGGAACTCGCGTTCGACGTGGCGCCCACACGATGATAGAGGTCGATCCTGCCTCTCTCGTCGCAGACGACGGATCTGCGTCGAATGTGACAGCGGCCGCCATACAGGACCGGTCATTCGGCGACCAGCCGGTCAAGGTGAGGGGCGAGATCGTGGACTCGAAGTGCTTTCTGGGGGTCATGGTCCCCGGCTCCGGGAAGACGCACAAGGACTGCGCGTCGCTGTGCCTGCGTGGCGGCATTCCTCCCGCGTTGTATGTCCAGGATCGAGCCGGTCAGTCGGCCCTGTTGCTCGTGACGGGCGCCTCCGGCGAACCGATTGGGGCGCGGGCGCTTCAGGCGGCGGGTGAAGCCATCGACATGATAGGAATCATCGAACAGCAAGGCGGCTGGCTGGTGATTCGAACCGATGCGCGGACGTGGCGGCCGGTGACGGAGAAATGATCAACGAAATCACCGAGATCACCGAAAGAACAGGCTTCCGACCCGGTAGATTGGTCCCGCTTGGTGGTCGATCCCATGAGCGTAAACGAAGGCCTGCCGACACGCTGTGAGCTCACTGATGGGAGTGATCGTCCGGCTCGGTGATCCCGGTGTGCTCGGTGGTGAATGCCGATAGGACGTGACCTATGGATGAAGCGCGCTACTTGAACATTCCTGTCATTCTCGGCACGAGCCGTAAGGGGCGCGCCAGTGCGCATGCGGCGACACTGATGGCCGATCTGCTGAACCGCCGTGCCGGTGTCTGCAGCGAGGTGATCGATATCGCCGCCGTGCCCTTTCCAGTGGACGATGCCGGCGAAGCCATCAAGGACGCGGCCTTCGCGGCGGCGATGAGCGCCGCGGACGGACTGGTCATCGTCGCGCCCGAGTACAACCACAGCTTTCCGGGCCTGCTCAAGCACGTGTTGGACAGCTGCCTGAGCGAATACATCCACAAAGCGGTCGGGCTGGTCGGCGTGTCGGCGGGTCCCTTTGCCGGCATCCGCGTGGTTCAGAGCCTGCTGCCCGTCATGCGCGAGCTGGGGATGGTCACGATCTTCTGGGATATCAACATCGGACAGGTGGGAAAGGTGTTCGCCGAGGACGGCCGCCTCCTGGACGAGGCATTCGTACGGCGGTCCGATCGGTTTATCCGCGAACTGATCTGGATGTCCAAGGTGCTGCGGTACGGCCGGGAACACGTGACCATCGACGAGGAAGCGACCGAAGCTGCCAAGCTGGTGCCCTGTTCAGCGTGCGGCACGCCGATGACCCACCACGCGGACAAGGTGGTTCCCGCAGCGGCGACCAACGAAGGCGACGTCGTATTGGCTGCCGCGCGCGCGTGCGCCGGATGTGGCGCGCAACAGGCGACGCTCGCGCCCGGGGTGGCGTCTGAGCTCCCGTAGCGTTGGAGCGCTTTTCCCTTGGACACTACGTACAAACGGCAAATGCTCTAGTGTCCTGCGTCCGACGCTTTAGGACGTCTTCCGGGCGGGACATCCCTCCTCCACCCCGGCCTGGCGGCGTTGCTCCTCCCTCAGATACTCCCGGTATCCTCGGTCGTCGCGCCTTGCCATGCGCGCGCCGCGCGCCGGAAGCCGTGTACTACATCGTCGAACGCAGGACACATAGCCGGGACGTGACCCCACGAGACAGTGAGGATGGTATGGGCAGGAGGGGCCGACGCGATGCTGGGGCGACCCCCGGCTGACCAGGTCTGCGGACACTATTGTTCCTGATAGAAGACCGTCAGGCCGCCGTCAATCAAGTAGGTCGTCCCGGTCACGTAGTCGCTGTCGGGCGACGCCAGGAAGACGGCGAGACCAGCCACGTCATTCGGCTTGCCCAACCGGCTGAGGGGGATTTGCCCGACCAGCGACTTGAGCTTTACTGGATCGTTCAGTAGTTTGCTGTTGATCGGCGTCTCGATGGCACCGGGGGCGATGCTGTTGATCGTGATGCCCAGTGGCCCGAGTTCGACGGCGAGCGTTCGGGTCAACATCCGCACGCCGCCCTTGCTGGCGCAGTAGGCGGCGAAGTTGGGGAACGCGAGCTCCTCGTGGACCGAGCTGATGTTGATGATCTTGCCCGGACGCCGTGCCGCGAGACATTGCTGCACAAACGCCTGGGTGGCGAAGAACACACCCTTCAGGTTGACGTCGAGCACCGCGTCGAAATCCCTCTCGGTGACATCCCAGAAGGCCGCGTGCTTCTCGATGCCGGCGTTGTTCACCAGCACGTCGAGGCCGCCGAGCGCGTCGGCGCTGCGCGCGACCAGATCGCGCACTTCCGCGACCGTCCCGAGATTGGCTTGAATGATGGCGCCGCGGCGGCCCAACGCTTCGACCTCGGCGAGCGCGTCTTCGGCGCCTTTCGGATCGCTGTTGTAGTTGATGACGACGTCCGCGCCTTCCTGGGCGAGGCGGATGGCAATCCCGCGGCCGATGCCCTTGCTGCTGCCGGTGACGAGTACTTTTCGGCCGAGCAACCGGTCACTGCTGGAACTGACAGGTGCGGTGAGCGTGGAACTGTTCATGCTGCAATCCTTTCGGAACAGAGAGTTGTCAAACCGATCACCTGGGTTGCATGGCAAACCCAGTGTCTGGCGGTTTGGATGACGCCGACCACGTCGAGGTTTCAGTCGGGCCACCGTGCCAACCGCCGAAACCTTCGGACGGTCCAGGAATCCAAGGGACCGAGGTGACGCGATCAGCCTGCGTGAAGCGCCGCTTGCCGAGCGGCCGTTGCGCGATGACAGCATCACACCCTTGCTGCATCGTGTCCGGAGTGAGTTTCTGGAAATGCCCGGCTTGCGGTTGACGCCAGCCCAGGCGGCTCGGCTCTGGTCCCTGGACCGGGGAACGTCCGAGCGCATTCTTGACGGTCTGACGACCGCCGGGTTTCTGTGGCGCAACAGCAACGGTGCGTATCTTCGTTCATCCGCGGCTTGACAGGCCGTGGTGCGCCGCTCGCCCCTCAGGCACGTACGATCGTTCGCGGTCCTTTCCTGGTGGCGAGGCGCCTTCCACGCCTCGAGCGGCACCAGACGTTCATCAAGGGGCTACTGACGTGAAGATCGATGATCGAACGGAATGGTTGGAGGCTGATGGCCTCGGGGGATTCGCGTCGGGCACCACCGCCGGCATCCGGACCCGTCGGTATCATGCGCTGTTGCTCACAGCCACGACGCCACCAACGGGCCGAATGGTCCTGGTAAACGGCTTCGACGCGTGCGTCGAGACGACCGCCGGCGCGTGTGCGCTCTCGACTCAACGCTACGCCCCGGACGCGCTCCATCCGGATGGCGCCTCTCATATCGCGGACTTCACGGACGATCCCTGGCCGACCTGGGAATTCGAAGTGGCTGACACGACAGACCTGCGCCAGGAGATCCTGGTTCAGCACGGCACAGGCGCGGTCGTCATCGTCTGGACGCTCGTGAGAAGCGGGGGCCCCGTCGTACTTCACGTCAGGCCGTTCCTGTCCGGCCGCGACTACCACTCGTTGCACCACGAAAACGGGGCGTTCCACTTCGGGGCGACGGTGAGCGGGGCCATGGTCACCTTCTCGTCGTACGACGGTGTGCCCGACGTCGTCTCTCTCTCGAATGGCGACTATCGCCATGCGCCGGAGTGGTACCGACGCTTTTCGTACACCGCTGAACGTGAACGTGGCGGTCGAGCGACACCTGCTGACGCCGCTCGGGCTCCGATCGCTGGCGCCTGGCGAGCCCGGTTACGCGGCACACTACCAGGGCGACTCGTCGGCTCGTGACGCCGTCTATCACCAGGGCACGGTGTGGCCCTGGCTGATGGGCCCATTTGTCGAGGCGTGGGTCCGCGTTCGAGGGAATACCACGACGGCCCGGCGCGAGGCCCGCCAACGATTCATGGCGCCGCTTCTTGCGCATCTGCAGTCGGCTGGTCTCGGACACGTCTCCGAGATCTCCGATGCGGAGACACCATTTGCTCCAAGAGGCTGTCCGTTCCAGGCATGGTCGCTCGGCGAGCTGCTGCGTCTCGATCGCGTGGTGTTGGACGAACGGAAGCGCGCACCTCGACGAGGAAAGGCTGAGCAAGACCCACATACCTTCGCAAACTCTGCGTTCCGGCCCCCGAATACATCCACATAGTGTGACGCTCTCCGTCCGTCGGATCCGTGACCCGATCACAACTTCCGACGGCGTGACGATCTCTTTCAACGGTGTCGTGACTCCATCCCCGCGTTGACCATCACGTAACCCGTCTCGGGTGTCGGCATCCAATTCGCCAG
>JBDTVS010000109.1:0-7245 GCA_040007095.1 Acidobacteriota bacterium
GTCGCCGCACTCGCGAAACCGGCGTGCACGCGCCTGACGCGCCCGTCACGTCCCAAAATGATGGTGGTCGGGTAGACCGCGAAGTTGACCAACTGCGGCAACTTCTCGACCACCTCAGTGTCCTGGTTGGTGCCCGGCACGAGGATCGGAAAGTCGACGCCGTACCGCTTGATGAAGGCCATCACGCGCGGACGGGCGACGGAAAGCGTCGCGTCGTTCTCGAAAAAGAGGCCGACGATCTCCACGCCCTTCCCATGGAATTCTCGGTAGAGCTCCATGAGAAACGGCACTTCGTCGTGACAATTTGGGCACCAGGTGCCGCCGATGGTCAGCACGACCACCCGGCCCTGAAACATCGGATCGGTGTCCCTGACCATCCTCCCGTCGAGATCGGATCCCAAGAAGTGAAAGCGCTCTGTGGGATCCTTCACGTTGGTAAAACGCGACAGGTCGGGCGGCTCGGGAATGCCTTTCGCCCGGGCTTCGTTCGTGCGCGCGGCGCGATAGGTCGACCTTCGGTCGAGCGTCACCCGGAGTGTCCCGTCGGGGTTGAGTTGGGCCTCGAAGAGCAGCGGCCGCTCGCCGGCGAAGTGGCTCATCACCAGCCGGCCGTCTTGCCAACGGCCGACGAGCGTACCGGTGTCGCCCGACGTTCGTAGAATCGCGCCCGAGACTTCGGCGCCGGACTGCCGAAGGTAGAGCCGCCACGACACGTCAAGCTTCGACCCGTCGTCGGCGGTTCGATACATGGCCCAGTTGCCCTCGACTCGGGGAACCGCGCCCGACGTCGCCGCCACGGGTGCAAACCGTTGCGCACGAAATTCCTGCGGACGGGCGTTCGCACGCTTGTTGCGATAGGTACCGTGGAGCTGATGGCCCTCGAGCGTCGCTTCGAGCGTCGTGTTAAGGAAATCGTAGTCGAGCCTCACCGTGCCGTTCTCGAAGCTCCCCGACGTCGAGCCCACCTTGCGATCCCCCTCAAAGAAGAAGCCTTCGGCGTTGGGTCCGTTCTGCACGATCTCGAAGCGGAATGGCACATCAGCGTTGTTGGCCACGATGACCGCGTCCCACAAGCCGGTGATGCCGGGCGTCGTCGGCACGGCCGTGCGGGAACACCCGGCCGCAGCGGCGACCAGCATCAGCGCGTAGACGTTCACGATCCTGGAGTTCATCGCCAGAGTGTGTGGTCAGTGTAGTCCAGTCCTGCCGCGCGCGCCGTGAAGGCGCGGTAGATTCAGAGGGATTGATCGGAAAGGCGCGGTCCGAAATGCCCACGACCGTTGTGATGCCCGCGAATTCCAGCGCGTACACGTCCTTTAAGGCGTCCAGGTAGTTCCTCGGAAAACGCGCTGGACGGGAATCGGCCACACGCTCGACCACGCCATGGTCGCGCGTCGCTCGACGGCTTTCTGCCGCAGGTCTCTGCCCCGGGCTCGCTTGACAGCCGGCGATGCCCGACTCATTATCGGACCGGTCGCCGGATTGATCGGGACCGACGGGCACGAACGGTGCCCGACCAAGCAGAGCGACACCTGGAGGGACTCGTGGACAGGCAACACATGAAGCAACGGCGGGCGATCATTACGGGCCTTGGCGCGGTGGCCGCGGCCGGTGCGCTGGGCGCGGGTTCAGCGGAAGCACAGGGTGTGTCGTCCGACTCGTTCACGCCGATGCTGCACCCCCAGGATGAGTGGATGTCGGCGATGAGAGGCAAGCATCGCATCGTGCTCGACGTGACATCGCCAACGGGCGTCCCGGACGCCATCCGGTTCGCCAGCAACCTGCTGACCGGCCACAAGAACGGGTGGGGCGTCGAGGAGTCGGACGTGGCCGTGCTCGCCTGCCTCCGTCATGGGGCCACTCCCTTCGGCTATACCGACGCGATCTGGGCGAAGTACGGCAAGACGATCGACACGAAGGCGACGCCATCTCCCACGAGGAACCCTTACAACTCGGGTGAACCGACGCAGCTCGCGGCTCTTGCCAAGCGCGGCGTGCAGTTCATGGTGTGCGGGACGGCCAGCCGCGGGCTGGCGACCCGCATGGCGGGACCAGGCGGCGACGTGGACGGCATCCTCGCGGAAATGGGCGCCAACCTGATTCCCAGCGCGCGGATCGTGCCGGCCGGTGTTGTCGCCGTCGTGCACGCACAGGAGCGCCGGTTCGCCCTGGTGTCGGTCGGATGAGCGCAACGCGACGACGGACGGGCATCGGATAGGAGCTGGCCGGACACGTCTCGCGAACTCGTCATCAACTTCACTGTGACACGTCGCAGTCGGTCGCAACGGCCTCCACGGATAGGTCGTTGAATCCGCTGATCTCGACACCCTGCCATTCGGCAATCCGGTAACGCGCTATGCCGCGACCTCGACACGCGGCCGCAGCCCGGGCACGCCGCATGAGAGGGGCCGTCCGCCCTCACGATCTAGTCGGCGCCCTTTGTTGGACATCTGTCAGGCTGAGCAAGGACGAGCGAGGCAGCAACTCTTGACAGGGAACGACTTGGGCATGGTCCCCCACGGCCCGATTTGCAACGGGAACGAGTCAGAACCTTCATTTCGGAGAACGGAGCTGCGGTATTCGTCCCTCGCGGGTATTTCGGACTCGCCGTTCCGAACGCGACCGAAGGCATGGGCTACGAGACCGTTAGGTTCGGGAAGCCGTAGGACGTGTTACGAACCTGGGGTGCATCGTTAAGGGCCAGGTTGAAATACGCCGCAACAATGTTGAACCAGGACGTCGCCGGCATACGGGCAGCCACCGCAATTTTTTGTTCGCGGCGCACGATCTGCCATGTCTGTCGATCACCTGTCGATGTTGAGCGTCGGATGTCTTCGATTTCACCCAGAAGCCTCGCCGCACTGGACGATTTCCGACCCTGGTTGATTCAAGAAGCGGCGTAAATCGCGAGGGCTTCGCCACTATTTCGCTCCCCTCGCGACGCGACCGATACTCGGGCGGCCAGCGTACGCATTCAGGCATACGAGGCCCCGCTATCCGCGGGTGCTCTCGGACGGCGACCGGATCTCGCTGATGTGAAACACCACAAGTCGCCGCCCATTGCAGAGCCCTTAGAACTCGACACGCGGATATCAGGATGAATGGCACAGCTGGACGCCTGCTCCGCGTTCTTGCCAGAAGTGATGATTTATCCCGGAGCCTTTGCGTCGAGAATCCACGCGTTGCTGCCATCGCGCTGCAGCAGGTAGTCGGGAATGATGGCGCTTCTTTGCCGTCCCGATATACACGAATGGATGCGTTAGCGGGCGACTCCTGATGATTCTGTGCGGCAGTGCGGCGGCGTAGCCCAAGGCCGCCAGCAGCGGGACGACGATCTCCTCGCGGACTGACTCCTCCCGGACATCCGGAATCGGTTGTCATCCAGCACGATGCGCCCGGGCTCGACAAAGAGTGCTGCCTTCATTTTGGCCATGTGGTTTCTCCGTTTGTGACCCACAAGACGGGACCGCCAGGCCTAGCAGGGGCGTGACTGTCGTCAGGTCTGCGGAGCGACTGGCAAGGACCGACGGGGTCCGTCGACCGCCGCGGCGATCGCGCTGCCTTCGGTGGCCGCGCCCGATGTCAGCGCCTCACGCAGGGCCCTGAGCTCGGGCTCGTTCAATGTCTCCTTCTCCAGCAGTTGTTTCGCCCCCGTTTCGAGCACGTCGCGCCGGCCGGTGAGTAGCGTCACCGCGCGCTCGAAGGCGCCACTGACGATGTCGCGTACCGCGCAGTCGATCTCGCGTGCCGTCTCTTCGCTGAACGTCCGCTCCTGCAAGGTGGGCCCGCTGTTGCTGAAGAAGGACTGGCGTTCCTCCTCGTACACCACGTTGCCGAGCTTCTCGTGCATGCCGTAGCGCATGACGATCGCCCGCGCGATCGAGGTCACCTTCTGCAGGTCGTCGGACGCGCCGGTCGACACCTCGCCGAACACGATGTGCTCCGCGGCGCGGCCGCCGAGGAGCACCTGCATCTTGTTGTCCAGCTCCTGGCGTGTCATCAGGAAGCGATCCTCCGTGGGCCGCTGGATGGTGTAGCCCAAGGCGCCGATGCCACGCGGAATGATGGAGACTTTGTGCACCGCATCGGTCCCCGGCAGCGACAGCGCCACCAACGCGTGACCCAGTTCGTGGTAGGCCACGACGCGCCGCTCGTGCGGGTTGAGCAGGCGATTCCTCTTCTCCAGGCCGGCGACGATGCGCTCCACCGCCACCGTGAAGTCATCCAGCGTCACCGCCTCGGCGCCTCGGCGCGTCGCCGCCAGCGCCGCCTCGTTACACAAGTTGGCCAGGTCGGCACCCGAGAAGCCAGGCGTCAGTTCGGCCACCTGCTCCAGGGCTACGCCGACCGCGAGCTTGATCTTGCGTGCATGGACCTTCAGGATGGCCACCCGCCCGAGCCGGTCGGGCCGGTCCACCAGCACTTGGCGGTCGAAGCGGCCGGCGCGCAGCAAGGCCGCATCCAGCACTTCGGGCCGGTTGGTGGCTGCCAACAGCACCAAGCCGGAACTGGGGTCGAAGCCATCCATCTCGGCCAGTAACTGGTTGAGCGTCTGCTCTTTCTCGTCGTGGCCGCCGATGCCAGGTGCGCCCCGTGCGCGGCCGAGCGAATCGAGCTCGTCGATGAAGATGATAGCGGGTGCCTTCTGACGCGCCTGTTCGAACAGATCGCGCACCCGCGCGGCACCCACGCCGACGAACATCTCGACGAACTGGGACCCGGAGATGCTGAAGAACGGTACGCCCGCCTCGCCGGCCACCGCACGCGCCAGCATGGTCTTGCCGGTGCCGGGCGGGCCCACCAGCAAGACGCCGCGCGGCATGCGCCCGCCGAGGCGTCCGAACTCCTTGGGGTCCTTGAGAAACCCGATCACCTCCTGCAACTCGGCCTTGGCCTCATCGACACCGGCCACATCGTCGAAGCTGGTCTTGATGTCGGTCTCGACGTAAATCTTGGCCTTGCTCTTGCCAATGGATAGAAAGCCTCCGCCCATGCCCTGCTTCTCGGCGAACTTGCGCATCGCGAACATCCAGATACCCACGAATATCAGGACCGGCAGGACCCACGACAGGATGTCGCGCAGGAACGTGCTCTCTATCACGCCGTTGAACGTGACGTTGTATTGCCCGAGATCGTTGGCCAGCGACGGGTCAACACGCGTCGCGACGAACTCCTTCTTGCCATCCGGCAACGCTTGTTTCAGCGTGCCCCTGACGTGGCTGTCGGTGATCGAGATGTCTTCGATCTTCCCTTCCTTGAGCAGCGTCTGGAACTGGCTGTAGGGAATGAGGTTCGCTGCCTGCGACTGCAGATACAGGCCGTGCAGGACGTTGACAGCGACAAGGGCCACCATGACGTACCAGAGGCTGAACTGCGTGCGCTTCTTCATGATCCCCTTGTCCCCCATTCAGCCTTCGTCGGCTTGCATGCCGGCTTCAACTCCGCAATACGTGCCCGCTGGCGAGCCAAGCGTTCAGCCGCAGGTGCCAGCCTGAAGCTGAACGAGAGCGGATTGAACCGGTCCATGCATCCGTTCGGTTCGTTCAGGTGCCGAAAGAGACTCTGCCTGATGTCGTCGCTTTCGCCAACCCAGACCCATCGTGTCGAGGTGGAGATCGTATACACGCCAGAGGCATCCGGGGCCTTCTCGCGAACGGCCGCGAACGTGAGCGGGTAGGTTTCGCCTTCCTCATACGCCATCGCGTGCCTCTGCCGAAGTCGTGACGCACGCCAACAACGCCCCGGACTCCTGTGCTTCGCCAGAATCAGTGCGACAGTCGTCTCCGGTTGATTCTGTGACCAGTCGCGCGTCACGATACCTCATGTTGACCGGGCTCGTCGCGGTGTGTCGCTCGCTCGCGCATATCAGCGGCGGACACCGCGCAGTCGCACTCGAGAACGTGGCGCTCCGTCAGCAGTTGGCGGTGTTCAAGCGCACGGGCACACGTCCTCAACTCCGGACTGGCGATCGGCTGTTTTGGGTCTGGCTCTCCGAGGCCTTGCAGGACTGGCGCGCGGCCTTGGTTGTCGTACATCCTCTTTGCACGCTTATCGCCGCGCAGTCGAGCGCTCAACTCGACGCCATCCATACTGCCAGCGCGCAGGATGCCCGTCACGATGACGTCTGCTTTGGGTGCCGCCGACCGTGCATCCCAGGCGTTCGAGACAGCAATCACCGCGAGTCCGTGACAGGACGAGAATGCCCGATACATGTGCAGCCGGTCGTCCGAGGGCTGAACGAGCAGGAACACGGCGCTGTCGCGCGTCGTCCTCGTAAGCTGGCGCATCGTGTATCGTGCCGAAAAAGGCTTCGGCGGTCCACAAATTGCACCACGGCCCGCCGGACATCAGCGGAGACTGAAACATGAAAGAAAGCACCACGGCTCCGGAACACGCAAAGGCGATTGCCCGGTGGGAGAACGACGGGGGCGCCGGCAAGTCGCCATTGGAGGAAGCCCGTGACGCAGGCGAGGCGCGCGCCGAGAAGGAACATCTACGCATCCGCAAGGTCCCTCGACGGAGAGCGAAGTAGTGATCGCGATCAACATCGCCCGCCTCGCAGGCCGTGGTTCACCTCCCGGACGACGCCCGCGTCACACATTGCAGTTGACGACGATGCATTCGTCGGATGTTCCAAATCGAAGAGATCATCCCGCAGAGCCGTATACTGTTGCGTCGTCACGCACCGCACACACACAAGGCTTGGATGCCGATACAGACGAACACCGACCGTAGCATTGCGGGGAGCGACGGTTTGAGCGCGCAGGCGAACACTATCGTTGAAAGTGCCCTGGGACGGTTCAGCGGTCGAATCACCAGGGCGGAGATCTACCTGAGCGACAAGAACGGCGCTAGCGGCGGCGTTGAGGACAAACGTTGCATGATGGAAGCCCGCCTCGAAGGCCGGCAACCCATCGCCGTCACTCACCGGGCGGCGACCGTGGAGCAAGCCATGAAAGGCGCCGCCAACAAGCTCAAGCGAGCCATCGGAAGCACGATCGGGCGCCTGCGCGATGGTGAGGCGCGCACCGACACAACGTGAGCCCGACGAACAATGGGGCCTCCACTGTGCCAATCCGTGGAGGTCCCTGGCGTGATGTGGTGATGCGCGCCTTGATCACGCTCAAGGCGCTGACCTACCAGCCGACGGGCGCGATCGTGGCCGCGCCCACGACGTCGTTGCCCGAAACGCTCGCGGGCGTTCGGAACTGGGACTATCGCTATTGCTGGCTGCGGGATGCCACG
>JBDTVS010000110.1:0-11954 GCA_040007095.1 Acidobacteriota bacterium
AGGTGAACGCTGGGACGATCTCCCCGGTGGAGTTTTTCTCGCCTGAGAACATCGGTGCGATCATGGCCGCGCGCGCGATGATATAACCTCAACGGGCTCTCCCTCATTCTCGAGGTTCTGACTCAGTCCCGGGGCTCTGACTCAGTCTCGTTGCAATAGGATCGGCTCTGTGCTTTTGTCAACGAAATCTGGCCCCCCCTGCAGTTGACGGACGTTCTTGCGTGGGCGCTCCGGTCCCCGATGATGAGCGTGAGCCAGGGTCGACCGATTGGCAACCGATCCCGTTCGTCGACGATGACGATGTCCAAATAGGCGTGATCGATCTGCACCAGGTCGAGCGGCCGCAGATCATCACACGCGCCCGGCCCGACGGGCGCAAAGGTATCGCGGGCGAATCGGCCGACTGTCTTTATCCGACTGCGAAAGAAAGACCAGGTGTTTCAAGAGAACTCGAAACTGATGGGAGCAACCGTTGACGGTGCGGCAAGTAGCCGTTCTGAGACTCCTACGGATGAGGTGGTCGCAGCCCGGACGCGCGACGATCGACGCAAGATCGCTCTCTTCAACGAGTTAGGCTTTGTCGACCGACCTACACTGCACCAAAGATGCGTCAGAACCGCATTGACTGCCACGCGACACATCCAGGCTAGGATGCGCGCGGGCATCGCGAGCGGCATCGATCGGGTGGAGGGCCACGAGACAATGGCGACGGCTGAGATACGCGAGGGACTGATGACGAATTCAAGGAACATAGTCGTCTGCTCGGCGGCGAAAAGACGGTCACGACCACTCGAGAGCGCGCTCCTCCTCACGGCGGCTCTGCTCATGATGACTGCAGCAGCCGCAAGGGCGGGCACGACCGGTGTGCCAGCCGTCACCGGGAGTTGTGCGCCCAAGGACGTGAGAAGCGATCGACTCATCGCGAACTTCAAGGCCTTTGTCGGGAAGACGGATCTCGGGGGGACGGTGGAAAAGACGACGATGGGACTGAAGACGGTCACTCCGTCGCAGGTCATGCTGGTGACGGACAACGCGATCTGCACGAAGGCAGCAGCGGCCTTCGACGCCAAACAACTCGAAAGGCGCTCGAGTTACACGCTATATGTCGTGACCCTGGGATCGTCCTTCGGCGTGGAGGACACAAGGATGTTGCAGGCCGGTTTCGAAACGGCGGATGTATTCGACAGTAACTGGAAGTACATCGGCGTCAGACAGATCCATTGAGCGTGATCCGGCAGCGGAACGGCTCCGGAATCAGTCGCTGATTCCTGTTGACGTCGTACTGATGTGCACGGAACTGCACGAGCCTAAGTGTCTGAAACGTTTTGAGGGACGATCGACAGCCAACGGGTTACGGCCCGGCTTAACGCCGGTCTTACCATAATCGGCCGCCGCCAATACGGCCGCCATCGCGAACTGCGACACGGCGATGTGATCGGGATGCCCGTAGGCCCCGTCAGGACCGAACGTGAGCACGACGGACGGGCGTATCCGTCTGACATAGCCGGCGAGCTCAGACACGATCCGCTGCGGGTCGACTTGATCGAGGCGCCCATCCGGATAGTCCAGGACCTCGACGCCGCACACGCCGAGTACGGATGCGGCGTCGCGCAATTCCGCTTTGCGCAGGCCGCGAGGGCCTGAGCCCCAGGATGCCCTGCGCTGCCGGGCGCAATCCCCCTCCAGCGCCCGCGATCGCCACGCGTGGCCGTCACCAGAGTGACGTCGACACCGTCGGACGCGTAGCGCGCGATCGTGCCGCCAAAGCCCAGAGTCTCATCGTCTGGATGGGCGGCGACGACCAGCGATCGGTGACTCATGTCGACGCTCCTCCGCGCGGCCACCCGTCGGCCTGATGTTGCTCGCCACAGCCCGCGGTCACCTCCGGCCCACAGGGACGGCCGAGTGCGGCCACCTTGCGCTCACGCCGAGCGGGCTGGTCGAACCACTCGCGGCCGACCACGAAGAGTCCCCGCTGCGGGACCCGTAGGTCAGCCAGCGACGCGTGCACAGGGAGGGGGGCGATCGGTCCGAGGTCTTGTCCGAGCCAGGTCGCCGCGCTCGATGCGACGAGCCACAGGCGACGCGGAATGATCCGAAAGCGATGTCTGTTCGGCGTGCGTCCGAGGAACGTCACACGGCCTGTGCCGAGCGCGGCGTCGACGAACCATCCCATGCCTCGCAGGAGCGTGGGGGAGGGGTGCGCTTGGTCGGATACGAAGTGCGCGATCGAGTTATAGACTCGCGCCATCAGCGGTGAGGACAGCCGCACGCGCCAGTCGAGGGTATTGCCGACCGAGACACGTAACTCGTCAGGCTCCGGCCATTCGACCTCGATCCCCACGAGGACGTTGCAGTCCACGGAGGCGCCGAAGTATCGCGCACACGCCAGCTCCGGCGGCACCGTGGCGTAGAACGTCCACCCACCGTCGGGGACTCGATGCCACACCGAGAGGTAACCTGGACCAATCGACGACGCGGCGACGCGGCGGAACGCCAGCACGTGTCCGCTGGCAAATGTCACGCCGAGCAGGGCGTAACCCGAGAACCAGTCTCCCGGTCCCGCAGGCAGCGCAGCCGTTCGCTCGGCGAGGCGCGCGGCGTCGCGTGGTGTCACGCCAGCCTCCAGTCGCGAGTCAGGTCCGTGTTATGCGTCACCGTTATCTCCTCGACGCGAAGCGCCCGTCTGCCACCTCGATTGTCGAGTGACGCACAACGCTGTGCCATGCCTTGCTGGCCAGAGTTCTTGCTCGGCTGACCGATGACGCGCGAATGGTTTGCTGATCGGCCGGTTCTGCCGCATCTTCGGTGCAGTTCCCTCGCGAGTGACCTCGTCTGTCACGATTCGCTGGTATCGTCGCCGACAAGGGTAAACAGGTGTCGATCGATCTCACCGTCCAAGAGCCGCCCGTCTTGCGGAAGCCGATTCGAGGACAGGGCGGCTTTCAACGTCTGCTGCGAAAGCTGCGGGAGCAGTCGGACGGCCGGCAGCTCGAGGTCTCCGCCGCAGACCTGGAACGACTGCGGCGGTATTCCACCGCGTACGGGGACGGCGGCTTCCAACGTCGGACCGCGCACGTGGGTCGTCACGTCACTGGCTGAGACCTCGTGCCTTCGTCCGACGGGACGGCGCCTATGCCCATCAGCGGCTACTGGCCGACGGCGTGGGGCAACGGCAACACGCGCGCGCGAAGGAGCTCGACGCCGGCCCGGCCGTACATCTGCCGCCGTAACATCTTGAGGCGGTTGATGTGGCCTTCGACCGGCCCGTTGCTCCAGCGCTCCCGCACGGCGCCTTCGACCGCGCGGAGATCCTGGCGCAGTTTGCGCACGAAGCGTTGGAGCGCGCCGATCTGGGTCGCGTGCGCCCGCACCATCCACCGACGCAGGGTGCCGACCTTGCCGACCCGCAGAATCGTGCGAAAGCTCAACATCAACCGGCGCATGGTCGTGAAGCCCGGGCAGTGGGCTTTCAGCGCATCCACGGTCTGCGCCTGGCGTTCGGTCAAGCGGGCGCGCGGTTGCCCGAGCAACGCGGCGGCGATCTGTGGCGACACGTGGCGCGTGAAGATGCTCGCCACCGGTGTGCCACCACTCTGCGGATGACCGGCGGTGGGGCCGTGCAGCCGCCACGGAGCCAGCAACCGGGCCAGGCCGCCGTAGCATCCCACATAACCGAGCGTCTGGATTTCGGCCATCAGCACGCGAACGCTCTCGCAGCCCTCGGCCCAGCGCCGCATCAGATATTCCCGATAGAACTCGGGCATGCCGACGCGCGGCTCCATGCGATGGCGTTCGGGAAGGTCGTCCAGTCGGAGCCATTTCGTGACGTAGCATCGGCCGATGCCCGTCTCGCGCATGATGCCCTGGGCGCTGTGCCCGGCCGCCTGCAGCCGTTTGACGAGGCGGAAGCGCGCGAGTTGCGTCGCCCGCCGCTCCTGGGCAACGCGGTCCTGCTGCTCCACGAATGCGGATCGGACATGACGCGCGGGACGGCACGTCACGGGCGGGATTACGGCTCGAGGCGGGACGCGGTGCGGAACGACGAGGAACTGGCGCACCCGGCCCAACTCTTGTTCCACGGCGGTCCGCAGATTGCTCACGCAGATGGAAACGATCCGCCACCTCCCGTGCTTGTGGCGCGCCACGGCGCACACCGTCCGCGTACGGCCCGTGCCGATCGCGGCTGATGATCCGAATCGTGGGATGGGCGGCGAGCCATTCGGACACGGCATCGGCGGTGCGGACTGCCAGGACATCCACGACCCGACGTTTCTCCAGATCCACGAGAATCGTGCCGAAATGCTGCTGCCCCTTCTGCCACGCCCAGTCGTCAATGCCCACCACGCGCACGGGTTCGGCGGCGGCGGCCGAGGGTGCCCCGCGTTTGACCACACGCACGATGGTGTCGGCGCCGATCGCCGTCCCGAGCCGGATCAACAAGCGCTCGCCGGCGCGCCCGCCTAACGCATGACCGACCAGATGCACGACGACGCCAAACCGCTGCGTCGACTGGGCGTGCGGCGCGGCGACGCCGGGCAGTCGGTCCGCGAAGATGGCCGTTTCACACCGCGCCTGCCGGCACCGCCACCGACTGACCCGCACCCGAAGGGTGACCGACCGCCCGTGCGCGGCCACATCTCTGAGTGTGCGCCAGTACCGGCTGTGACGGGCGTGCGACCGCCGGTGACAGCCCGGACACCGCGCCGACGAGGGCCCCGCCGCCTCGATGATCAATCCGTTGTCTGTGGTAACGACGCTGCCCAGCGTCAAGGCCGCGCCGGCAGGCAGGACATCGCGCCACGTCCATGACCGCTTCATGGATCCAGTGTACGCTCCCCCTTGACCTGCACCGAAGATGCGGCAGAACCGCTTTTTCGCCCGCTTCCTTGAGCCGCTGCAGCGCCATGCGATCCTTGCTCAGATCGATGCCGTCGCTCTTCTTGAACTCCGCCGCGATCCAGCCGATGACACGCTGGTCCAGATCGTCGCCGCCAAGATGCGTGTCCTTCCAACTCACTATCGCCGCGCGGGACCTTCAACTCTTCGGCGATGGCCTCTATCGGCGGTCCTCGGGAGCCGCTTGGCGGCCTCAGGTGAGCCCACTTCGCACGTGAACCGTCCGTACGCGCCGTCCGGCTTCTCGCTCAGAAACCTCGCATCGACGAGCGACTTCAGCATCAGTTGACACACCCTTTGCTCGATGGCACACAACTGCTGCACCTGTTCGACGGTCAGAAGCAAACGTGGGGTCGCCACGAACTCAGCGCGGAGCCGGGCGAGCAGGTCGTTGATCGTTCTCATGATGTGCCTCATCTGGGGCATCACCGGACGACGATCCCGCCACCCGCGGCGCGGATCGTCGCGCCGGCCGTCGTGGTCCTCAGGTGAGAGGGATCGCCAATACCGCCAGGATCTTGCTCCACGTAGTCGGGTGAACAGATTTTCTGGGGAGCACGCGCCCCATTGGCGTCGCCGTCCCGCCCGCCCGCTGCACACCCTGCTCGAGTTGCTCCAGGTCGAGATACTCGTCGCCGTCGACAAGACGAGGCGCGTTCTCGTCCATGCTCACCTTCGCCACTTCATCATCCGCAAGCAGATTCAGAATGCGGTCGCGGGTGACCAACTCGGTTCGCTGATCTGTTGTCATCGTGGTTTCGCCTCACACGCAATTGCGCCCGACGTCTTAGCGGTTACGGCTGTCAGCATGTCACGCTCTGGAGCGGATGGCCTGTGCACAACAGGACAGGGGCGGTCTCGATCCGGCGTCTGGTCAGAATCAGAGCGCCCACGATGCGTTCAGACGGATGCGGCGCGAGTCATGGCAGGACTTGAGTCGATCCTCGGATTTCGCCTCCGGGGCGCAGCACTCGTCATCGATCCCTGCGTGCCAACGTCGTGGCCAGGCTTCGAAATCGTCTTCCAGTACCATTCCGCACACTACGAGACCGCGGTTGAAAACCCGAGCGGTGTCAGCCATGGCGTGACGCAGATCGTGCTGGATGGCGAACCGCTGCAAACACCCCCGCCCCGCTCGTCTTGTTGAATGAGCGGCGACGCATCACGTGCGGGTGAGATTGCGATCGGAGGCGCGCTACTCATTTGGCTCGTTGTGGAAATCGGAATTGTGGGCGACAGCAATGATCCGCCGCTGCAGGCGTGGTATCTGGGGCTTGGGGTCGTAATCTCGCTGGTCGGGATTGGCTGGATGCGCCACGTCGGCTGCTCCATTGTGGGATTTCTGACGCGGGCATCATCACACGGCCGTGCTTTGCCTCCGGACGTGACGCGCAACCTTCACGATCTCCAGAATCAGCAGCGGGATCGCGCCAACGGCGAGCAGCAGGAAGCCATCGACGAACGGCACAGACGACGTCTTCAGGAAGCGGCCCAGCGTTGCGCTGTGTTGGCTCCACACCTGGAGGCCGAACGACATGGCCACCACGATGACCAGATTGACGTTGGTGAACATGGAAATGCGCCAGACTGGCTTGCTGTCACTACGGGCGCCGAACGACCGCAGGAGTTCGGCAACGACCAGCGCGGCGAACGCGTACGTACGAGCCCTTTCCAGCGTTCCCGTTCTGAGGACATGCACATACACGGCAAACGCCACCCCGGCCGTGAGGACGCCGGTGATGAACATGGTGTGGAGAAAGCCGCGGTCGGTAATGCGCTCCGAACGGGGACGCGGCCGGCGTTGCATCACGTCAGGGTCGATGGGGTCGGTGGCCAGGCAGAGCGCGGGCAAGCCATCCGTGACGAGGTTGATCCACAGCAGGTGGATCGGCAGGAGCGGTGTGGGCAAACCCACCATCACACACAGGGTCATCAGGAGCAGTTCACCGGTGTTTCCCGCCAACAGGTATTGGAGCGTCTTGCGGATGTTGTCGTAGATGCCGCGGCCCTCTTCGACCGCCGCGACGATCGTGGCGAAGTTGTCATCCGTGATGATCATGTCCGCCGCTTGCTTGGTGACCTCTGTTCCCGCCATCCCCATGGCGATGCCGATGTCGGCGCCTTTGATCGCGGGGGCATCGTTCACGCCGTCGCCCGTCATGGCGACGACGGCCCCGGTCGCTTTCAAGGCGCGGACAATACGCAGCTTGTGCTCGGCGGTGACGCGGGCGTAGACAGCGGCCTCGGGCGCACGCCGCCGCAGCGCGTCGTCGGACATGGTCTCCAGCTCGACTCCCGAGACAGCGGTGTCGTCGTCTGACGCCAGACCGATTTCCCTCGCGACGGCGATCGCCGTGTGCGGATGGTCACCGGTAATCATCACGACCCGGATGCCTGCGGCGTGACACTTCGCGATAGCCTCTTTGGCTTCCGGCCTGGGGGGGTCGTACATCCCCGTCAATCCGACGAACACGAGGTCGCGCTCGAGGGCGTCCGCGGTGACATCCGCGGGCAGACCGTGCGGCAAGTCGCCATATGACGAACCGAGCACCCTGAGCGCGTGCTTGGCCATGGCGGAGGTCTGCGCCAGAGTGCGCTCGCGGTCCAGTAGGGTCAGGACGCGAATTCCCGCCGGCGTGTAGACGTGAGTGCAGCGTTCCAGCAACGGGCCTGGCGCGCCGTTGACGAAGGCGCGGAGCGTCCCCGACGTCATCCGACGGACCACCGAGCTGCGTTTGCGGTCGGAGTCGAACGGGAACTCGCGCTGTTTCAGCAGTTCGTTCTCGATCCGTGTCCGGTCGCCGCCCGCTTTGGCGCCGGCCGCCAGGAGTGCACCTTCGGTGGGATCGCCGACGGTTTTCCATGTCCCGTCTTCCCGAACGAGATGCGCATTGTTGCAGCCGAGGAGGACGGTGGCGAGTTCGAGCAACGGCGCCACGTGCGGCTGGTCCGCCTTCTTGCCCTCGAAGCGAACCTCGCCATCAGGTCCGTAGCCTTCGCCGGTCACCTCGTAGCTCTGGCCCGCGACGTAGAGCGCGCGCACGGTCATTTCGCCGACGGTTAGGGTGCCGGTCTTGTCCGTGCAGATGACGCTCGTGGAGCCCAGCGTCTCGACCGCGGCGAGCTTGCGCACGAGCGCACGGCGGCGCGACATGCGCAGCACGCCGAGCGCGAGCGCCACCGTCACGACCGTCGGCAGGCCTTCGGGCACGGCCGCCACCGCAAGGCTGACCGAGGTCATGAACAACTCGAAGGGTGTCGTGCCGCGCCGCAGCCCCAATCCAAACAGCAGGGCCACGATCCCCAGTGTCGCCCAGACGAGGACGCGTCCGAACGCGGCGAGTCTCTGCTGAAGCGGGGTGCCCGTGTCGGCGCTCGCGTCTCCGATCAGTCCGGCGATGCGGCCCAGTTCCGTCTTCATCGCCGTGGCCACGACGACGGCCTGGCCGGTGCCTGTCGCGATGCTCGTGCCCATGAAGACGATGTTCTCGCGGTCGCCTAACGGGATGTCACCCACGGCCAAGGTCGTGGGCTGCTTCGCCACGGCTTCCGACTCGCCGGTCAACGCGGATTCGATGCACGTGAGCGAGGCCGCGTTCAGGAGGCGGGCATCGGCCGCCACGAGGTCACCGGCTTCAAGCGTGAGAATGTCGCCGGCGACGACACCCGACGCAGGAATCAGCGTGACGTGGCCGGCGCGTCGCACCTTCGCTTGCGGCGCGGTCATTTTTTTGAGCGCCGCGATCGACCGCTCGGCGTTGTACTCCTGGTAGAAACCGATGACGGCGTTGAGGACGACGATCGCGAGGATGGCGAACGCGTCGATGGCGTCGCCCAGGACACCGGAGATGACACCAGCCGCGATGAGAATCCAGATGAGGAGGCTCCTGAACTGCCCCAAGAGAATCGTCATCGGTCCGATACGCGTGCCCTCGGTCAGCTCGTTTGGGCCGTCGGCCGCGAGGCGTGCGGACGCGTCCGTCGCCGAGAGGCCACTCGCTGAGGAGCCAAAGTGCGCCAGTGCCTCGTCGGCCGACCGGCTGTGCCAGGCCTCAGCGATCATGAATCACGCTCGGAGGAGAGGCGGCCCGCAGGGCTCTTGACGATGATCGCCCGACGGGGGCACGGGGAGATGGAGCCAATCATCACGATCGGGATGGAGCCGTCACCGTTCTGAGGCAATCGTAGCGCCTGGGACGGGCGAATCGGTTTCGTCAGGTAGGCGGCAATGCCATGCTCGCACTGAGCGGCCTGGCCACGGGTGCCTCCAACCGCGGTGTTGAACATCATGGGCGACATTCCGGGGAGAATCTGCATGAGCACAGGCAACCGCACGATCCATCCGACGCTTGCCGTGAAGCCCAGCAAGCCTACCGGAATTGCACAGAACACTGTGATCTGGTCCCGTGCGACCAGAAATCGGCGAACCGCCGCGACACTGCTCATGAGTTGCGGGCACGTCCTCGAATAGCTTAAGGAATTCTCCGTGAGGATTGGTGGCCTCGCGCGCCACGAGGAGACGGACGCGCCTGCGAGTCGGCGGTGCTCGCCTCGGTCACACGATGGCGTGAGCGAGCGTCAGCCTCGCAACGTCATGGACAAACCCTGCGGCGTCCAACAGTCCCATTCTGCCGCCCGCCGTCGACGAAGTCCCTCGGCGGGCAACGCGCATGACGAGGGTGAGCGAACCAGCCGAGTGGCCAGGGACTTGGGCGGCCATCGTCCCACAGCATGCACACGCCTTGATGTGCCGTTGGACTGTTCGGCGGCGGGCGGGAGTCAGGTCGCCATCCAGATAGCGCGACAACTCCACGAAGAGTGTGCGACAGCGATGCAGTGGCGAACGAGTTCATCGCACCCCAACCGTGCATTCGTTGGGTGTGCAAAACGAAACAGTGAATTCTGCGCTGAGTCCTTCATGCTTTGGGCCAGTGCTAGCGTTCTCCAGTTCAGCCCGGTTCGAAGGATCCGCCGCGAGCTCGCTGCCAGTGATAAGGGCCGGGCACCGGGAGACGAGGTTGCGGACTGGCTCCAAGCAGAACGCGAACTCCGCGGTCCGACTCGTGGGTGACGCCTCGGTGTCCCGACGATACACACTTCGGGTCAGGCGTGCGCCGTCCACCAAATCACACCTGCTACGAGACAGCGCCCCGGGGCGGAACGCGGACGATGCGTTAACCGGTCCGTCCATCGCCAGCGCTGCACGTGTCTGAGTCGCGTCGAACTGAGCACGTACGCATGTCGCCTGCTCAAGAGCGTCTGATCGCGAGCCGCCGCTGGTGGCTCCCCCAGACTGCCTCCGTAGGCTCCGCGCGGTATGTCGTCGCCGTGGCGCTCATCGGGGCGGCTCTCCTGTTCCGTTATGCCCTTCGCGGCTGGCTCAGCCCGAGTGTGCCGCATCTCCAGTTTTTCCCGGCGATCCTGATCGCGGCCTGGTACGGGGGTCTGGGACCTGGCGTCGTGGCGACGGCGGCCGCGTCACTTGCGGCCATGTACTGGTTTCCACCGACAGGCCTCGCTGTTGGGCAACCAGGTGATCTCGTGTCGCTGAGCCTGTTCGTGGCGACCGGACTTGGAGTCGCGTGGACCAATCACCAGCTCCGCGCGGCCGAGAGCGAGTGCCGAGCGGAAGCCGCGATGGCGACCGAGCGTGCGGAGCGCCTCGACGCGATCATCAATACGACGGTCGACGGCATCATTGTCATGGATACCACAGGCACCGTTGAGGCCTTCAATCGCGGCGCCGAACGGCTGTTCGGCTATCCCGCGTCCGAGGCGATCGGTCGCAACCTCAACATGCTGATGCCGTCGCCCGATCACGAAGAACACGACACGTATCTTGGGCGGTTTCTCAACACGGGCGGCGCCACGACCAACGGCAGCGGACGTCAGGTGACCGGGCGCCGTCGCGACGGCACAACCGTCCCGCTCCATCTCTCGGTGGGTGAAATGTCCGTCAAGGGCGAACGCAAGTTCACGGCGATGGTCCACGACCTCACTGAGAGGATGCGACTCGACGGGCAGCTTCGTGCGAGTGAAGCACGCTGGCGCTCGGTCATCGACTCCGCCGCGGATGGCATCGTCGTGATCGATGCGCATGGCCGGATTGAGGCGTTCAATCCGGCGGCCGAACGACTGTTCGGATACCCGGAGGCCGAGGTCATCGGCCGCGACGTCAATGTCCTCATGCCGTCCCCGTATCACACGGAGCACGACACGTATTTCGCTCGAGACTTGGCGATGGGGGTACAGCAGATCATCGGGACAGGCCGCGAGGTCACCGGGCGGCGGCGCGACGGCAATACGTTTCCGCTGCACGTGTCCGTCGGAAAGATAACCGGGGAGGGAGAGCAACGGTTCACGGGGATCCTCCACGATTTGAGTGCACGGGTGCGCATCGAGAAGCAGTTACGCGAGCAGACCTCACTGGCACAGTTGGGCGAGATGGCCGCCGTGATCGCCCACGAAGTGAAGAACCCGCTGGCCGGCGTCCGTGGCGCGATTCAAGTCATCGGCACGCATCTACCGAAGGACAGCACGGACGCGCTGATCGTCGGCGAGATCGTCTCGCGCATCGACGCGCTCAATGAGCTGATGAAGGATCTGCTGTTGTTCGCCCGTCCGCCGCAGCCGAAGCTGGCGCTCGTTGACATGGAAACGCTGGTCATGAGCACGGCGCACCTACTGCGGGGCGATCCGGCGTTCCGGCAGGTGGAGGTCAAGGTTGATGGAGAACCGGCGCGCGTTCTCGCGGATGCCGAGCTCCTCAAGATTGTGGCGGTGAATCTGTTGGTGAATGCAGGTCACGCCATGCAGGGGCGCGGCACGATTCAGGTGTCACTGACCTCGATTGCGAGTATGTGTCAGATTGTGTTCACCGACGAGGGACCGGGCATTCCAGCGGACGTGCTGGAAAAGATATTTACCCCGTTCTTCACCACCAAAGCTCGCGGATCCGGTCTGGGCCTGCCGACGGTGCGGCGCCTCATCGAGGCTCACCAAGGCACGATCAGCATCGCGTGTCCGTCAAGTGGGGGAACGGTCGTGACTGTTCA